>NC_011761.1:340000-643125 GCF_000021485.1 Acidithiobacillus ferrooxidans ATCC 23270
TGAGGATCTGGCCGCCCTGCTGGTCAGCGAGGGTTTTACCTCCATTGAGGAGGTGGCCTATGTTCCGGTTGCCGAAATGATGGAAATCGATGGTCTGGACGAGAACCTCGTCGGCGAATTGCGGCGCCGTGCGCGTGACGTCCTGCTCAACAAGGCCATTGCCCAGGAAGAACAGGTGGCGCTCAGTGAACCCGCGGAAGATTTGTTGTCCCTGAAAGGTATGGATAAGGGTTTAGCGCACTTACTGGCCAGTAAAGGTGTTGTCACTTCCGAGGACCTGGCGGAACTGGCTGCGAGCGAGCTATGCGAGATGGTCGGTGTGGATGAAGAGCGGGCCAAGGCTCTCATTCTGGAGGCGCGTGCGCCCTGGTTTGCTTGATACAGACCCTGGCCCGGCGATGTATGTCGCGGGGTAGCGGTTTCGGAGAATGAGGATTATGACGGTAACTGTCGCCAATTTTGCTGCTGAATTGGGTGTAACGAATGCTCGGTTGTTGGAGCAGTTGAACGCTGCGGGCATTTCCAAGAATACGGCCGAGGATGTGGTCACTGAGGACGACAAACATCGTCTTCTGGCTTCGTTGCGCAGTGCGCACGGAGAGGGTGGCGGTGAACCGCGCCGTATTACGCTCAACCGCACCAGTACCACCGAAATCAAACAATCCGTAGGCGCAGGCAAGTCGCGCACGGTACAAGTGGAAGTGCGCCGCAAACGGACTTACGTCAAACGGGAAGCGATAGCCGAAGAGGCTACCGAGTCTGTTATACCGGAACAGTTGCCGGCCGATGCTCAGGTGACCACCGCTTTGCTGGAATCCGCGCCAGTCGTGGAAGCGGTCTCCGCAGGCGGGCCCGCGCCGGTTTCTGAGGAGCCGGAGCCGGTGGAGGAGGTTGTCGGTCAGCCGGAGCAGGTGCCGTACGATGTGGCGGCAGCGAGCGGAGAGGTGGCGGTGGTACAAGAGGCGCCACGTTCCGAAGTGAAGCTCGCGGCAGCTCCCTCACGCACCTCCGAGCGACCTGCCCCGGATCGTGGCAGGACATCGACGGCCGGTACGGATCGTGCACGTCCCGCAGCAGCGCCGGCCAGCAGAGCGCCTGCGGCAGCGCCGCCGCCAAAAGGCAAAAAAGCGGGGCCGGCTGGACGCGGCGGCGACGATGACGCCCGCCGTGGCGGTGCTGCTCGGCGGGGCGGGCGGCGTAGTGAAGACGGTGGCAATGCCGATGCTCTGGCACGGCGCCGTAAGTCCGCAGACAAACGAAACCACGGCCGGGGCGGTCCTGCGGTCAGCGAATGGGCGGTGGCACCGGTCATCCGCGAAGTGGCGCTCCCGGAAACGATCACCGTGGGTGAACTGGCCAGCCGGATGGCGATCAAGGCTACCGACGTGATCAAAACGATGATGAAGATGGGGGTGATGGCCACCATCAATCAGGTGATCGATCAGGAAACCGCCGCAATCGTCGTGGAAGAGTTGGGACACAAGGTGAAGCTGGTGGGAATCACCAGCCCTGAGGCTTTTTTGACGGAAGACGGGGCGGCAGAGACGCCGGTCATGGGCCGGCGGCCCCCCGTGGTGACCGTCATGGGGCATGTGGATCATGGTAAAACGTCGTTGTTGGACCGGATTCGCTCTACCCAGGTAGCGAGTGGTGAGGCCGGGGGTATTACCCAGCACATCGGCGCCTACCACGTGGAGACGCCCAAGGGCATGGTGACCTTCCTCGATACGCCTGGCCACGAGGCGTTTACGGCGATGCGGGCCCGCGGCGCGCAGGCGACGGATATCGTCGTGCTGGTGGTGGCGGCCGATGACGGGGTGATGCCCCAGACGATCGAGGCGATTCACCACGCCAAGGCGGCCAAGGTGCCCATCGTGGTGGCCGTCAACAAGATCGATAAGCCCTCCGTGGATCCGGAACGCATACGCCAGGAACTCGCCGGCCATGATGTGGTGCCCGAGGAGTGGGGCGGTGACACGCAATTCGTGAATGTTTCGGCAAAGACCGGGTTGCATATCGACGATCTGCTGGACGCCATTTTGTTGCAGGCGGAGATGCTGGATCTGGATGTTCAGATCAACGGTCCGGCGAAGGGGGTGGTCATCGAGTCCCGGCTGGATCGTGGACGTGGTGTCGTGGCATCGGTGCTGGTCCGTCAGGGCACCCTGCATACGGGTGACATGCTTTTGGCCGGCGCGCAATTTGGACGTGTACGGGCGCTGGTGGATGATGCCGGGCGACCTGCACAATCGGTGGCTCCGGGCATGCCGGCGGAGGTGCTCGGGCTGGGAGATGTCCCCCAGGCTGGTGACGAGGTGGTCGTGGTGGCGGATGAACGCAAGGCTCGCGAAGTGGCGCTCTTTCGCCAGGGCAAGTTCCGTGATGTACGTCTGGCGAAGAGTCAGAAGGCGACGCTGGAGAGCCTGTTCGAAGCGGCAGCGGATGGCCAGTTGCAGCAGTTGAATCTGCTGATCAAGGCGGACGTACAGGGTTCCGCCGAGGCTTTGACCACTACCTTGGAACGCCTTTCCACCTCGGAGGTCAAGGTCAATGTCATCCACTCCGGGGTCGGTGGAATCACGGAGTCCGATGTGAATCTTGCCGCAGCGTCACAGGCGGTCATCATCGGCTTCAACGTGCGTGCGGAAGCTCCCGCGCGGCGCCTGATCGAACATAGTGGGGTGGATGTTCGTTACCACAGTATCATTTATGACGCCGTGGACGAGGTGAAGGCCGCCATGAGTGGTATGCTCGCGCCGGAAATCCGTGAGCGTATTCTGGGTCATGCGCAGGTGCGTGAGATATTCCGGGTGCCCAAGGTGGGCATGGTCGCCGGCTGTATGGTTACCGACGGCCTCCTGCGGCGCAGCGCGAAGGTTCGGGTGATCCGTCAGGATGTGGTCATCCATTCCGGAGAAATGGACTCGCTGCGGCGTTTCAAGGAAGACGTCAAGGAAGTGCGTGAAGGCTTCGAGTGTGGCGTGGGTATCCGCAACTTCAATGACCTGAAGAATGGTGACGTCATCGAGGCGTTTGAAACCACTGAAGTGGCGCGAACGGTCTAGGAGGCAAATGTTGCACAGTTCTCATCGCCCCTACCCACGCGGCGCCAGGGTGGCCCATTTGCTCCGGGAAGAGATAGCGGCGGTGTTGCCGCGTCTGCACGGCATGTCTTCCGGGTTGTCTCCGCTGCCCCCCAGCATCACCATGGTGGATTTGCCGACGGACATGCGCTCGGCGACCGTATATTTTTCGTTGATGGATGGTCCCGACCGGGCCGACACGATACGCGAGGTTCTGCAGGATCATGCCGGCGAGATCCGGCAGTTGCTGGGAAGGCGGTTGGCGTTGAGGCGCATCCCACCCCTGCACTTTGTTTACGACGCGCGTTTTGACCGTGGTGCGGAAATGGCGGAACTCCTGGCCCATCTTCCGCCCGCGCCGGAGGATCTGCCATGAGTTGTCAGCATGGCCTGCTGCTCCTCGACAAGGCGGCGGGTCTGACGTCCAATGCCGCTCTGCAACGGGCCAAACGTCTGCTCGGCCTAAAAAAGGGCGGGCATACGGGAAGTCTTGACCCCATCGCCACCGGACTACTGGTCCTGCTCTTCGGCGAGGCCACCAAAGTCTCTGATTATATTCTCAATGCGGACAAGTCCTATCGGGCGACCCTGCGGCTGGGCCAGACCACGACCACCGGCGACAGCGAAGGCAGTGTGCTGGAAGAACGGCCTGTTGCGGTCAGCGAAGCGCAGGTGCAGGCGGTGCTGCCGCAGTTTCTCGGAGAGATTGCGCAGATTCCGCCCATGTATTCGGCGATCAAGCAGGGGGGTAGGCCGCTTTACGAATTGGCGCGCAAGGGGCTGGAGGTGGAGCGGGCGCCACGCCAGGTACGCATCGATGCCCTCGACCTGGTTTCCCTGGACGGTGACCGCCTGGTGCTGGATGTGCGCTGTTCCAAGGGTACCTATATCCGTAGTCTGGCGGTGGACATCGGTGCGGCACTGGGGTGCGGTGCACATGTGGAAGGATTGCGGCGCACGTCCACCGGTCCTTTCGATGTCGCGCAGGCACTGACCCTGGAAGGGCTCGCCGACGTGCTCGGACGGGGCGTGTGCCCCCTCAAGGCCATGGATCTGGCTCTGGAATATTTACCGGCGGTGACCCTGACGGAGAACACCGCCTATTATCTGCGTCAGGGGCAGGGGGTCGTGGTCGCCCATGCACCTTCTCTCGGGCGCATTCGTCTCTACGGGCCGGGGGAGCAGTTTCTCGGTTTGGGAGAGGTGATGGACGACGGAAAGGTGGCGCCTCGCCGCCTCATGAGCGTAAACTAGGGGTTATTCATTTTCAGAATTTCCGAGGAGTAGGAATTATGGCGTTGTCTCATGATATCAAAGCAGAAGTTGTCCAGGGTTATGCCACCCATGTGGGGGATACGGGTTCTCCGGAAGTGCAGGTTGCCCTGCTGACCACCCGAATCGAAGGGCTGACAGATCATTTCAAGGTGAACAAGCATGACCACCATTCCCGTCAGGGGCTGCTGCGGATGGTCGGCCAGCGCCGCAAGTTGCTGGACTACCTGAAGAAACGGGATGTGAATCGCTATCGCACGCTGATCGAACGTCTGGGTCTGCGCAAGTAAGGAGAGAGTTTTGACCATGATCCGGAAAGAAGTAGATTTTGGCGGCCGCCGCCTGCAACTGGAGACGGGCCGCATGGCGCGTCAGGCGGACGGTGCGGTGCTGGTCTCCAGCGGAGACACGGTCGTTCTGGTGACGGCAGTGGGCCGCCGGGAGATGAAGCCGGGCCAGGATTTCTTTCCGCTGACGGTCAATTATCAGGAGAAGGCCTACGCGGCGGGCAAAATTCCCGGTGGTTTCTTCAAGCGTGAAGGGCGGCCCACGGAAAAGGAGACGCTGACGTCACGCCTGATCGATCGTCCTATCCGGCCGCTTTTCCCCAAGGGCTTCATGAACGAAGTGCAGGTCATCGCTACGGTGGTGTCGGTGGATCGGGATAACGATCCCGATATTCTGGCACTGGTGGGTGCCTCGGCGGCGCTGGCGGTTTCCGGTATTCCGTTCAATGGCCCGATTGGCGCGGCCCGGGTGGCTTACATCGACGGGAAATATGTGCTGAATCCCAGTTACGCGCAACTGACCACTTCGCAACTGGATCTCGTGGTGGCGGGAACCCGGCAGGCCGTACTCATGGTCGAGTCCGAGGCGCAGCAGTTGTCCGAAGAGATCATGCTGGAAGCGGTGATGTTCGGTCACGCGCAGTTCCAGCCCGTCATCGAAACCATCGAAGCGCTGGCGCGGGAGGCCGGCAAACCGCGCTGGGAGTGGGTGGCGCCGGTGGCCGATGAAGCACTGGGTGTGCAGGTGCGCGAGAAAGCCACACCGCTTCTGCAGGAGGCCTATGCGCTGACGGAGAAGCAGGCGCGCAGCAAGCGGCTGGAAGATGTGCAGCAGGCCATGGCGGTCGAGTTTGGCAGTGACGATGCGGGACGCGGAGACATGGTTCGCGGACTGTTGAAAAAAATTGAAACCGGCATCGTGCGAGGACGTATTCTGGATGGCGCGCCCCGCATCGATGGCCGGGACAGCAAGACGGTGCGGCCCATCACCATCGAGGCGGGTGTGTTGCCGCGGACCCATGGTTCGGCGCTCTTCACCCGGGGGGAAACCCAGGCCTTGGTGGTGGCGACTTTGGGTACCAAGGGCGACGAGCAGATCATCGACGCCCTGCAGGGCGAAAGCCGTGACCGCTTTATGCTGCATTACAACTTCCCGCCCTTCTCTACCGGTGAAACGGGTATGGTGGGTTCGCCCAAGCGCCGGGAGATCGGGCACGGGCGCCTGGCGAAGCGGGCGATAGCGGCGGTCCTGCCGACCGACAGCGAATTCCCGTACAGCTTACGGGTTGTTTCTGAGGTACTGGAGTCCAACGGCTCTTCCAGTATGGCGACGGTCTGTGGCGCCTCCTTGGCGCTGATGGACGCGGGCGTACCCCTCAAGGCGCCGGTGGCGGGCGTGGCCATGGGCCTCATCAAGGAAGGAGCGCGTTTTGCCGTCCTCACCGATATCCTGGGCGATGAAGATCATCTGGGCGATATGGATTTCAAGGTGGCGGGCACGGAACAAGGGGTGACCGCCCTGCAGATGGATATCAAGATCGACGGGATTACCCGGGAAATCATGGCGCAGGCGCTCCAGCAGGCGCTGGCGGGACGACTGCATATCCTCGGCCTGATGAATGGCGTGCTGTCCAGGGGCCGTGGCGAGTTGTCCGACTACGCACCGCGCATCATCACCATCCAGATCAATCCGGATCGCATCCGCGACGTCATCGGGCCGGGCGGTAAAGTCATCCGCGCCCTGACCGAAGAAACCGGCGCGACCATCGATATCCAGGACAACGGCACGGTAACCATCGCCTCGGTGGACGGTGAAGCCGGCGCCGCCGCGAAGCGACGTATCGAGTTGCTGACGGCGGATGTGCAAGTCGATACCATTTACGACGGAAAAGTGGCCAAGATCATGGATTTCGGCGCCTTTGTGACGATTCTGCCGGGGCGCGACGGTCTGCTGCACATTTCCCAGATCAGCAACGAACGGGTCAGCGATGTCCACGACCATCTCAAGGAAGGACAGGCGGTGCGTGTCAAGGTTCTGGAAGTGGATCGCCAGGGCAAGATCAAGCTGAGCATGAAGGACATCCCGCAATAATCCATCTACCGCCGACATCCTTATCGACGTCGTTGAGCGCCAATGGCGACACAGGTGGACCGCTACGGTCCACTTTTGTTGTTCCCTCCTGACATGACGCGCGCCGTCGAACCTCTCTGCACGACGCTGGATAACGGTGTGACCGTGATCAGCGAGCGACTGCCCGGACGCCGGAGTGTGGCCTTGTCCCTGACCGTCGGCAACGGCAGCCGGGATCAGGCCCCGGACGAAAACGGCTTTGCCCACCTGCTGGAGCATATGCTCTTCAAAGGCAGCACGGAGCGCGATGGCGATGCGCTCAATGCGGCCATGGAGTCGTTGGGCGGTACCATCAATGCGTTTACAGATCGGGAAAGCACGGTGTTTCACGGGACGGTACTGGCGGAAGATGCCGCCGACGCCTTTACGCTGCTGGCCGAGTTGTTGACGAAGCCGCGCTTCGACCACGCCGACCTGCGCCTGGAAAAGCGCGTGGTTGCCCAGGAAGCGGCCATGGCGGCAGAGGATGTGGAGGATTGGGCTCAGGAGCGCGCCCTCGCGGAAATCTGGGGACCCCATCCCCTGGCCTGGCCGGTACTGGGGAACGCGCAATGCATCCGCTCCGCCAGCCGCAAGCGCCTGCAAGCCTATCACCAGCGGATCCTCGCCGAGTCGCCGCTGATCGTTACCGCCGTCGGAGAAGTGGAGCATGGGGTGCTCTGCGCCTGGGCGGAGGCCGCCTTCGGGGGGCCGCACGGGGGGGCTCGTACGGCAGTGCCCGCCCCCCGTTTTCATGGCGGACAGAAGCGGCTGCGCCGCGCCCAGGCGCAGCAGGCGCACCTGATCTGGATGGCGCCTGGGTGCAGCGTCGCCGCAGAGGACTATCTGGCCCATGTGGTGGCCAACGCCATACTGGGTGGTGGTACGGCTTCCTATCTGTTCCGCGAGTTGCGCGAGAAGCGCGGACTGGCCTACCAGGTATTCTCCCATCTCGATCCCCTCCGTGACTGTGGTGAATGGACGCTCTATGCGGCCACGCCGGGCGCGCAGCACGTTCAGGCGGTAGCAGCGATGGCTGAGGTCCTGGCGACGTTGCTGGAGCATGGACCGACCGCAGCGGATATGATCTGGGCCAAGCGCAGCCTGCGGATTCAGCTCTTGCTCGGGCAGGAGGATGCGGAAATTCGCATGAGCCGCCTGACGCGGCAATGGCTCTATCTGGGGCGTCTGGTTCCGGCGGAAGAGTCTCTCCGGACCCTCGCGGCGGTGGACGCCGACGCCGTCCTGCGGGTTTTGCGCAAGGCCTGGACCGAGCGTTTTGAGTTGATCTGCCTGCCGGCGCGGCGCTGATCTCAGGAAAAGTGGTCTTTCCAGCGGCGCAGGGCGCTGAAGACACGGACGGGGTCGTCCCCCGTAGCGGGATCGAAGGCGTTGGCGCTGCGGATCAGAGCGGGCTCGCGGCACCGCAGAAAAGGGTTGCTGGCGCGTTCCAGGGCCATGTCGGAGGGTAAGGTGGGTTCGTTGCGCGCGCGCTGTGCGATGGCTTCCTTCTGGCGCTGCACTATGACCGGATTGTCCGGGTCGGCCTGGGCCGCGAAGCGCAGATTCGTGAGGGTGTATTCATGGGCGCAGTAGACGGCGGTGTGATCGGGCAGCGCCGCGAGACGTTGCAGACTGTGAAACATCTGCGCTGCGGTACCCTCGAAGAGGCGCCCGCAGCCTGCGGCGAAGAGGGTGTCTCCGCAGAAAAGGACGTTTTCCCACCAATACGCGATATGATCGCGGGTATGGCCGGGTACCTCCAGCACCGTGAGCGTCTCCGCATCCAGCGTCAGGCGACCCTCGGCCACGGCATGGGTCAGTCCCGGAATGCGCCGGTTCGCGCCGTAGACGGGAATACCGAAATACTGCGCCAGCGCTTCCACGCCTCCGGTGTGGTCGGCATGATGGTGGGTACAGAGAATGGCGCTCGGGCGGAGCGTATGTTCCGCGCACCAGTCAAGGACGGGTTCCGCGCAACCGGGGTCGATAATCCACGCCCCTTTGGGCGTTTCGGCGACGTAGATGTAGTTATCCGTAAAGGCAGGAATAAAATGAACGGGCATTTTTGCATCTCCCTTCGGGCAAGGTACCATAGGCCCATTATGGCATTGAATCGGGGTGGTGGACGTTAGTGTTTTCCTTTTTCGCCGCCGCAAGGCCATCGCGCTGATATGCAGCACCCGGGACGCCAAAGTCGGCCGCGGGAACGCCGCGCCGCCATCTGGTGGAATGGCCGCAGCGGCCGCCTCCTGCTCGACCGTGCCCGGGATATGCTGCCGCGCTGGATAGAACGCCTGCAACCGGAGACCATTCTGCAGCTCGGGCAACCCGTTTTCTGGGGACTGCCGCCCGGCCACGAGCATACCTGGGTATTGCTCAATGACGGCTTTGCCCTGCCTTCCGACGAGTATCTGCAGGCCTATGGCGTCTGTGAGGCGATGCCTTTCGCCGCCATGCGTTTCGACCTGGTCATCGTCCCATTCTGTCTGACCCGCATGGCCAATCCGCAGGCGGTGCTGGAGGAGTGCTGGCGGGTCCTGCGTCCCGAAGGCCATGTGCTGATCATGGATTTCAATCCGGGGGGGAGCCTGAGTGTGGTACGCCGTTGGCATCTCTGGCGCAGGGATCGTGCCTGGCCATGGCTGCGCCCCTTCCTGCCTCTGGGACGACTGCGCGGTCTGCTCGAGGAGCAGGGTTTCGTGCTCCGCGAGGGACGTTATTTTCAATATACCGTTCCGGGCCTGCGGCGCAATGCGCAGTGGATGGAGCTGGTGGGTGACCGCTGGTGGCCGGCAGGGGCCAACGCCTATCTGATACTGGCCCAGCGGCGGGATCCCGAGCGGCCGCTGGTGGGCGCGGTCCGGTCGTTCAAGGTGCGTTCCGGGCGTCAGAACGTCCGGTCCGAAGCCCCCGTTGCCTATGTTGGTCCTGATACTGAGAACACCGCCCCATGCCCGAAAAAATCATAGAGCTCTTTACCGATGGCGGGTGCCGCGGTAATCCCGGTATCGGCGCCTGGGGCGTGTGGCTGCGGCTGGCTGGACAGGAGCGGGTCTTGTGGGGCTTCGTCCCGGAAACGACGAACAACCGGATGGAGCTGACGGCGGCTTTGCGCGGTCTGGAGGCGCTCAAGCGACCCAGCGCCGTGCGGGTGATCAGTGATTCCCGTTATCTGCGGGATGGCATGACCCAGTGGCTGGCTGGCTGGCAGCGCCGGGGCTGGCGGACGGCGGGCGGGGACGCGGTCAAAAATCGCGATATCTGGGAGTTGTTGGCGGCGGTGGCCGCCCGCCACCAGGTCCAGTGGGAGTGGGTGAGAGGCCACTCCGGGCATATCGAGAATGAACGGGTGGACGCACTGCTGAATCGGGTCATGGATCAGTATGCGGCGGGCGGGCAGGCGCGGGAGGGCGAGGGATGGCTGTGAGGCAGGTGGTGTTGGATACGGAAACTACGGGCATCGATTGGAAGCAGGGGCACCGGGTGATCGAAATAGGTGCCGTGGAGCTGATCGACCGGCGGGTGACGGAGGCGTATTACCAGCAATACCTCAATCCGCAGCGCAGCAGCGATCCCGAGGCGTTGCGGATACACGGACTGACCGACGAATTTTTGCAGGATCAGCCGGGTTTCGCGGAGGTGGCGGACGCGTTTCTGGAGTTTCTCGGTGACGCGGAGCTGATCATTCACAACGCGCCCTTTGACCTGGGATTCCTGAATCACGAACTGCAACTGGCCGGGAAGGCGCCTTTGCGGCAGGCCGTAATGGATACGCTGGCCGATGCGCGCCGCCGTCATCCCGGTCAGAAAAATGATCTCAACAGCCTATGCCGGCGTTACAGTGTGGAAAACAGCCATCGTGAACTGCACGGGGCCTTGCTGGACACCCGGATACTCGCCGAGGTCTACCTGGCGATGACCGGCGGGCAGGTGGATATGATGGGGATGCTGGGTGCCGCAGGTGGCTCCGCCGCAACGGAGATGCGGTCCGCGGGGGATGACCGTCGGAGCGAGGGCATTCCGGCGGCATTGTCGCGGCCACGTGGCCCATTGCGGGTGATCCGCGCCAGCGCGGAGGAGTGCATGCTCCATCGGCAATATTTGCAGAATATGGGTGGTAACGCGTTATGGGAGCCGGAAAGCGAGGGCATTCCACCGGCTTGACCGGCTAGATCGAGTCTTGCGGAATCCCGACAGGCCCTTCTTCCATAGACCAACCGAAGCCTGGTGTCAGCAGGTCGCTGATGGCGCCTGCCGCCGGAATGCTCCTGAGCAACGCCAGGCTCCATTCCGGACCATCGCCATAGCCGATAACGATCAGCGCCGCATAGTCCCCCGCCTGGATCATGAGGGCGTAGCCATTGTGCCCTTTCATCACCAGTTGTTCCAGATTGCCGAGTTTGAACTCGCGCATCGCACGGTCGGCCAGGGAGGATATGGACGCCATCACCGCACCTGCCCGGTCTTCACTCACCTCTCCGGAAATGGCGGAGGCGAGCATCAGGCCTTCGGTGGAAATGATCGCGGAGGCGTCTATGTCGGCTGAACCGTCGTTCAGTTCAGCGAGAATGGATTGCATCTTTTTCGTGCGCAAAACCCCTCCTGGCGATCTCTGTTAACACCCAAGAACACGGCAAATTTACCGGAGCTCGTATCCTGCTTACCGGCTGTCAGGCCGGATGCTCGGCAAAGTCTGATTTGCGCTCGATCAACTCGATACGGTAGCCGTCAGGGTCTTCCACGAAGGCGATAACGGTGTTGCCGTGCTTCATGGGTCCGGCCTCGCGTACCACCTTCCCGCCCCGCTGGCGGATGCCGTCACAGGCCGCCACGGCATCCTCCACTTCAATGGCGATATGCCCGAAGCCGTCGCCGAGGTCGTACTGTTTCACGCCCCAGTTATAGGTCAGCTCAATGACCGCCCCGGCATTCTCGTTCTGATAACCGACGAAGGCCAGGGTAAATTCGCCCTCGGGATAATCGTTACGGCGCAGGAGCTGCATGCCGAGTACCTCCGTGTAAAAGGCAATGGCGCGATCCAGATCGACGACGCGCAGCATGGTGTGCAGTATGCGCATGAGAATCTCCTTAACTTGAAAGCAGGTAATCCAGAGGTTCCATCACTTCCAGGCGGTAGCTCTGGTTGGCAGGAATGACCATGCTGTCGCCAGCATGCAACTCCTGAACATCGTTGGCCCCCTCGGCATGGTAGTAGGCCATCCCGCTGAGCACCCGGATGGTCTCCGCCACTTCACTGCTCAAAGTATAGACGCCTGGGTGCAGAAGGGTGAGACTGTGCATGCTGCCATCGGCGAGAATGACGCTGCGCTCGCTGCGCCGCCCGTCCAGAGAGATGCGGCTGCTTTTGCCCAGTGCGGTGGCCGGTACCTGCTGGTCGGGAGCCATCGCCTTAACCCTGCAAACGCTTTTCGATGCGCAGACGCAGCGCATTGAGCTTGATGAAGCCCCCGGCATCCTTCTGATTGTAGGCGCCCGCATCATCTTCAAAGGTGGCGATACGTGGGTCAAAGAGACTCTCCTGCGACTGCCGTCCCACCACCATACACCCCCCCTTGTAGAGTTTGAGGCGCACCACGCCGTTGACCAGTCGCTGGCTCTGATCGATGAGCGTCTGCAGGGCGCGGCGCTCCGGACTCCACCAGAAGCCGTTGTAGATGATGCTGGCGTAGCGCGGCATGAGCTCATCCTTGATGTGGGCGACTTCCCGGTCCAGGGTGATGGATTCGATGGCGCGATGGGCCTTGAGCAGAATGGTGCCGCCGGGGGTCTCGTAGCAGCCCCGGGATTTCATGCCGACATAGCGGTTTTCGACGATGTCCAGGCGCCCGATGCCATGCTCGCCGCCAACGGTATTGAGGTGCGCCAGCAACTGCGCGGGATTGAGCGGCTCGCCGTCGATGGCGATGGGGTCGCCGTGGGCGTAGGTGATTTCCAGATAACGGGGCCGGTCTGGCGCCTGCTCCGGCGCCGTGGTCCAGCGCCACATGCCGTCTTCGGCTTCCGCCCAGGGGTCTTCGAGAATGCCGCCTTCATAAGAAATATGCAGCAGGTTGGCATCCATGGAGTAGGGGGATTTCTGGCCATGGCGTTCCACCGGAATGCCACGCTGTTCGGCATAGGCGAGGAGCTTTTCACGGGAGTTCAGATCCCATTCCCGCCAGGGGGCGATGACCTGAATATCGGGGTTGAGGGCGTAGGCCCCCAGCTCAAACCGGACCTGATCGTTGCCCTTGCCGGTGGCCCCATGGGCGACGGCATCGGCACCCACGTCGGCGGCGATTTCCACCATGCGCTTGGCGATGAGGGGCCGGGCGATGGAGGTGCCCAGCAGATACTCGCCCTCGTAGAGGGTGTTGGCGCGGAACATGGGGAACACGTAATCCCGGACGAATTCCTGGCGCAGGTCGTCGATGAAGATTTCCCTGGCGCCGAGCTTCTCGGCCTTGGCGCGCGCCGGTTCCAGTTCTTCACCCTGGCCGATGTCGGCGGTGAAGGTGACCACGTCGCACTGGTACTGGTCCTGCAGCCACTTGAGGATGACCGAGGTATCCAGACCACCGGAATAGGCGAGAACGACTTTCTTGACCATGCGTCAATCTCCTTGCAGTGCGGCCACGGGGCCGATGCCGAATAAAAATTCCATCAGGGCTTTCTGGGCGTGCAGGCGGTTTTCCGCCTCTTCCCAGACGACGGATCGGGGTCCGTCGATGACTTCGGCGCTGACCTCCTCGCCACGGTGGGCGGGGAGGCAGTGCATGAACAAGGCGTCCGGCGCGGCGGCGGCCATGAGCGTGGCGTTGACCTGGAAGGGGGCGAGAATCGCCTTGCGCGCGGCGGCCTCCTCTTCCTGACCCATGCTGGTCCAGACGTCGGTGACAATCAGGTTGGCACCGCGCACCGCGGCCACCGCATCGTGCAAGACCGTGACCTGATCGCCGCCGCTCTGCAGCATCCCGGCGCTGGGCACATACCCCGCCGGGCTGCCGATGCGCAGTCGAAAGTCGAAAACCTGCGCGGCTTCCATCCAGGAGTGGGCCATGTTATTGCTGCCGTCGCCGATATAGGCCACGGTCCTGCCGCGCAGGTCGCCCCAGTGTTCCGTCGCCGTCATCAGGTCGGCGAGGAGCTGACAGGGGTGATGGTCGTCGGAGAGACCGTTGATCACCGGCACCCGCGAAGCGGCGGCGAAGCGGAGGAGGTTGTCGTGACCGAAGGTGCGGATCATCACCATATCGACCATGCGGGAGATGACCTTGGCCGTGTCCTCGACGCTCTCGCCGCGCCCCAGTTGGGTATCTCGCGGCGAAAGGAAAAGGGCGTGGCCGCCCAATTGGGCCATGCCCGTCTCGAAGGATACCCGGGTACGGGTGGAGGATTTCTCGAAGATCATCGCCAGGGTCCGGCCCGCGCAAGGGGCGTAACGTTCGCCGTCCCGCTGGATTTTCTTCAGGGCGATGGCACGTTGCAGGAGCGCCCGCAGTTCGCTGGGGCTGAGGTCGGAGAGGCGCAGAAAGTGACGGACGTTCATGATGCGGATTCCAGAAGGCTGGCCAGGCCAGCGACGAGAAGATCGATTTCTGCCTCTTGCAGAATCAGCGGGGGCAGCAGACGAATGACTTTTTCAGCCGTGACGTTGATGAGCAGGCCAGCCTCCAGGGCGCGCTCCACCAGGCGTTCGGGTTTATGGGCCAGTTCGATGCCCACCATCAGGCCCATGCCGCGTATCTCCAGCACCTCGGGGTGCCCGCCAAGGCGCTTCTGCAGGCGCTGCCGGAGCAGGGCGCCCATCCGCCCGGCGTGGGCGGGGAGGTCTTCTTGCTGCATGGTGTCGAGCACGGCCTGGGCGGCGGCGCAGACCAGCGGCCCACCGCCAAAGGTGGTGCCGTGTTTGCCCGGCCCGAAGAGCGCGGCCGTCGATTGGCCGGCCAGCATGGCGCCGATGGGGACGCCGTTGCCCAGGCCCTTGGCCAGACTGAGCACGTCGGGGCGCAGGCCGGGAATCTGCTGGTAGGCGAAGAAGGCCCCGGTACGGCCGATGCCGGTCTGCACCTCGTCCAGCATCAGGAGCAGACCGTGCGCGTCGCAGACCTCCCTCAGCCCGGTCAGGAAGCCTTCCGGTGCCGGGCGCACCCCACCTTCTCCCTGAAGGGGCTCGGCGAGAATGGCGCATATGCCGGGGTTGGCCTGAACCAGGGCGCGGACGGTGGAAAGATCGCCATAGGGGGCGCGCACGAAACCCGGCAGCAGGGGGCTGAAACCTTCCTGGATGCGGAAATTGCCGGTGGCCGTGAGGGTCGCCAGGGTGCGGCCATGAAAAGCGTTGCTGAATACCAGAATCTGCGGTTCGGCGATGCCCTTGCCATGACCATGGAGGCGGGCGATTTTGATGGCCGCTTCATTGGCCTCTGCGCCGCTGTTGCAGAAAAAGGCCGCATCCATGCCGCTGACGGCGCAGAGGGTATCGGACAGCTTTTCCTGCGCCGGAATACGGTAGAGATTGGAAGTGTGCAACAGTTGCCCAGCCTGGGTCTGCAGGGCGCGGGTGACCGCCGGATGGCTGTGCCCCAGGCCACAGACGGCGATCCCTGCCAGGGCGTCCAGATAACGGCGCCCCTCGGTATCATAGAGCCAGACCCCCTCACCCCTTGCAAAAGCGACCGGTAACCGGGCATAAGTGGACATGAGCGGCATCAGGCTGGCGCCTCCCCGTCCAGGGCGAAAGCCGCGTGCAGCGCCCGCACCGCCAGTTCCAGATATTTTTCTTCGATGACGACGGAAATCTTGATCTCGGAGGTGGAAATCATCTGGATGTTGATGTTTTCCCGCGCCAGGGTTTCAAACATGGTGGCGGCGATGCCGGCATGGGAGCGCATCCCGACGCCTACCACGGAAACCTTGACGATATGGGTGTCGCCCCGCACGTCCTCGGCGCCGAGCACCTGCGCCACGCCCTGGAGAATATCGCGGGACTTGGCGAAATCATTGCGGTCCACCGTGAAGGTGAAGTCGGTCTTGCCCGCCTCCGAGACGTTCTGGAGAATCACGTCCACATTGATATTGGCCGCGGAAATCGGACCCAGAATGGCGGAGGCGATACCCGGATGGTCGGGCACGCCGACCACGGTGATCTTGGCTTCATTGCGGGAGAAGGCGATGCCGGAGACGCGGGGAGCTTCCACAGAATTTTCCTCATTGGTGACCAGAGTGCCGGGGCCATCCTGAAAAGACGACAAGACCCGCACGGGAACATGGTACTTCATGGCGAATTCGACGGAGCGGGTTTGCAGGACCTTGGCACCGAGGCTGGCCATTTCCAGCATTTCTTCAAAGGTGATGCGATCCAGACGGCGCGCCCGGGATTCCACCCGCGGGTCGGTGGTGTAAATGCCGTCCACATCGGTGAAGATGTCGCATTCATCGGCATGCAGGGCGGCCGCCAGGGCCACGGCGGTGGTATCGGAACCGCCGCGACCCAGGGTGGTGATATTGCCATGGGGATCGACCCCCTGGAAACCCGCCACGACCACAATCTTGCCGGCATCCAGTGCCGCGCGGATCTTGTGATCGTCGATGTGCTCGATGCGCGCCCGGTTATGGGCCGAATCGGTCAGGATGGCGACCTGCCCGCCGGTGAACGAAATGGCGGGTTGACCGATACCCTCCAGCGCCATGCTCAGCAGGGCAATGGTCACCTGCTCGCCGGTGCTGAGCAGGGTGTCCAGTTCGCGTTCCGCCGGGGCATCGGCCAGGGCGCGCGCCAGTTGCAGGAGGCGATCCGTCTCGCCCGACATGGCGGAAACCACCACCACCACTTGGTGACCGGCGCGATGACTGGCCGCGACCCGTTCCGCGACGGCCCGGATGCGTTCCACACTGCCCACGGAAGTACCGCCGAATTTCTGTACGATGAGTGCCATTGCTCAGTGGTTTTATGAAAAATTAAGGGCAGATGATAAATCGTTGCGGCGGGGTCTGTACAGGATATGCTGCGGACGCCGTTTGCGGCGCGGCGCCCGTCGTGCGCTCAGCGATCGGCCATGGAGTCTGGCGTCGGTGCGGTTTTGGGCTTTTTGAGCAGGGAATACACCGGACAGTAGCCGATCACGCCGGTGGCGATGAGGAGCAATCCGGAAAAGGTCCATTCCTTGTAAGGGAAGGGATTGACGAAATAGACCAGAAAAATGATGGCGCCGAAGTAGATACGCAGCCAGCGCTCGGTGGTGTTCATGTTTTTGATGATTTTCACGGTTCTGTTCCTCCGTAAATCAGAGAACCATATGTGAATTGCACTATAGGTCTGATCGGGACGCCCTGCAACAGCATCCCCGATTCCGCCAGGGGTCATCCCGGATTGGCCGGACGCGCGGGTCTCCTGTCCCGTTTGTCCGCTTACCCCGGCAGTAGCGCATCTACCCGGTGCTGGGCGACGGCGTGGCCGTGGGCGGCGGCCTCCGAGAGCCACTTCAGGCCTAGTGCCTTGTCCCGGGAAACGCCCTGTCCCTTGAGGTAACAGTTGCCCAGCCAGTCCATGGCGTCCACATGCCCCTGCCGCGCCGCCGCCTCAAACCACCCCGCGGCGATGGAATATTGTCCGGCGGCGTAGAAGCTCAGGCCCAGGGCGTTTTTCGCCGCAGGGTCGCCCTCGTCGGCATGAATGATGTGCTGGACGATCTGCTCGTCCAGCGTCAGGGGGATTCGCCCTTTCAGGCTGTCCAGGGCCACCTTCCAGACGACGTCCGTTGCCCCGCGTCGGCCCGCGCATTGTTCTCCGGTCATGGTACCGTCTTCTATCCATCTCAGGATGGAGCGGGTCGTGACCCCCGCCAGCATCGCGGCGGTGGGGGTGCGGATGGCGGGGTTATCCAGGGTGGGCATCACATCCTCCAATGCGCATGTCGCCGTCTGCGCGGCGCTGCTTGGTAAAGCGCGTCGTCGTGCCCGGCAAATCTGCCGGCAGCACGCCGGACAAAATGATATCGCGGTATATTAGCACATTACGACAACGGTTTCCGCACATTTTTTAGATCTATGGCGAAACGGTGGTGTCTCCGCACCCCCAGCACCCCATCGACAAGCAGATCGCGGCCATCGCGCTCATGCACGGAATGACTGTGGTAACGCGCAACGTGGATGATTTCAGGGGATCGGGCGTAGAGATTCACCATCCATTTCACGAAAATAACCCCGGCCAGCATCGCGGCGGGGGGTGCGGATGGTGGGGGTATCCAGGGGAGGGGCATCGCGTCCTCCAACGGGATCGCCTACCAGCCTACCATCAGTAATGGTGTCGGCAGGAAATAATGATCAGTTCTGCGGTGGTGGTGCGATAGACCAAGCGATGGGTGTCGTCAATGCGCCTGGACCAGTATCCTGAGAGGCTCTCCCGCGGAGGTTCCGGCTTGCCAATCCCGGAATGAGGGCTGCGCAAGCAACCCCGTACCAGCGCATTCACTTTGTTCCGTATCCCAGCGCTGGTTTCTTTTCCGTGGCGACACCAAGCTTGAAACCGCCATCCCTATGTTTTTATGATGGTATCGCTATAACACGCCACCATCGCGTCATGGGTGATCAGTCGCATAGGTTCGACAAGCGCTTGTGCGACCAGAATTCGGTCGAACGGATCGGCGTGATGTGCCGGCAAGTCCTCGACGGCCGCCGCATGCTCGGGCTCGATCGGCAAGAAACGGTAACCAGATTCACCAAAGTAGCGCATCGCCTCCTGGCTGGATACCGGCATGTCGCCGCGTCCAAGACTGCGCTTGATGGCGATCTCCCAGATAGTCGCGGCGCTGATCCAGATCGAAGACTTCGGCAACTCGATCATCTCGCGTGCCTTTTTCGACAGCCTCGGGCTGTCGGTAATCGCCCAAAGGGCGACATGGGTATCCAGCAAGAGATTCAGGATTGCTCACCCAAAAACATGCGGGCCACTTCGGCATTGTGGGTATCGATGCTGTCCGGCACATCGAATTTGCCTTTGGCAACACCGATGCGCTTACCACCTGGCGATGTTTCCATGGGCACGAGCTTAGCTGCTGGACGGCCGTTACGGGCAATAATGATTTCACGCTCCTGCCCCTGCTCGATGGCGTCCACCAAGCGGGACAGCGAGGACTTCGCTTGTAGCATGTTGACTGAGTGCATCCTGTTCTCCAGCTTCGGCAACCCCATCACATTTTCGGCGCGGAGTGGTTGACATTCTCCACGAGACCACACTTAGTCTAGTTTAGCTAACAACCAAACGCAATATGCTTAACCTCGGTCCGCGATCTGCATTCCACAAGCAGATCGCCGTATGTTGTAACCACGTCGCTCACGCGAGGGTGGCGAGAGCCGGAAAGACCTCTGGTTGGAGGGCATCGCAAGCGGGTCGTCGCTCCGGCCAGCACCGCGTCCGCCAATGCGCATGTCGCCGTCTTTACGACGACGGCAGATCGTCATGTCTTCGTGATTTACCGGACATCCATGGCATGTCGTCGACATGACGAGGACATCGACCGAAAATCTGGAGCGCCGGCGCCGCAGAAAGTGCGCATGGGTGGCGGAAACGATCCGGATGTGAATATATTTTATGAAATGTTACAAAGTATTGCGATGGGCGTGTCAAACAATGTAACGCGTCTGGCACGTCTTATGCTTTGCTGATGGTGGTGCGCATCCCTGGGGTGCGACGCTTTTCTTCGAAACACAAGGAGCAGGATCATGAGCATGCTTGTCAAGAAGGCGCAGGCCCGCGCCGAAGCCGGTTTCACCCTCATCGAACTGATGATCGTCATCGCCATCATCGGCATCCTGGCGGCCATCGCCATTCCGCAGTATGAGCAGTACATCGTGACTTCCAAGGCTAGTGGTGTCGTCGCCAACTTTAAAAATGCATTGAGCCAATCTACTGCAGCTGTTGCTGCAGCTCAGGCTGGACAGGTTACCGACTTAAATACCGCACTCAATATTGCCGGATCACAGGACCCGGCCGCAGCGGGTAATCCTGCCTACACGATGGGATCTTCACCAAGTTTCTGCGGACAGGTTGGTGTGGATACAGGAGGTACATTGAACCCGACAGGAACCGTAAATTCTACCTTCACCTCCCAGGCAACTGGAATCATAATTAACGTAGATTCCAAAGATTGTGCTAGCACTAATCTAAAAAATGCGATCAACAGCGCTTTAACCACGACCGGATACACTGCTGCCACGGCGTCGGGGGTCAGCGTGTCCCCCAATGGTGGAGTTAGCTAAGTAACTATGCGCTTGGAGCCTAGCCTTCTAGGCTCCAATTTTATGCCTTGCAGCAGCCTATTTAACAAAAATATATCAAATTTTTTAAATAAACTTGGTAACATCATGACGTATTGTGAAAATAATCAGTCTGTATTTACACTTGTTGGTGTTGAGTTTGTCGCTTCAATTTTAGAAATTAAAGTTATTATGCAGTATATTAAGTATATAGAAAACTCTGGAATTCAAGGTATCGTAACAAGTTTTCGTATCTGTCTTTGTGCCGTAGCCAATGCTACCGCTGCTACTAACGGCGGTCCATTAAACGCTATATATGATACAGTTAATGGCTAGGTGGCTAACAATTGGCAGATCCTGTCTATGGCCGAGATACCTCCGTATTTATCTACTTGGGCGCCGCTCCAGCCCCGCATCGATCATCCTCAGCGCCGGTACGCAAGGCGGCTCCGGATATTTGGGCAATATGGTTGCCGCGGCACTTTATCCGCAGCGGATTTCCCCCGACGGCACCATCAGCGTCACCGTTACCATCACCGACGGCGGCCACATCGCCATCTGAAAGGAGAAGCATCATGAACGACACCGACCGCCAGGCCCGCATCCATCATCTCCAGAACCGGCGCCACGCCCTGCTCCAGCGGCGCGAGCAGCGCGGGGCGCCGGTCGCGTCCATCGACATGGAGCTGAACGTGGTGCGCAGCGAGTTGCAGGCGCTCTATGAAGTCGGGCGGCTGCAGGCGCCGCATCGCGCGACCCAACACGGATTTCCTTTGCAAAGTCGGGGATGACCGTGAATTTGGCCGACAAACCCCTTGCGCAGTCAGCCGGACTCTGTTCTAAACTGAAGCAGAGAGGCATCGGGCAGTTCGGCGGAATCACGTCAGGAGAACCAGCATGGCAACGGATTTACGGGCACTCAGGAAGCAGATCGGGCAAAGCATCTGGCTGGATAATCTGTCGCGCACCCTCATCCGCGACGGCGTTCTGCGGCGTTATATCGACGAGGACGGGATCAGCGGGGTGACGTCCAACCCCAGCATCTTTCAGAAGGCGATTCACTCCAGCTCCTACTATCGGGATGACCTTTGCCGGCCCGCGGACTCCGCGGAACAGTTGTACGAGCGTCTGGTGGTGGAGGATCTGCGTAACGCCTGTGATCTGTTGCGGGCGGTGCATGTGGAAACGGACAGCGACGACGGCTGGGTGAGCTGGGAGGAGTCGCCGCGGCTGGGGCAGGATGAGGCCGCCACGGTGGCCGAGGCGCTACGGCTGCGTGCGCTGGTGCAGCGGGATAACCTGCTGATCAAGGTGCCGGCCACGCCCGCCGGTATCCGCGCCTTCGCAACACTCATCGGTCAGGGGGTGTCGATCAATGTGACCCTGATGTTCGGACTGAAGCATGTTCACGAGGTGTTGGCGGCCTATCAGAAGGGCTTGACGCAGTGGGTGGCGGGCGGTGGTGATCCGCGCAAGGTGAAGGCGGTCGCCAGCCTCTTCCTGTCGCGGGTGGATACGCTGGTCGATCAAAAGCTGGAGGCCATCGGTACGCCGGAGGCGCTGGCGTTGCGGGGCAAGGCGGCGGTGGCGATGGCGAAGTCGGCATACGCCATCTATCAGGACGTTTTTCACGGTGCGGGCTTTGCGGCGTTGCGGGCCGCGGGCGGGCGGCCCCAGTATCTGCTCTGGGCGAGCACCAGCACCAAAAATCCGGCCTACCCAGATTTGCTGTATGTCGAGCAGCTGATGGGGCCGGAAACGATCAACACCCTGCCCGACGACACGCTGGCCCGGCTCCGTGACCACGGCAGCCTGGTGGCCCGGGTCGAAGACGGCAGGGTCGAGGCGCAACGGACCATGGCGCAACTGGCCAGCCTGGGTATCGATATGGACGGCGCCGTCGCGGAGCAGTTGCAGACCGAAGGTCTGGCCGCTTTCGCCAAGAGTTTCGAGGAGATGCTTGCGGAGGTGGGGCGCGCGATGGGGTAAGGTAAGGCGCGCGCGCCGCGTCGACCGATACGCTCAGAAGCCGACGGTGTTGAATCCGGCATCCACGTAGGTGATCTCGCCGGTGATGCCGGAGGCGAGGTCGGAGCAGAGGAAGGCGGCGGCGTTGCCGACTTCTTCCTGCGTCACGTTGCGGCGCAGGGGCGCTTGTTCTGCGTAGTGTTCCAGAATCTTGCGGAAATCACTGATACCGCTGGCCGCGAGGGTGCGGATGGGGCCGGCGGAAACGGCGTTGACGCGGATGCCGTCCGCACCCAGCGAGTAGGCGAGGTAACGGATGCTGGCTTCGAGACTGGCCTTGGCAAGCCCCATCACGTTGTAGTTGGTCATGGCGCGCTGGGCGCCGAGGTAGCTGAGGGCCAGCAAGGCGCCCTGCCGGCCCTGCATGAGCGGGCGCATGGCCCGGGCCATGGCGGTGAAGCTGTAGGAGGATACCTCGTGGGCGATGCGAAAGCCCTCGCGGGTGGTGGCGTCCAGATAGCTGCCGCTGAGTTCCTCTTTGGGCGCGAAGGCGGCACCGTGGACGCCGATGTCGACACTGCCCCAGAGCGCCTCGATCTTCTGCATGGCGGCGGCCAGTTGCGCTTCATCCATCAGGTCGAGTTCCAGCGGCGCCGGCGCCCCGATCTGGGCGGCCAGTTCTTCCACCCGGCTTTTGGTGCGTTCGCCCTGATAGGTGAGCAGCACTTCCGCACCCTGGCGATGCATGGCCTGGGCGATGCCCCAGCAGATGGAGCGGTCATTGGCCACGCCGACGATCAGCGCCTTTTTCCCTACCATGAAACCCATTGCAAAACTCCTATGACAGAATAATCAGCGCGTATAAATGGTGAGGCGTGAGCCCGGTTGAATTTCGCTGGCGGAGGCCAGGCGATTCCATTGAATCAGCGACTTGGGCTGGACATGGAACTGCTGGGCGATCTGCCAGAGCGTGTCGCCCGGACGCACCACGTAAGTCGTCGTTCGCGCCCGGCTGGCGGCGCGTTCCTGCCGGCGGCTGATGGCGGCGACCATGGTTTGTGCCGGGATGTTCAGCACCTGTCCGGGATGGAGGATGGTCCGTTCGGTGAGATGGTTGGCGCGGGCCAGCAGAGAGACGCCCACTCCGGCGCGCCGGGCGATTTGCCAAAGACTTTCACCGGGCCGCACGGTGAGGCGCCGGTTGCCGCGCGCGGCGGTATAGACCTGTGCGGGCCTGCTACCACCGCCACCCGGGATATGCAGGGTTTCACCGATCTGCAGGTCACGCGCGGAACGGATATGGTTCCAGCGCATGAGGTCCTTGACGCTGACGCCGGCCCGCTGCGCGAGCTGGGAGGGCGTGTTGCCGGGACGCACGGTGAGCGCCCGCGCCCGGCTCCGGGCATAGACGGCGTTTTGCAGATGGCCGGATCCACCGGCGCCGTAGACGACCAGGTGTTGCCCGACCTGCAGGTCGCGCGCGGAACGGATGTGATTCCAGCGCTCGAGATTGGTGACGCTGACGCCGGCCCGTTGCGCCAGATGCCAGAGCGTCTCACCGGGGCGAAGCATGACGCGACGGAAGGCCGGGCTGGGCGCTGGCCGCAGCGCAACGACGGGCTGAGCGGCGGCTTCCTGGGGCATGGTCAGCAGCGCGCTCTTCAGGGTGGCGGCCTTGTCTTTGGGCACCACCAGATGGTAGTCGGCCGGGGCGACGCCGTAGCTCAACCCGGCATTGAGGTGCTGCAGTTCGCTGACCGGCATGTTCATCAGGTTCGCCGCCACGTTCAGGGCCACGGATTTGGGCGTGGTCACGACCGCGATGTGTGCCGCGTTGGGAATGGCGGGCAGGGAGACATGGTAGGCCTTGGCATTTTTGATGACCTGCGCCAGGGCGAGGAGTTCGGCAACGTAGTCTTCGGTTTGCTGCGGCAGAGAGAGGTCCCAGAAATCGGTGGGCTTACCCGCCGCGACATTCTGCTGGATAGCGGCGGAAACGGTACCCTGCCCGGCGTTGTAGGAGGCGATGGCGAGGAGCCAGTTGCCGCCGAAATAGTTGTAGAGGTAGGAGAGGTAATCGAGGGCGGCGTTGGTGGAGGCGATGAGACTCAGGCGGGGATCGCCATAGCGGGTGTTTTGCAGGCCGAAATTGCGTGCGGTGCCGGGTATGAATTGCCAGAGGCCCGCCGCGGCCGCCGGGGAGTAGGCCTTGGGGTTGTAACCGCTCTCGATGGCCGGCAGCAGCGCCAGTTCCATGGGCATGCCGCGTTCCGCAACGGCGTTCACCACGTAATACAGAAAGGGGCGGGAGTTGTCGAGGATCTGTTCCAGCTTGCCCTGATGTTGCAGGAACCAGGTACGCCATTTATCCACTTCCAAGCGGGAGACGTCGCTGATGCGCAGGCCGTCGTCGATATGGGTCCAGACATTGCCGGCTCCCGTCTGGTTGCCAAAGGCGCCCGATGCCTCGAACTGCTGCAGGGTGGCCGACAGGCCGGAGACGTTGCCGACCGGCCCCGCTACCGGTTCGCCGCTTTGCAGGTCCACGTTCTGCGCGCCGGCGTTCAGGGCCTGTGCTACGCCGGTCTGGAGGTCACCTTGTTGCAGGCCTATGGTTTGGCTATCCGCCCATGCCATAGGAATGCCGCCGAGTGCCACCAGCGTGGCCATAGCGAGAACTCGCTTCTTCATACTCCCTCCTGGCGGGCCGGAACCACAAGGGGTGCCCCGCAGATATAATCCCTTATACAAGGATATCATTGTAAACATGAGGTTGGCATCAGACTTGCTGACTGCTATCCCGATAGTAAGCAAAATGGATGCCTTCCGTCAAACGATGTTCGTCCCCCCGCAGGATACCGGCGAGTCGGAGAGGCTGTTATCATCGCCCTTTTAGCCGCCTCAGGTTGCGCATCATGTCCGTCCGTACCCGTTTTGCTCCCAGTCCCACCGGTTATCTGCATATCGGCGGTGTCCGCACCGCGCTCTACTCGTGGTTGCACGCGCGTCGGCAGGGTGGGCACTTCATTTTGCGTATCGAGGATACGGACGTGGAGCGTTCGACGCCGGAAGCGACGGTCGCCATTCTGGAGGGGATGGCCTGGCTGGGGCTGGACTGGGACGAGGGACCGTTCTATCAGATGCGGCGCATGGACCGCTACCGGGAAGTGCTGGCGCAGATGCTGGCAGCAGGAACGGCCTACCATTGCTATTGCAGTCGGGAAGAAGTGGAAGCCATGCGCGAGGATCAGCGCCAGCGCGGCGAAAAGCCGCGCTATGACGGCCGCTGTCGGGAGCGCACGACGGTGCCGGAGGGGGTTGCGCCGGTGATCCGCTTCCGCAGCCCGGACGACGGCGAAACGGTGGTGGAAGACCTGATTCACGGTACGGTGCGCTTCCAGAATAGCGAAATGGACGACCTGATCATCGCCCGCTCCGACGGAACGCCGACCTACAATTTCTGCGTGGTGGTGGATGACTGGGATATGGGGATCACCCATGTGATCCGCGGCGACGATCATCTCAACAATACCCCGCGGCAGATGCAGATTCTGCAGGCGCTGGGCGCGCGGGTGCCGGTTTATGCCCATGTGCCGATGATTCTCGGTCCGGACAAGCAGAAGCTGTCCAAGCGTCACGGGGCGGTGAGCGTACTGGAATACCGTGAGCAAGGCTTCTTGCCCGACGCGCTGCTCAATTTTCTGGTGCGGCTGGGCTGGTCCCATGGCGATCAGGAAATCTTCACCCGCGAGGAGATGGTGGAATTTTTCCGCATCGACGCGGTGAACAAGGCGGCATCGGCCTTCAACCCGGAAAAACTCCTGTGGATCAATGCTCAGCATATGCAGCGGCTGACGCCGGAGGGGTTGGCGCAGCATCTGCTGCCTTATCTCAACGCCGTGGGCGTCACCGAGCCTTTGCTGGCGTCCGGGCCGGAGCTCCCGGCGGTGGTGGCGTTGTTGCAGGAACGATCCAAGACCCTGGTGGAGATGGCGGCGGCGGCGGAGATGTTTTATGTGGCGCCGGTGGCCGGTGAACCCAAAGATGTGGAGAAGCATCTGCACGGGCAGAGCGCCTTGCTGGCGACCATGACCCAGGCGCTGGGCGCGTTGCCGAACTGGGAGGCGGCGGCGATTCACAGCGTGATACAGGAACTGGCGGTGACCCATGCCGACGGCAAGATGGGCAAGGTCGCGCAACCCCTGCGGGTGGCGGTGGCCGGGCGGGCGGTGTCACCACCCATCGATGCGACTCTGGCCTTATTGGGTAAGGAAGAGACCTTGGCGCGTCTGCGGCGGGCGGCCGCCTGGATCTAGTCCCCTTTCGCCGTTTAGGGTCTGCGGATACTTGGCGCGGGGCGGTGCTTTTGCGATGATGGAGGCACCCGTTATTCCCGACCGATTTCCCGCAGATCAGGAGAGCAGTTCATGGCCATGAATGTCACCCAAAAAATACTTGCCGCCCATTTGGTCAGTGGCACGCTGGAAGCGGGGAGCCCTATCGCTATCCGTATCGACCAGACCCTGACCCAGGACGCCACGGGGACCATGGCCTATCTGCAATTCGAGGCCCTCGGCCTGCCGCGCGTGCGCACGGAACTCTCGGTGTCCTATGTGGACCACAACATGCTCCAGTCGGGCTTCGAGAACGCCGACGATCATCGTTTTCTGCAAAGCTTTGCCGCGAAATATGGCGTGCATTTCTCGCGTCCCGGCAACGGCATCTGCCATCAGGTGCATCTGGAACGCTTTTCCCGGCCGGGCGGCACCCTGCTGGGCTCCGACTCCCACACGCCGACTTCCGGCGGAGCGGGCATGCTGGCCATTGGTGCGGGCGGTCTCGACATCGCCCTGGCCATGGGCGGGTTGCCTTTCAACCTCAATATGCCGCAGGTGGTCGGGGTCAAGCTGACCGGCCGCTTGCAACCTTTCGTGAGCGCCAAGGACATCATCCTCGAAGTGCTGCGCCACAAGACGGTGAAGGGCGGTGTCGGCAAGGTGTTCGAGTATTTCGGGCCGGGTGTCGCCCACCTCAGTGTGCCGGAGCGGGCGACCATCACCAACATGGGTGCCGAATTGGGCGCCACCACCAGCGTCTTCCCCAGCGACGCCGTGACCCGCCGTTATCTGGCGGCGCAGGGGCGCGATGCCTTCTGGTCGGAGTGGGTGGCGGATGCCGACGCCGACTATGACGAGGTGCTGGAAATCGATCTCGACCAGTTGGAGCCCCTCATCGCCTGTCCGCACAGCCCCGACAACGTCCGGAAAGTGCGCGAGGTGGCGGGCACGCCCGTGGCGCAGGTGGCCATCGGATCCTGCACCAACTCGTCCTATACGGATTTGATGACCGTGGCGAGCATGCTCAAGGGCAAGGTCGTAGCTGACGGCGTCAGCCTGGGGGTGTCGCCTGGCTCCCGTCAGGTGATGGAAATGGTGACCAGGGACGGCGGCCTGCTGGACTTCATCGGGGCCGGGTCGCGCATTCTGGAATCGGCCTGTGGGCCTTGTATCGGCATGGGCTTCGCGCCGCCCACGGAAGGCGTCTCGGTGCGTTCCTTCAACCGCAATTTCTACGGGCGTTCCGGTACCAAGAATGCGGCGGTGTATCTGGCGAGCCCGGAAACCTGTGCCGCCTGCGCCCTGACCGGGGTGATCACCGATCCCCGCGACCTGGGGCTGGCGCCCATTCATGTGCCGGTGCCGGAGCGCTTTCTGGTCGATGACCGGATGGTGCTCGCCCCCGCCGCCGAAGGCAGCCCGGTGGACATCATCCGTGGCCCCAACATCGCCAAACTCCCTACCGGGCAGGCCGCTCCGGCAAGCCTGCAGGGCGAGGTGCTGATTCGTCTGGAAGACGACATCACCACCGACCACATCATGCCGGCCGGAGCCAAGGTGCTGCCGCTGCGCTCCAATCTGCCGGCCATTTCGGAGTTTGTCTTTCATATGGTGGATGAGACCTTCCCGGCCCGCGCCAAGGCGGCCGGGGGCGGCTTTATCGTGGCGGGTCACAATTACGGGCAGGGTTCCAGCCGGGAGCATGCGGCGCTGGCGCCCCGCTATCTGGGCGTGCGCGCGGTGCTGGTCAAGTCCTTTGCGCGCATTCACCTGGCCAATCTCGTCAACTTCGGCATTTTGCCCCTGACTTTCGTGGACGCGGCGGATTATGCCAAGGTGCAGGCGGGGGATCGGCTCAGCCTGGAACTCGGTGGGCTGGCGCTGAACAAGGCACTGACCCTGCGCGACGAAACCGGGGGGTTCGAGATTTCCGTGATGCCGCAGTTGGCGAGCGCCCGAGACCTGGAGTTGATTCTGAAGGGCGGCGCCTTGTCCTGGGCGCGTGAACAATTGGAGAAAGTATCGTGACCATGGCGCATGTTCAGATTCCGGCTCAGGGGAAGCCCATCACCCAGGTGGACGGGGTGCTGCGGGTGCCCGATCAACCGATTATTCCCTTCATCGAGGGTGATGGGATCGGCTGCGATGTCACGCCGGCCATGCGTGGGGTGGTGGATGCCGCGGTGCAGGCCGCTTATGGCGGCCAGCGGCGGATCGCCTGGATGGAGCTTTTTGCCGGGCAGAAGGCGGTGACGCTCTACGGTGCGGGGCAGTATCTTCCCGAAGAAACCATGGCCGCTATCCGCGAGTATAAGATCGCCATCAAGGGGCCGCTGGAAACCCCGGTGGGTGGCGGAATCCGCAGCCTCAATGTGGCGCTGCGCCAGGATCTGGACCTTTACGTCTGCCTGCGGCCGGTGCGTTATTTTGCGGGTACGCCCAGCCCCATGTGCCATCCGGAAAAGGTCGACATGGTCATCTTCCGGGAAAACGCCGAGGACATTTACGCGGGTATCGAGTGGCCGGCGGGCAGTCCGGAAGCCGAAAAAATCATCCGCTTTTTGCAGGAAGAGATGGGGGTCGGCAAAATCCGCTTCCCCGCCAGTTCCGCCATCGGCATCAAGCCGGTGTCGGTGGAGGGTTCGGAGCGTCTGGTGCGCCGCGCCATCCAGTATGCGCTGGAACATGGCAAACCTTCGGTGAGTCTGGTGCACAAGGGCAATATCATGAAGTTCACCGAGGGCGGCTTCCGCGACTGGGGCTACGCCCTGGCCGAGCGGGAGTTCGCCGGACGGGTCTTCACCTGGCGGCAGAAAGCGGCGATTAGCCGGGCGGAGGGCAAGGCGGCGGCGCAGCAGGCCGAGCAGCGGGCCGTCGCCGATGGCAAGCTGATCATCAAGGATGTCATCGCCGACAACTTCCTGCAGCAGATTCTGTTGCGGCCGGAAGATTATTCCGTGGTGGCCACGCTCAACCTCAACGGCGACTATATTTCCGATGCGCTGGCGGCGGAGGTGGGCGGCATCGGCATGGCGCCGGGGGCGAACCTCTCCGATACCCATGCGATTTTTGAGGCCACCCACGGCACGGCGCCGGACATCGCCGGGCAGGGCAGGGCCAATCCCAGTTCGCTGATCTTGTCGGCGGTGATGATGCTGGAGCATCTGGGTTGGGGTGAGGCGGCGACGCGCATCATGGCGGCCGTGAACGCGGCCATCGCCGGCGGCGAAGTGACCGGTGATCTGGCGGCGTTGCGCGGTGACGTGCCTGCCCTCGGTACCGCGGAGTTCAGTGCGGCGCTGATGCGTCGTTTGTGAGGAAACATCATGAATTTGCATGAGTATCAGGCCAAGCGCCTGCTCGCCGAGGAAGGGGTGCCGGTGCCTCGCGCCATTCCCGCCTTCTCGGTACGGGAGGCCGTCAATCAGGCCCGTGAACTGGGTGGTCCGGCCTGGGTCGTCAAAGCACAGGTGCATGCCGGTGGACGCGGCAAGGCCGGTGGCGTGCGGATGGTGGACAGCATTGCCCAGGTGGAAAAGGCGGCGCAGGAGTTGCTGGGCAAACCGCTGGTCACGGCGCAGACCGGTCCGCAGGGGCAGCACGTAGCGGCTTTGCTGATCGAGGAGCCCAGTCGCATCGCCCGCGAGCTTTATCTGGCCTTGATGGTGGACCGGGGGCAGGCGCGGATCACCTTTCTGGCGACCCGTGAAGGCGGTGTGGACATCGAGGAGCTGGCGGCCTCCCGGCCCGAGGCCCTGCACCGGGTCGTGGTCGAGCCCAGTACGGGTTTTCTGCCTTTTCAGGCGCGCCAGCTCGGTTTCCAGTTCGGACTGGACGCCGGCCAGGTGCAGCAACTCACGCGCATCATGCAGGGCATGTATCGCCTGGCGCAACGGCTCGATGCCCTGATGGTGGAAATCAATCCCCTCGCCATCACCGCCGAAGGCAGGCTGCTGGCCCTGGATGCCAAGGTGGTGATGGACGACAACGCCCTGTACCGCCACCCCGAGTCTGATGAACTTTTTGACTCCACCCAGCAGGACGGGCGCGAGATTACGGCGCGGCAGTTCGGACTGAATTACATCTCCCTGGAAGGCAATATCGGCTGCATGGTCAACGGGGCCGGGCTGGCCATGGCGACCATGGACCTGATCAAGCTGCACGGCGGCGAGCCCGCCAACTTTCTGGATGTGGGCGGGGGCGCGGCCGCGGACAAGGTCAACCAGGCCTTCAAACTCATCCTCTCGGACACCCGGGTGAAGGCCATACTGGTCAATATCTTCGGGGGCATCACCCGCTGTGATCTGCTGGCGGAGGGCATCATCCAGGCGGCGGCGGAGGTGGGTCTTCACCTGCCGGTGGTGGTGCGTCTGGAGGGCACCCGGAAGGAGGAGGGCATGGCGTTGTTGCGCGAGAGCGGACTGTCCCTGATCACCGCCGATGGTCTCACCGACGCGGCGATGAAGGCCGTGGCGGCGGCCCAAGGCTGACGTGTCCATCAATATCTTCTGGTTGCAGCGTCTGTGGCCGGTGCTGCGCAATTCCGGCCCGCTGATTTCGCGTCTGGCCGACGCCTATGTGAAGCGCGGCGCGGATCAGAAAAGCGCCGAGGTGATGGCGGAAATGGCCGTGCTGCTCGATCAGATCCTCGACGAGCGGCTCAAGTCCGTGGCGCAGGCGGGCGATGTGCAGGCACTGCAGCAGGATCTGGCGGCCTTGCGGTCCGAGGTCGCCAAAATTCATCCGGCGCCCCGGCGCAATCCCTATGTGCTTCTCCTGCTTCTGGGAGAGGTGTTGATCGTTGTTCTTCTTATCGTGATTCTGGTGCGTCTATGAGCATATTGCTGTCCCGCGACACCCGTGTGATTTGCCAGGGCTTTACCGGCAAGCAGGGGACATTTCACTCGCAGCAGGCCGTGGCTTACGGCACTCGCATGGTGGGCGGCGTGACCCCCGGCAAGGGCGGCAGCCGCCATCTCGATCTGCCGGTGTTTGATACGGTGGCTGACGCCGTGCAGGACACCGGGGCCGAGGCCAGTGTGATCTATGTACCCTCACCCTTTGCCGCTGACGCCATTATCGAGGCGGCTGCCGCCGGTATCCAGCTCATCGTCTGCATCACCGAAGGCATTCCGGTGCATGACATGCTGATGGTCAAGCATTATCTGGCAGGCACGGCGGTACGGCTCATCGGTCCTAACTGCCCGGGGATCATCACGCCCGGACAGTCCAAGATCGGAATCATGCCCGGTGCCATTCACCAGCCCGGACGGGTAGGCATTGTCTCCCGCTCCGGCACCCTCACCTATGAAGCGGTGGAACAGACCACCCGTTTGGGTTTGGGACAGAGTACCTGCGTGGGTATCGGCGGCGATCCGCTGATCGGTATGAGCTTCATCGAGGTCTTGGCGCTTTTTGAGGCGGACCCGCAGACCGAGGTGATCGTCATGGTGGGCGAGATCGGCGGACGCATGGAGGAAGACGCGGCGGGCTTCATCCAGGCGCATGTCCGTAAGCCGGTGGTGGCTTTCGTTGCCGGCTCCACGGCACCCAGGGGCAAGCGCATGGGCCACGCGGGGGCGATCATCGATGGCGGTGCAGGAACGGCGGCGGCCAAATATGCGGTACTGGAAGCGGCGGGCGTCCATTGTGTGCATTCCCCCGCCGATTTGGGCACCCGGGCCGCCGAGGTACTGGGGCGCTGATGCGTATCGCCCTGGCGCAGGTCAACTGCCGGGTCGGCGATGTGGCGGGCAACGCCGATCGTCTGCTGGCCGCCGCCGCCGAGGCGCAGGCGGCTGGCGCCGATCTGCTGCTGACGCCGGAGCTGGCGCTCAGTGGTTACCCTCCCGAAGATCTGCTCCTGCGTAGCGACTTCCTGCAGGACTGCGATGCCGCCATGCAGCGTCTCGCGGCGGCAGCGCCCCTGCCCATGCTGGTGGGCCACCCCCGGCGGGTGCAGGAGCAGCTCTACAACAGCGCCGGTCTGCTGCGTGGGGGTCGTGCCGAGGCCTTTTACCACAAGCATTGTTTGCCGAATTACGCGGTATTCGATGAGGTGCGCTATTTCACGCCGGGGGCGCAGTCGCTGGTGTTCACCTGTGCCGGGATCCGCTGCGGCGTGGCCATCTGCGAAGATGTCTGGTGCGGGCCGGGAGTGGCGCAGGCGGCCCAGGCGCAGGGTGCCGAGTTGCTGCTGGTGCTCAACGCCTCGCCCTATCATCTGAACAAGCAGCGCGTCCGCGAGGATGAGGTGGGCGCCCTGGCGGCCCGCTGTCATCTGCCCATCGTCTATGTGAACCTGGTGGGGGGGCAGGATGAACTGGTCTTCGATGGTCAGTCCTTCGCCGCCGACCGGAACGGGCTGCTGGCCCTGCGCGCCGCCCGCTGCGCCGAAGCGCTGGTGCTGCTGGATGTGGACCGGGATGACGCCGGCATCCGTCTGCAGGCGGACCGGCCATTGCAACCGGTGCCCGACGAGAGCGCGGAAGTCTACGATGTGCTGCGTCTGGGTGTACACGATTATGTGGAAAAAAACGGCTTTCCCGGCGCGGTGCTGGGCCTGTCCGGCGGGGTGGACTCGGCGCTGACCCTGGCGGTGGCGGTGGACGCCCTCGGGGCGGAGCGGGTTCACGCCTTGATCATGCCCTCCCGCTATACGGCGGAGATGAGCATCGCGGACGCCGTGGCCGAGGCCCGGAGCCTGGGGGTGCGCACCGACATCGTCTCCATCGAGGGGCTGTTCCATAGTTATCTGGAGACATTGGCGCCTCTGTTCGCCGGGCGTGCGGCCGACACCACGGAGGAGAATCTGCAGGCGCGCATCCGCGCCGCGTTGCTCATGGCCTATTCCAACAAGTTCGGCCATCTGCTGCTGACCACGGGCAACAAGAGCGAAATCGCCGTCGGCTACGCAACCCTGTATGGTGACATGGCCGGCGGTTTTGCGGTCATCAAGGATTGCCCCAAGACGCTGGTCTATCGCCTCGCCCGCTATCGCAACAGCCTGGGTCCGGTGATCCCGGAGCGGGTGCTGACCCGGCCACCGTCGGCGGAACTGGCGCCGGACCAGCGTGATCAGGACAGTCTGCCGCCTTATGAGGTGCTGGATGCCATCATCGCCGCCTACGTGGAAGAAGACCATAGTGCCGTGGACCTCATCGCCGCCGGTTTTCCGGCGGAAACGGTGATGCGGGTGCTGCGCCTCATCGACCGCGCTGAATATAAACGGCGTCAGGCTGCGCCCGGGGTGCGGATCAGCGCCCGCGCATTCGGCAAGGATCGGCGTTATCCTATCACCAATGGCTACCATTCCTGGGAAGCTGTGTTGTCTGCGCGAGGAGTTGTGCTATGAAGAAGATTGAGGCGATCATCAAGCCGTTCAAACTGGATGATGTGCGCGAGGCCCTTCAGGAGTTGGGGCTGGCCGGCATGACGGTTACCGAGGTCAAGGGTTTCGGCCGTCAGAAGGGGCATACGGAGCTTTATCGCGGCGCCGAGTATGTGGTGGACTTCCTGCCCAAGCTCAAGCTGGAGGTGGTGGTCAGCGACGAGATGGCGGATCGCGCCATCGAAGCCATCGAACAGGCAGCGCGGACCGGCAAGATCGGTGACGGCAAGATTTTCGTGGGTTCGGTGGAGCGGGTGATCCGCATCCGTACCGGAGAAGAGGGCGACGAGGCTGTCTGACCAGGGCGAGGGCGGCAATCGCCCCCAACTGGGTCACCCGGGCTTGGCGCTGCTGCCGAGACCGGCAAGATACTTGCTTCCGGGGTAGTTGTAGGCAAGCACCGCGACGGTGGTCTGCGCCAGTTGCGGCAGGTCCAGGTGCCGGTAGTCCCGTGTCAGATAGTAGAGCGCCTCTTCCCGTGCGGTGCTCAACTGGTAGCGGGTGATCACTGTATTGCAGCGGTTTGCCGAGGCGACATAGGCGTGACGCACATAATAGAACTTGCAGATATCCAGATTGCGCTGGCCAAGGATGTTGATGATCTTGGCCATGCGCAGGCGGGCGTCGGCGGCGTAAACGCTGTGCGGCCAGCGTTTGGCCAGCGTGTCGAGGGTGCTGAAGGCCTCCTCGGCGGGCCGGGGATTTTCCTGCGCGCCCTGAATGGCCTGATAATAGGCGATGCCTTTCAGATACCACGCGTAATCCACATAGGGATTGGCCGGGTGCAGCTTGATGAAGCGTTCGGCCGCTGCCGCTGCCGCCTCGGAATCTCCGCGCTGGTAATAACTATAGGCCGTATCCAGTTGCGCCTGTTCAGCGTAGGGGCCGTAGGGGTAGCGGGTCTCCAGATCTTCAAAAAGCTTGATGGCGGCGGCGTAGTCGCCGCGATCCATGGCGTGTTTGGCGGGCTGAAACAGCGCCCGGGCGGATTCGTGGCTGACGGCAGAGTTGTCAGGGTTGTTCGGAGTGCTGGCGCAACCGGCGATCAGGGCGGCACAGCATAGGGACATCAGTATGCGTTTGCTCATGAAGGACAATAGTCTATAGTGGCGAGCCATGAGCGACGATAGTACGGGACTTCCCATGATTTTGCCAGAGGAGCAGGCCGGCGAGCGCCTCGACACGGTGTTGAGCCAGTTGCTGCCGGAAACCAGCCGCAGTCGTATCCAGGCCCTGCTGCGCGATGGCCGGATTCTGGTGGATGGCACGCCCGAAAAGCCCAGTGCGCGGGTGCGCGGCGGTGAGCAGGTGATGGTCGACTGGCCGCAGATCGAACCCAGCAACTGGCTGGCCGAGGGCCTGCCCCTGCATATTCTGCACGAAGACGCGGATATTCTTGTTTTGCACAAGCCGGCGGGGCAGCTTACCCACCCCGGCGCCGGTCATGCCGACGGCACGCTGGTCAACGGCGTGCTGGCCCATGTGCCGGAGAACGCCTATCTGCCCCGCGGCGGAATCGTCCATCGGCTGGACAAGGACACGACCGGTCTGCTGGTGGTGGCAAAAACGGAAATGGCGCGGCAGTCGCTGATCGATCAGCTCGGTGACCATACCATGCACCGCGAGTATCTCGCGCTGGTGACGGGAGCGATGACGGGAGGTGGCCGGGTGGACGCGCCCATCGGCCGGCACGCTCAGGATCGTCTGCGGATGACGGTGCGTGATGACGGCCGACCGGCGCAGACCGACTATCGGCTGGTGGAGCGCTTCCCCCGTCACAGCTATCTGCGCCTGCGCCTGGCGACGGGCCGCACCCATCAGATTCGTGTGCATATGACGCATATCGGCCACCCGCTGGTGGGCGACCCGGTCTATGGAGGGCGGATGACGGTGCCGAAAGGACTGGATGAGGCTGGGCTGGCCCGCTGGCGGCAGTTCCGTCGCCAGGCGTTGCATGCCTGGCGCCTGCGTCTTTACCATCCCGCAAGCGGAGAACTGATGACCTGGGAAAGCCCGCTGCCCGACGACATGACCGAATTGCTGGCGCTGCTGCGCCATGCGCGTGATGGTGACTGACGAGGCCGGTTATTGGGTGCCGGACTGGCCCGCGCCCCAGGGGGTGCGCGGCGCCGTCACTCTGCGCGGTGGCGGAGTCAGCCGGGGAGCCTACGCCTCCTTCAATCTTGGTGATCATGTGGGCGATGCACCGGAGGCGGTGGCAGGGAATCGGGAACGGCTGCGGGCCGTGCTGAAATTGCCCGGGGAGCCCTGCTGGCTGCGGCAGGTGCATGGCACGGAGGTCGCCACCCTGTCAGCGGCGCCAGCCAGTATCCCGGAGGCGGATGGCGCGGTCACCGGCACGCCGGGTGTGGTGCTGGCGGTGCTCACGGCCGATTGCCTGCCGGTCCTGGCCTGCAGCCGGGATGGCCGGCAGGTCGGCGTTTTTCACGCCGGCTGGCGGGGGCTGCTGGCGGGTATCCTGGAACGCGGCGTGGCTGCCATGCAGGTGGCACCGGAGGAGATTCTGATATACTTGGGACCGGCCATCGGGCCCGAGCATTTCGAGGTCGGTCCGGAAGTCCGGGCGGCTTTTCTGGCGGCGGACGCCGGAGCGGCAGGGGCCTTTCGCCGCGGGCCCGGCGATCGTTGGCTGGCAAATATTTATGAACTGGCGCGGCGGCGTTTACGGGGAGCCGGTGTACGGGCCATTTTTGGCGGTGATCAGTGTACGGTGGCGGACCCCGCGCGTTATTTTTCTTATCGGCGCGATGGCGTTACCGGGCGCATGGCTTCTCTGATCTGGAAGGAGGGCGGTTAGCATGGCGGCTTTGCAATATGCGGAAACGGTGCAGCGGATCACGGATACGGCGCGGATCGCCGCCACGCTGGCGCCCCTGGGCGTTACCTTGCAGGCGATTCCGGTGACCGGGGCGGGGGTCGCGGCGCTGCTGACCGAGCTGCAACCCGATCCGGAGGCACAGGCGGCGTTGCTGACGGCCCTGGATGACGTCTTCCGGCGTTTGCAGCGGGAGAGGGGCTATCAGGAGCGGGATCTGGTGGTGTTGTATCCCGGGCATCCGCAGTTGGCGGAGCTCACCGCCCGTTTCCATCGCGTGCATACCCATGACGATGAAGAGGTGCGCTATATCGTGGACGGGGAAGGCGTTTTCGGCTTCGTTCTGGAAGACGGCGCGCAAGTCGAGCTGACCGTGCATGCAGGGGATTATGTCCATATCCCGGCGGGGGTGGAGCACTGGTTTCGTCTCACGGATGCGCAACGGATCAAGGCGGTGCGCTACTTCAGCGCGCGCGGCGGCTGGACACCGCATTATACCGATCGCGCCATGCGGTCTTTCCCCAACCCATGACGGCGTTCATTGAGGTCGATTACCGGTTTCCCGCCGGGGTGGACGCCCGCTCACAGGCGCAGGCCATCGCCATCGGTCAGACGGCCGGAAGCTGGGATGCACACTTTCAGCACCGGGAGGCGCAGTTGCGCGGCCATCTGGGGAAGGTGGCCGCCATTACCGAACTGGCGGACGGGTGCCATCAGGCCACGGTGCGCTTCCCCGCCGCCAATGTGGATGGCCGCCTCGGCAGCCTGCTCACCATGATTTTCGGCAAATATTCCCTGGCGGGTCCTGCCAAGGTGACGGCAATCCGTTTGCCGGAGCACTTCGGACGCTTGCCGCGCTTCGGGCTGGAGGGCATCCGCGCACGATTGGGGGTGCAGGAACGGCCCTTGGTCATGGCCATTTTCAAGCCGGCGTTGGGGCTGACGGCTGGGGACCACGCCGAAATTCTGGCAAAGGTTGCCGTTGCCGGGCTGGATATCATCAAGGATGACGAAATCCTCCCGGACCTGCCGATGGCGGCGGCCCTGGCGCGCTGGGAGGCTTGTGCACCGGTGATCGAGGCGCGGCGGGATCAGACGGGCCGTGATCTGCTCTACGCGGTGAATCTCTCGGGGGATGCACGCCAGGTGCAAACACTCGCGCTGCAACTGGTGGCCGCCGGCGCCAATGCGCTGCTCCTGAACGTGCTGGCATATGGTTTCCCGGTACTGGAGGCGCTGGTCGCCGATCCGGACATCGACGTGCCGATCTTCGCCCATCCGTCTCTGGCGGGTGCCTGGTGCGGCGCGCCGGATTACGGGTTTTCCTATGGGGCTCTGCTCGGTACGTTGATGGCCTATGGGGGGGCCGATGCGGTGCTCTATCCGGCGCAGTACGGCAGCCTGCCCTTCGCCGCGGCGGACGAATGGGCCATCGTCGAAGCGCTGCGGGCGCGGGGCGTAGCACCGGTGCCTTCATCGGGCGTGCATCCCGGCATGGTCGGGCGCATCCTCGACGACTATGGCGCGGAGGTCATTCTCAATGCGGGGACCGGGATCATGGACCATCCCCAGGGCCCCGCCAGCGGCGTGCTGGCCTTTCGCGAAGCCATCGAGCGCTGGCAGAACGCAGCACCCCGCGCTCTGGAAGATCTGCCCGCGGGGCCCTTGCGGGCAGCGGTGGAAAAATGGGGGCAGGGTTGATGCAACGAGCCATTTTTTGCGACTTCGACGGCACCATCGCCCGGAGCGAAGTTTTCGTGGCGCTCATGCGTCATTTTGCGCCGCAGGCCGCGGCCCGGATACTGCCGGAAATCTACGCGCAGCGTCTGACCCTGCGTGACGGTTTGCCGCAGGTGCTGGGCACCATCCCTTCGTGGCGCTGGCCGGAACTGGAGGATTTCGTGCGGGATACGGAGATCCGTCCGGGACTCGACGGGCTGCTGGCTCATGCCAACCAGGCCAATATTCCTTTTATCGTCGTCACCGGCGGCTTCAGGCGCATGGCCGAGATCGTCCTCGCCCCTTACCGCCAGGAAATTTACGCCATTCATGGCCTCGAGGCGGATACCACGGGCGAATGGCTGCGGGTGTCCTCCCCCTGGCAGGATGATCACGAACTGGTGGCCAAGGCCGCCGTGGTCGCACACTACCATCCCCGGGACGCCGTCTGTATCGGGGATTCCATCACCGATCTGCGGGTCGCCCGGCAGTGTCCTCTGGTCTGTGCGCGGGACCGTCTCGCCGAATATCTGCGCGCCGAGGGGAGAGATTTCCTGCCTTTCGATGATTTCGGGGACGTGAGCGCCGCCCTCGAGCAACGCGGCTGGTGGCGGGAGCCTGCCCATGCAGGATGATCCGCGCACCCATCTCGCTGCGGCGGCCCGCGATTTTTATGCGCGGGGCTGGATGCTGGGCACCGCTGGCAACCTGTCGGCACGCAGCGATACCGATACCTTCTGGATCACCGCCAGCGGCCGCCCCAAGGATCGGTTGGCCGCCGGAGATTTCGTTCTGGTGGATCGGCAGGGTCAGGTGGTGCAGGCCCCACCGGGACGCCAGCCTTCGGCCGAAGCCGCCATCCATGAGACGATCTACCGGCATGTGCCCGACGCCCGGGTCATATTTCACGTCCACTCCATCGAGGCCAATCTCTGCGGACACTTCGCGCGGCAGGGCCGGTTGCGTCTGCCGCCGCTGGAAATGCTCAAAGGTCTGGGCGTGCCCGATGCCGAGCCGCAGGTGGACCTGCCGGTCTTCGCCAATCATCTGAACGTCGCGCGGATTGCCGAAGATATGGACAGGGAGTTTACCGGGGCACTGCCCCGTGTCCCCGGCGCGCTGATTCACCTCCATGGAGTGACGGCCTGGGGCCCGGACTTTCTGGCGGCCAGACACCATCTTGAATTGCTGGAATACTGTTTTCGTTATCTCGTGCAGGCGAAAATCCTCGCCATAGGAGTCTAGGATGAGTCAAGCCCTTCTTACGGTCATCGGCGAAGATCGCCCCGGTATCGTCGCCGCGGTCACCCAGGCCCTGTTCACCGCGGACTGCTCCATCGGCGACGCCTCGATGATGCGTCTCGGCGGTTACTTCACCATCATGCAGATCATCGAATACCCGCGTGATCTGGGCTCCGTGGAAATGGCGCTGGACCCGGCCATCAAACGCCTCAATCTGCGCGTACATCTGGACCCCATCTCCAGTGTCGCGCCGACTGCGGATATGCCGAATACCCGGGTCACGGTCTACGGGGCCGATCATCCGGGCATCGTCGCGGGTGTCACCGGAGCGCTGGCGGCTATCGGGTTCAATGTGATCGACCTGGAAAGCGAGAGCACCGGTAGCCCCGAGCGGCCTCTCTATGTGATGGTCATTCAGGGCTACGCCCCGGAGGGTACGGAAAGCGTCCGCAAGGTCGTAGCGCCGTTGCGCGAAAAGGAAGGGGTGGAAATCGGTGTGCATCCCATCGAGTCGGCGGTGTTTTGATGGCCGTACTTCCGATTCTGACTTATCCGGACTCCCGGCTTCAGCGCAAGGCCGATCCGGTCAGCGTATTCGACGACGATCTGCATCACTTTATCGATGATCTGACGGAGACCATGTATGCCGGCCCAGGGGGAGTGGGTATTGCGGCGCCGCAGGTGGACCGCGCGCAACGTATCGTGATCGTCGATGTGCGCCCTAAACTGGGAGACGACTGCCATGGGCTCATGGTGCTGATCAATCCGGAACTGGCGGCGTGGGAGGGCATGGTGGTGGGCCGGGAAGGCTGCATGTCGGTGCCGGATTTCACGGGCAATGTCATTCGCGCGGAACGCATACAGGTGCAGGCCCAGGATGTCCTGGGACGGGAGCGGAGTTACGAGTGCGAAGGCTTCGAGGCCAGAGCGGTCCAGCATGAAATGGATCATCTCGACGGCCTTCTGTTTCTCGACCGGCTGGTCTCACGGAAGGTCGATCTGTTCCGGCGCAAAAATTACAGGAAGTAGACGGGCAACCACGCTACCTTTTGCGCTGCTCGTGCCGGAACACCCGCCGGGAATGGTGGTGTTTCGTGCGAAGCTACAGTTCCACTCCTTCTTTGTTCATGACCGAGAAATACTCGGATATCTGGCTGTCGGGCACCGTCACCTTCAACGCCCAGACCATGGAGATGAGCGCCAGCACTGCAACGGCCGCCATGGACCCGTAAAAGGGAATGACTCCCTGGCCCCCCAATACCTTGGGTCCAAACCAGGAAAGCACCCAGAGCCCCAAAAAATAAGGGAATATCCAGGTGATATGCTTGAACCCCAAGGGAGTGCCATCACGGCTGCCGCGAATCCTGTATACGATGCCATATAGGATCAGGATGGCGAACAGCGTGCCGAAGATGTAAGTCAGCGCCTTGAAACCGCCCCAGTAGGCCACGAGTGAAGAAAGGATAAACGCAATGGGCGCGATGATCTGCGCGCCCCACAAGCGGAAAGGTCTTTCCAGCTCAGGCATGGAACGGCGCAATTGCAGTAGGACGATAGGTCCGATACCGTAGGTGATCACCGAGATGGTAGTGATAAAACCCACTAGTTTCTGCCAGGAAGGAAAGGGTAGGAAGTAGATGCACCCGATCACATAGGCGACGATGATCCCCACCCAGGGTACCCCCCCTTCGGTGATCCGGGTAAAGAAGCTGGGGCCTGCCCCGACTTCGCCATTGGCGACCACGGCGCGGGCCGCAGATGTGGCATATACCAGAGCGGTGCCTCCCGGAGAGATCAACGCGTCGGCATAAATCAGGACAGCCAGCCAGCCTATTCCCAAAAGAGAGGCAATGGCGGCAAAAGGACCAAATACCCCGGAAAAACTCAGTTTGGTCCAGCCTTGGGTCAGTTGTGACGGGGGCACGCTGACCAAAAAGGCCCATTGCAGACCGACGTAAATGATCGCCCCGATCACGATGGCACCAATTACCGCCAGAGGGATATGTTTGCCAGGTTCGCGGCTTTCACCACCCAGTTCGATCGCCTGTCGAAAACCCAGGTAGCTGAAGACAATGCCCGATGATGCGACGGCAACGAACATGCCATGCACGTTTTCATGCCAGTGAAGGACATGCAAATTTTCGGGATGATAGGAGAATGCGACAAGGACGATCATGGTAAGGACGGGCACGGCCAGTTTCCACCAGCCCAGTCCGGTAAAAATGTTGGCTATCCGGCGAATACCTAAAAAATTGAGCAGGAACATGAACCCCAGAAGCACTACGGAGCTGATGAGTCCCGGACCGCTCAGCAGGCCGGTGTCGCCTGCCAGCAGTCCGGGAATATAATTGTTGGCATAGGTCAGTACGGCGACCACTTCCACTGGAGCAATAGCGATATAGAACATAAACAATAGCCATGCCCAGATCTTACCGAGCAGATTGCCATGTACTACGTTGGCAATATGTGTCGCGGCACCTGCCTTTGGAAATAAAGGTCCGACCTCGGCATAAGTCAGGCCGAGAAACAAAATGGTGATGGCGCCAATCAGCCATGAATAAATACTGAGGGGTCCGGCCACCTGCGCTGCAGCCAGCGGACCAAATAGCCAGCCGGAACCGATGATTCCTCCCAGACTGGCGAAAATGAGCCCTGAAAATCCTACCTCTCTCTTTAGCTTCCCGGCCATGATCGATTGCCTCTTTGAAAGGTTTTTTCTGCACCAATACGGTGCTCTTTCAGCACAAAATGGGGTGCCATGCCAAACGCCTTCCAAATGAAGGATTCCATGAGTTCATTTTTTGCATACGTCCCGGGGCAAGGTAGAGGCCATAAGGCAGGAACCTTGGCGGCTACGCTTTCAGTGCCCCGTACTGCACATCCAGCCATTCCCGATAACTCCCATCCATGATTTTCTGCCACCACTGCGGATGCTCCAGATACCAGCGGATGGTCTGACGGATGCCGGTGGGGAAGTCTACGGCAGGTTTGAATCCAAGCTCACGGGTGATTTTGGTGGCGTCGATGGCGTAGCGGCGGTCATGGCCGGGCCGGTCACGGACATGCTGGATGAGATCGGCACTTTTCCGCCCCTGCGCCGCCGCCGAATGGGGAAAGGCTTGCAGCCATCGCGGATCTTCGGCGAAGAGTTCGTCCATGATTTCGCCGATGAGCCGCACGATGTCGATGTTGGCCCACTCGTTGCAGCCGCCGATGTTATAACTTTCCCCTTCCCGTCCCTGTTCCAGGATCGTCGCGATACCCCGGCAATGGTCTTCCACATAGAGCCAGTCACGGATCTGCCGGCCATCGCCATAGATCGGCAGGGGCTTGTTGTGAAGGATGTTGACGATGATGAGGGGAATCAGTTTCTCGGGAAAGTGATAGGGCCCGTAGTTGTTGGAGCAGTTGCTGGTGGTGGTGCTGAGCCCGTAGGTGTGCCGATAGGCGCGGACCAGATGGTCCGCTCCTGCCTTGCTGGCGGCGTAGGGGGAGTTGGGGGCGTAAGGAGTCTCTTCGTGAAAGGCGGGATCCTGCGGGCCGAGGGTGCCGTATACCTCATCGGTGGAAATATGGTGAAAGCGGTGGGGTATCCATCCCTGCGGCCCGTCCAGCCAGACCGCCCTGGCGATGCGCAACAGATTGTGGGTACCGAGGATGTTGGTCTGGATGAATGCGTCGGGATCGTGGATGGAGCGGTCCACATGGCTCTCGGCGGCGAAGTGGACGATGACGTTGAGGTGATGGTCGGTCATGACCCGCTCTACCAGCAGGGCATCATTGATGTCGCCCTGTACGAAGCGGAAACCACTGTGCTGTTCCAGCCCTTCCAGATTATGACGGTTGCCGGCGTAGGTGAGGGCGTCCAGGGCGATGAGCGTGGCGCGGGGATGTTGCTGCAGCCAGTAGTGGCAGAAGTTGGCGCCGATGAAGCCGGCGGCTCCGGTCACCAGCAGGCGTTTTTCGACGATGGAGTCAGTGGTAACGGACATTGGGCGTTCCTTGAAAGGGTCAGATGACTTCGGGCTCGGTCAGCATCCGGCGCAACGCTGTGCGCCAATGGGGCGCAGCGCCCAGCGCGGTGTAACTGGCGGTTTTGTCCAGTATGGCACAGGCGGGACGGCGGGCGGGGGTGGGGTAGGCACTGGTGGGGATCATTTCGATGGGAATGGCGCGGTGCAATCGCCCGGCGGCCACTGCTTCTTCCTGGATGGCCACGGCAAAATCATACCAGGACGCCACCCCGGCATCGGTCCAGTGCTGAATACCGGTAAAGCCGGGGTGATCCAGGGTACTCCAGATGGCGCGGGCGAGGCCCGCCGCCCAGGTCGGGGTGCCGATCTGGTCTCCCACCACCCGCAACACGTCCCGCTCGGCCATGAGACGCAGCATGGTTTTGACGAAGTTGCTGCCGTGGGCGCTATAGACCCAGGCGGTACGCAGGATGAGTGCGGTATCACCGAGAATGGCCTGTACCTGCCGCTCACCGTCGGCCTTGCTGGCACCATAAACGCCAAGGGGCGCCAGGGGCGCCTCCGGCGGGTACGGCGTGGCCTGGGCACCATCAAAGACAAAATCGGTAGAAAGGTGGATCAGGCGGGCGCCGCAGGCCTGGGCGGCCAGGGCGCAGTGGGCCGCCCCATCGCGGTTCACGGCATAAGCGCGTGCGGATTCCGACTCGGCGCGGTCCACGGCGGTGTAAGCGGCGGCATTGATGATGGCGTCAGGTCGGAAGGATTCCGCCATCCCGAGAACCTGGGCGGCATCCAGAATGTCGAGATCCGGGCGTCCCAGCGCGCGCAGTTCCACCGACGCAGGTCGGCTGCGTTGCAGTTCCCAGCCAACCTGACCCTGAGCGCCGAGCAGCAGTACACGATACATGTCAGTTTCTCCGGGCTTGCATCGCCCACTCAGTCTGCGCGCCCGACAGGGGCGTAGAGGTATTCATAAAAGTTGTCCATGGCGATGCCCTGGGTGTCATAGCCGGTGACTCGAATGATATCACCACGGACTCCTATGGCGACCATACAGGCATGCTGTGCCGGGAGCGCACCGGCGGCGACGAAAGACGGACCACCATGGCCACAGGCGTTGCCGGGATATTCCCGATTCAAACGCGAGATCAGCGTCCCTGCCATCTGCCGGGCTTGTTGCGATGAAGCGGCGGCGAAGGCACGTTCGTTGCGCCAGGTGTTTACTATGGTTTGGCGTTCCTGCGCACTGGTCGCCTGGGACAACGCTTCCCGATGCAGTTGATCCAGCGTCTGCAAGGCGATATAGAGGTCCGCACGCGCACCGCTTTGCTGGTCGATGATGTGCACACTCAGGGCGATGGTAAGGGCGCCATAGACGGCAATGACGATGCCGAGTATCCAGGCGAAACGCAGACGGGCGGATGCCGATGGACGGTCTGCCATCAGGGGCGCCGGCGCCGTGTCCCGCGGGGTCGTCGGGCGGGTTGCGGCGCCAGGCGATCGGAGATGCTGCCATCTTCGTGCCGCACCTGCAGGCGATTCTCGGCGGCGAAACGCATGATTTCTGCAAAGGCCGCCGGGCGAATCTCTTCGAGGCTTTCGTCCATGATGATCGCCGCATTGCCGTTGATGGTGGCGGGTTCGATGAGAGGCAGGTAGTGAATTTTGTGATCCGCGCCGAAATGCGCCAGCCCGACTCCTTCGATGAGCATCTCCGCCCAGGCCGATGGGCGGAATTTGCCGCCATTTTCGGTGATTCCGTCGATGATGATCATGGATGCAAGCGCTCCTCGGGGAAACGGGCGATGATAGCGCCCATTCCGGAGAGAATGAAGGGGGTCACGAAAGGGTCTCGGCCGACGCCTGGGGCTCGCAAATGCTGTCCATGTACCGGGTGAAATCGGCGCCTACCTCGGGGTGGAGTTTGCCGAAGGCGATGGTTGCCTTCAGATAGCCGAGCTTGTCGCCGCAGTCAAAGCGCTGCCCGGAAAAAAGATAGGCCAGCACCTGCCGTTCATTCAACAGGTGAGCGATGGCGTCCGTCAGTTGAATCTCACCGCCCGCGCCCTGCTGGGTCTGCTCCAGAAAGTGGAATATCCGCGCGGGGAGGATGTAGCGTCCCACCACTCCCAGATTGGAGGGGGCGTCCTCGGGTTTGGGCTTTTCGACGATGCCGCTGACCTGGTAGATACGATCATCCCAGGGCCGCGCATCGACTACGCCATAGCGGGTGGAATGTTCTCGCGGGATTTCTTCGACGCCGAGGATGCCTGTCTGATAGCGGCGATACTGTTCCACCATTTGCGCAAGCACAGGAGACTCGCTCAGCATAAGATCGTCCGCCAGCAAGACCGCAAAGGGTTCGTCACCCACCACCGGACGGGCCATCAGCACGGCATGTCCGAGGCCGAGAGGGTAGGGCTGGCGCAGAAAAATGGTACTGACGTGGCTGGGCAGAATGCCCTGTACCTGCTTCAGCAAATCCGCCTTGCCGCGTTTTTCCAGCTCGATTTCCAGTTCGTAGGAAACGTCGAAGTGGTCTTCGATGGCACGCTTGCCACGTCCGCTGATGAAAATGAGTTGATCGCAGCCTGCAGCGATGGCTTCCTCCACAGCATACTGAATGAGCGGCTTGTCCACTATCGGCATCATTTCCTTGGCGCTCGCCTTGGTGGCCGGGAGAAAACGGGTGCCCAGACCGGCCACGGGGAATACTGCCTTGCGCACTTCAGCCATACTTCGTCTCCTTATGCTGTGCCAAGAGTATAACGAAAACTGCAGGTTTGCCGCAAAGTACCTGACAAACAGGGCCGTTATCGGTCCGGTTCCGGATGACGGCCTGCCGCCGGTCTGGCTGATTCAGAGCCGCCGCCAGGCTTTTCGCGGATGGCTTTTCCGCCGCCCACCCCGCCCGCCATGGCGAAGCGCAGGGCCTGTTGCGGGGTGAGGTCGGGCAGGGGGATGACTTTGTCGCGTGGCACGAGGCAGGTAAAGCCGCCGATGCCGTAGCTCATGGGGATAAATACCGCGACGCAATCCTCGGGCAGGTGCGGCAACTCGCTGAGGGCGTCGCGCGTGATCAGACCGATGATATAGCCCATGTCACCACCCTGGCGCACCAGCACGGCGCTGCGGAAACCGCGGTCCGTTCCGCCAAACAGCAGGCCTACCGTTTCGTGAATGGTGCTGTAGAGGCTGTGCAATACGGGAATGCGCCCGAGCACGGCGTTCAGTTTTTCAAAAATCCAGGCGGTCAGGACGTGGGAGGCGAGGAAGCCGACACCGAGAATGATCAGCAGCGTCAGCAACAGGCCCAGACCGGGGATGTCGATACCAAAAATCGCTCTGATCGGCGCCTCGAAAAGATTGTTCAGCCAGCCGCCAATCCACAGCACCACGTAAACCGTCAGCCCGATAGGCAGCGAGATGAGTAAACCCTGAACGAACCAGCGGCGCAGGTGAATGCGCTGGAAGAGGGATTTCTCGCTGGCGGGAACGGGTAGTGTCATTGGGCTGTTGACGGAGTCAAAGTGGGCTCAGTGTAGCAAGATCGGCGATGGGGGCAAAGCACCGGTCTGACGCTATTCCTCATCCCGGTCCTCGGGATTCTTGAAAAGTTGCGGAGCCAGACTGTGCTTACGCATCAGCTTGTAAAGATCCGTCCGGTGTCGGCCGGCAATGCGTGCGGCACGGGAGATGTTGCCATCCGTCGCGCGTAGCAGGTTTTCCAGGTAGCCGCGCTCAAAGGCCGCCTTGGCGTCCTGCAGGGGAGGAAAGGCGCTCTGGCCACCCTGGCGGCCGTTGTCAGGGATGGCGTCGGCGGCGACCCAGCCTTTTTCGGTGACGGCCGCGGCAAAGGTGACGGCATTCTCCAATTCCCGGACGTTGCCGGGCCAGGATCGTTGCATCAGCTTGTCGAGGGCCTCGGGACTGAAACCCAGGATATCCCGGTTCATGCGCTGACTCTCGCGGTCCAGAAAGTGCTGGGCCAGCAGCGGGATGTCTTCCGCCCTTTCGCTCAGGCTGGGGACCCGCAGCGGGATGACATGCAGGCGATAGTAAAGATCCTCGCGGAAGGTGCCGTCGGCGGTGAGGGCGTGAATGTCCTGATGGGTGGCACTGATGACCCGCAGGTCGACGGAAATTTCCGTTTTGGCGCCGACGGGGCGCAAGGAACCTTCCTGAAGGACGCGGAGCAATTTGACCTGCAGAGTGAGAGGCAGGTCGGCGATTTCGTCGAGGAACAGAGTGCCGCCGCTGGCGCTGCGGATCAATCCGGTGTGATCCTGGGTGGCGCCGGTGAAGGCGCCCTTGACATGGCCGAAGAGTTCGCTCTCCGCCAGCCCGGCGGGGATGGCACCGCAATTGACCGCAACGAACGGGCCGTCACGGCGTGGGCTGGCGTCGTGGATGGCACGAGCGACCCGTTCTTTGCCGGATCCGCTTTCTCCGGAAAGGAAAACGCTGGCTTTCGAGTTGGCAACGCACGCCAGCTCATCCACCAGCGCCGCCATGGCGGGGCTACGATGGAGGATGCTCTGCCCGGCCTGTTGCCGCAACGCCGCCCGGAGCTTGCGGGTTTCCTGCCCGGCGTGGCGCTGCGCCAGGGCGGCGGTGGTCAACTCCTGGAGCTCTTCATTGCTGAAGGGTTTGCTCAGATATCCGAAAGCCTGGGCACGCATGGCTGCCACGGCGTTGGGGATGCTGCCGTGGGCGGTGAGGAGGATAACGGGGAGGTCGGGATCGAGGGCCTGCACCGTCTCCAGCACGGCCATTCCATCCATGCCGGGCATGCGCAGATCGGTGATGACCAGATCCGGTCTGGCCGTCTGCAACGTCTGCATGCCCTGCACGGGATCACTGCTGGCCAGGACGTGGTATCCCTCACTTTCCAGCCAGAGGCCGAGCAGGCGCAGAAAGTCGGGATCATCGTCGATGGTCAGGATGATGGGAGCTGGTCTGGGCATGTCAGGGCTGCCTGAGAACATGGTGGTCAAGGGATTTTTCGGCATGGTCGTGAAGGAGGTTTTCCAGGCGGTCCAGGCGCGCCTGCACGACAGCGGATTGTGCCTGCACCTTTTTAAGCCGGGCAACGCACGCATCCCCACCAGCCCTGCGCTCCTGCAGGGCGTGTACGACGCGACGCAGGGAAAGCGTGCCGGCGCCCACTTCGTTATTCTGGGCGGCCAGATCCAGTTCCCTCGCGGCGTTTCCCAGTGCGGAGGTGTCCAGGGGGCCGTGGGTCAGATAAACCTCGGCCAATGCCGCATGGATGCGCGCGCATGCGGTGGATGCGGGCAATCCGCAATGGGCGAGATCGCTGAGCAGTGTATTACGTGTCATGCCGGAAGAGGCCAGGCGGGACGGCGGGGCGACGGGCGTGGCTGCCTGCGGCGTGAGCTGTGCGCAGGCAGCCAGCGCTGCGGCGAGGCCAGGCGCGGCGAGGATCGGAAAGAACCGGGCGAACCAGCGCATCAGACCGTTCCGGTATTGCGTGCGGCGGGCAGCCAGATCTCGGCGCAGAGACCGCCTCCGGGGCGATTGTGCATGCGGATCCAGCCGCCCTGGGCGCCCACGAGTTCGCGGGTGATGGCAAGCCCCAGACCCGTGCCGCGGGGCAGGCGGTTGCTGACCGGCACCTGATAGAAGCGTTCAAAGACCCGTTCCAGCAAGGCATCGGGAATGCCGGGACCATTGTCGCTGACGCAAAAAAGGGTACCCCCCTGCTGCGCCGTCGCGCGAACCTTGATCTGCCCGCCCGCCGGACTGTACTTGTGGGCGTTGCTGACCAGATTGGTGAGGATCTGGCGCAGTCTCTGGGGATCGGCATAGACGCCGAGTCCCTCCGACCCGACACAGTCCAGTATTTGATTTTTTTTATCGGTCAGCGGTTGCATGCGTTTTTGCAGGTCGAGCAGCACGTCGGCGACAGCGATGTCCTGTGGTGAGAAGTCCAGGGAACGCGCTTGCAGGGCATGCATATCCAGCATTTCCTGGATGGCGGCGTACAACTCCTTGACCTGGCGGACGATGATTTCGAGCACTTCGCGCTGTCGCGGCAAGAGCGGACCGATGCGTTCACTGAGCAGGAGCTCGCTACCGGAGCGGGCCGACGCCAGCGGAGTGATCAGCTCGTGAGACACCTGGCTGAGAAATTCATGCCGCAAACGTTCCTCTTCCTGCAGTCGTGTCTGCATGCTCTCGATGCTCCGGGCGAGATCGCGGAGCTCCTGGGGACCTTCGCTGGCGACATTCGTCAGTTTGCCCGCGCCAATATCCTCGACGGCACGACGAAAAGCCTTGAGGGGCCGGGTCAGGGCGCTGGCTACTCGCCAGGGGATGAGTACGCTGAGCAACGCGGTGATGAAGACCAGTGCATAGAGGAGCTGCACGGCACGGGTTCGTGCCGCCGCCGCCGCCGCGCCCTGGCGGATAAGGAGGGTGGTCATCGCCAGATGTACAGCCTCGAACTTTTCTTCGACGGCGGCTTTGCTCGCCGCCTCGGCCACGCTGTCACCGGTGGTCTGCGCATAGGCGGCCAGACTGCTTTGCAACTGCTGTATGGCCGCAGTGAGGGCGGGGTGGTCGTGAGTGGCGCGTTGCAGTGTCTGCAGGTCACGCTCCTCGCTGGTCACCAGTTGGACGAAGGTCTTTTCATAGCCCGCCTGCGGCAGCACCTGGGCAAGCCGACGAAAAAATTCCGCCTGATGCTGGGTGTTTTTAATCTGCAGCAGTTGTTTTTGCAGGGGCAACCCGACCTGGACGAGGGTATCGCTGCTGTTGCCGAGGGTGTGAATGGAGCGAACCGCGACGTAGACCACACCGCCCACCAGCAACAGTATCGCCAAAGCGACCACCAGTACCCGCCGCGGAATGGAGTCGGCTCTGTGATCTTCTACGCGCGTCGGAACGGTTGACTCGCGATCTGCGCTGTGTCCTTCCATGAAATCGGCCGCCATCGGTTCTCCGGCACGGGACGCGCATTTGCGCGCCCGGAATATCCCTTGATAGCCAGAGTGTAAGCGACCCTGGCGTCAAGGCCTAGTGTAGGCCATTGGCTACGCTTGAACACCCTCTTGAACGGGGGCGGGTGGGCGTTGTGCCGGGTTGGGCCGCCGGGCTCAGGATTCGGCGCCGGCCAGCAAGGCAGCGGCCGCCTGGGTAACCGCATCATTGATTTCAATGCCACCCAGCATGCGGGCGATTTCCTGGCGGCGATCGGTATCGCCCAGGGTACGAACCTTGCTGAGGGTCTGACCGTCGACGACCTGTTTTTCCACCCGGAGGTGCTGGTGCCCCTGGGCCGCCACCTGCGCCAGATGGGTGACGCAGAGGACTTGCTGACGGGCGCCGAGACGGCGCAGCAGGCGTCCGACCCGTTCGGCGACGGCACCGCCGATGCCCACGTCCACTTCGTCGAAAATCAGGGTGTCGATGCGTTCCGGCGCGGCAAGGATGACCTGCAGCGCAAGGCCGATGCGTGACAGTTCGCCGCCGGAGGCAACTCGGGCCAGGGGTTGGGCGGGATGGCCGGGGTTGGCGGTAATCCAGATTTCCACCTGATCCCACCCGGTATCCCGCCATTGTTTTTCGGCTTCGGGATGGCTGTACAGGCGTAGCTCGATAGCGGCGTGGGGCATGCCCAGTTGCTGGATCTGCGCGATGATGGCCTGGGCCAGCGCGTCCTGCTGCCGCTGGCGTGCGTCGCTGAGGACAGCGCAATCCTCGACGTACGCCGCACGCGCCTGGACCAACTCGCGCTCGGCGGCGCGGCGGGCCGCGTCCAAATCTTCGCTGCTCAGCAATTCCCGGCGCAGCGACTCCCGCTTGGCGAGCAGGCCGGCCATATCGCAGTGGTGCTTGCGTTGCAGATCCTGCAGGAGTTGCAGGCGCTGCGCGATACTTTCGAGCCGTTCCGGATCGGCCTCCAGGTCGGTGGCATAGGCGCGCAGGCCAGTAATGGCTTCTTCGATCTGAATCATGGCCGAGTTGAGCAGTTCATCGCAGTCCGTCAGGCGGGAATCGTGGGCGCGGGCGGCATGCACATGGCGTTGCGCTTCGGCGATGGCACGACTGGCAGCGTTGTCTTCTCCATCCAGTCGGGCGAGAGCGGCCAGTACGTCTTCCCGCAACTTTTCCACGGCGCCGAGGCGCTGCTCTTCGGCGCGCAGGTTTTCCCATTCATCGGCCTGCAAGTCGGCGGCTTCCAGCTCGGTGAACAGAAAGCGCTGCCAGTCTTCCTGCTCGTGTTGCCTGCCCTGCTGTTCCTGTAACGCGGCACAGCGCTGGGCGGCCTGGCGCCATTGCCGATAGCGGTCGGCAACGGCGCTCAGGGTGGTCTCCAATCCGGCGAAACGATCCAGCAGAAACAGTTGGCGCTCCGGCTGGAGCAGGCTTTGGTGAGCATGCTGGCCGAGGAGTTCGACCAAGGTTTCACCGAATTCCCTGAGTTGGCCGTTGGTGACACTGCAACCGTTGATGAAGGCACGGCTGCGGCCGTTGCGTTGAATGATGCGGCGCAGGAGGCAGACATCCTCGTCCTCGATTTCCTGTTCGCGCAGCCACCGACGCGCGGGGTGTTCCGGGCTGAGGCCGAATTCGGCACTGATTTCCGCCTGCTCGGCACCATGGCGGATGTCTTCAGCGTGGCCTTTGTCGCCGAGGAGCAGGGCGATGGCATCCACCAGAATGGACTTGCCCGCTCCGGTCTCTCCGGTGAGCACCGTCAGCCCCGCCGCAAAGTCGATGCTGACCGCGTCGATCAGGGCAAAGTCGCGCACCTGGAGGTTGAGGAGCATCAGTCTGTTCCGGGGGAGTCGGCCCAGTGCAGCTTGCCGCGCAGGATCTGGAAGAAGTTTTCTTCCTCGGGGTGGATGAAACGGGCCGCGCAGGAGGCTCGGCGGATGACGATTTCGTCGCCGATTTCCAGAGGGACGCTGCAGTGGCTGTCCAGGCTGAGCGCGGCGGACTGGCGGCTGGCGGTGAGACGGGCCACGATTTCCACCGAATCCGCCACCGCCAGGGGCCGCGCCGTGAGGGTGTGCGGGCAGATGAGGACGAGGAGGAGCGCCGCGAGGGTGGGCGTGAGGATGGGCCCGCCCGCCGACATGGCGTAGGCCGTGGAGCCGGTAGGTGTGGCGATGATGAGACCGTCGGCGCGCTGGGTATAGACGAAACGGCCGTCCATCTGCACCTGCAGTTCAATCATGCTCTCGCCGCCGCCCTTGTGGATAAAGACTTCGTTGACGGCGAGGCCGGTATGGACACGCTCCTCACTACGCCATAGCTCGGCATGGAGGATACTGCGCAGGTCCTGCTGGTAATGCCCCTCCAGAATGGGTGGCAAGGCCTCGCTGATCTGGTGGATGGAGAGGTCGGCGAGAAAGCCGAGACGCCCCTGATTGATGCCGAGGATAGGGATGCCGCTTTGTGCGGTCTGGCGCGCGGTCCCTAACAGGGTACCATCTCCGCCAAGGGCGATGACGAGGTCCGAACCGGCATCCGCTTCCGCGAAGGAAAGCAGCGGCAGCCCCAGGCTGTCGCCGATATCCGCAGCACTTTGGCTTTCCAGAAAGGTGGGCATGTCTCGCGCCAGCAAAAAATCCCGCAGTTGTCGCAACCCAGGGAGAACCGAGGGATCATGGTATTTGCTGACGAGCAAGACGCGCTGAAAGGGTTGGGTCATGGGGGTAGCGTACATGGGGGAACAGCTTGCGCCAAGTGGCTGCGGCCATTTTTGCACGGGCCGGTCTCGGGGACGGGTGTCATCCCCGTATCCACAGATAAAAGCCGCGCAGAAGCAGATGGGGCTGGTACAGGCTACCAGCGATGCCGGGTTGCCAACGTTCGGCATCGCCACCGGTGATCAGTATCCGTGCCTGGGGGCTGTACTGGCGAAAGTCGGTAATGGCGCCGCGCAGGGCATCGGCAAAGAGGTGGATGACCCCGGCCTGAATGGCGTTGCTGGTGTCATTGCCCAGCATTTCCGCTGGGGCGTTCAGGACGACTTCAGGAAGGAGTGCCGTGCCTTCATGCAGACCGCGCAGGCTCATGGCGATACCCGGCAGAATGCGTCCGCCCCGGAAATGTCCGCCAGCCAGCAGGTCGATGGTGATGGCGGTGCCCATGTCGATGACGATGCTGTCCTGGCCGGGGTAGTCCATGGCGGCGGCGAGCAGGCAGCAACGGCGGTCAAAGCCGAGGCTTTCCGGCGGATGATAGTCGTGCGGCACGGCGCGGCGAAAAAAGCCGGGGTCGGGTTCGCGGACCTCTGCCGTGGCCAAGGCTTCCCGCCAGGCGGCAAGCGCCGCAGGTACGACGCCGCCCAGCGCGACGGGTTCCCGGTTCGGCGCGCTGAGCCATGTCAAGCCGGGCTGCTGCAGGATTTCCGTGGGTGGCAGCGAAGTGGCCACGCTGACGCTGTCGAAATGCACGCCATCGTGGGTGTGTGCCAGCAGGGTGCGGGTATTGCCGACGGCGATGAAGATCATGGATGCTGGGGCCGCAGGCTGACGTCACCGGCACTCAGCCAGATCATACCCGTATCCGCACAGGATACCTGCAGGCGCCCGTCCGGGCCGAGGCCCAACACCCGGGCCTCGCGCACGCCCTGCGCGTCACTGATCTGAACGCGCTGCCCGGTCAGGCGATCCGCCTTCTCCCACAGGGGCAGGAAAGGCGTGAAACCCTCGTCCGCAAAGCGCGCGAAGTCTTCCCGCCAGTGGCGGAGAATGGCACCGGCGAGGGTGCTGCGGGTGACCCTGATGTCGAGATCGGCAAGGCTCACGGCAGTGGCGGGCAGACCGGGATCGTCGTGGATGTTGAGTCCCAAACCCACCACCAGCCGGGTTTCCCCATCTCCGCGCGGGCGGGCTTCGACCAGAATGCCCCCCAGCTTGCGCCCTTCCACCCAAAGATCGTTGGGCCACTTGACCCAAAGACTCGGCAGGCGCGCCTGCAGCAGGGTGAACACGGACAGGGCGGCAACGATGGTTAGTGCCGCATTGACCGGGCTGTGCTGAGTCCAGCCATAACTCAGATAGAGATGACGCCCGAAAGGTGAAGACCACCGGTGCCCGCGACGTCCGCGTCCGGCCCACTGGCTTTCGGTGAGGCAGACGTCCATGCCGGCATCCTGCAGGATCTCGGCATTGGTGGAGGCGCAGCACAACGGCAGATGGATATGCGCCGGGTCGATGCCGCCGATGTCGGCAATTTCCCGGGCGGAGAGGGGCGCGGCGGGATGTTCCAGTTGCACGCCGCCATCTCGCGCATACAGGGGGAATCCCCATTCGCCGGCCTCCGCGAGCAGCGCAGACGGAAGCCCGCTTGAATCATCGGTAGGCCAGGCGTGGGGCAAGCCGTCCGCCACGGTCGCCAATAGGGCCTGCAATGCCGTCGATGGAGCTTCAGGAGCGGATATGGCCATCTCCCAGGACGATCCATTTCTGCAGGGTCAGCCCCTCCAGTCCCACCGGCCCGCGTACGTGCAGGCGGTTGGTGGAGATGCCGATCTCTGCACCCAGGCCGTATTCAAAGCCATCGGCAAAGCGGGTGGAGGCATTGACCATGACGGAACTGGCGTCCACCTCGCGCAGAAAGCGGCGGGCCTGGGTATAGTTTTCGGTGACGATGGACTCGGTATGCTGGGAGCCGTAACGGTTGATGTGCGCAATCGCGGCGTCGAGATCATCCACCACCTTGAGGGAAATGATCGGCCCCAGATACTCAGCGCCATAGTCCTCTTCGGTCGCCGCAATGGCACCGGGGATGCGGGGCAGGCCGCGTTCGCAGGCGCGGACCTCGATGCCTTTCTCCTGCAGTGCCGCAGCGATGGGGCCGAGCAGGTCGTCCATCCGCTCCTGATGAATGAGCAGACTCTCTGCCGTATTGCAGGTGCCCAACCGCTGGGTTTTGGAATTGAGGACCACCCTCAGTGCCTTGCGGGGATCAGCGTCGGCGTCCACATACACATGGCAGTTGCCATGCAGATGCATGATCACGGGTACGGTGGCGTCGGCCTTGACGCGGGAGATAAGGCCCTTGCCACCGCGGGGAATCACCACATCCACATAGCGATCCATGCCGACCAGGATACCCACCGCTTCGCGCTCGGCGGTATTGACGTACTGGACCAGATCGAGGGGCAGGTTGGCCCTGCCGAGGGCAGCGCGCAGGCGCTCGGCGATGGCCATGTTGCTGTGCAGGGACTCGGAACCACCACGCAGGATGACGGCGTTACCCGATTTGGCGCAGAGGCCGGCGGCATCGGCGGTGACGTTGGGGCGCGATTCGTAGATCATGGCGATCACGCCCAGGGGCGCGCGCATACGGCCTACCTGGATGCCGCTGGGGCGGTAACGCAGGTCGGTGATCTCGCCCACGGGGTCGGGCAGGGCGGCGATTTCTTCGAGGCCCCTGGCCATGGCTTCGATACGGGCTTCGTCCAGACGCAAGCGGTCGATGAAAGCGGCATCCTTGCCCGCTTCTTCGGCGCTGCGTAAATCCTTGCGGTTGGCGCGTTGCAGATTGTCGGCGTCGCGGCGCAAAAATTCCGCCATGGCGCGCAGGGCGCTGTCTTTGGCGGCGCTGTCCGCGCTTTGCAACCGCCGCTGGGCGCTGCGGGCGCGTTCACCGATTTTTTCCAGTTCGCTACGTAAATCCAAGATGGAGCCTCCTGTGCTGGGCCCCGGCTAGATGTGCGGCAACAAAAAAACGTCGCTGATCCGTGCCGGGAAACGGCAGCCCGCGTGGCCTAACCCGCGCGGGTATTGTTGGTATTGTGCCGTTCCGGAGCCATTCCGGCAATCCGCAGGCAGCGACGGCGGGCATTCAGGACGGTCGCCAAGGGGTACCGCGGTAGACCCAGGTGGCGAGGAGTGTGGTGGCGGCGATGGCGATGCAGGCGGAAAAGCCGAAGGCATAAGGGGCGCCGACCTCTTCCCATATCCAGCCGAACAATAATCCTGCAGGGATTGCACTGATGCCGGTGGCCAGGTTGTACCAGCCAAAGGCCGTGCCGCGCTCGTCGCCGGTGGTCAGATCATTGATCTGCGCCCGTTCGGCCCCTTCGCTGAAGCCAAAAAACAAACCATAGGACAAGGCCACCGCCCACAACAGCGGGAGGCTTTCCACCATGGCGAACAAGGCGTAGTTGCAGCCGTAGGCCGACCAGCCGATGAATAAAACGGGTCGCCGCCCCAGTTTGTCGGCCAGTCGTCCACCGCCCATGCCGGTGCTGCTCTTGGCCGCATGGATGGAGGCCCAGAGCAGGAGTACCTGTACGACGTCCATGCCGAGCTGATAGGCACGCAATAGAATGAAGGTTTCAGTGGCGCGGGCCAGGGTGAACAGGCTCAGCGTCAGGAGGTAGCGCCGGATGTGGGGTGACAGCTGATGCGGGTTCAGGGAGATATGGGCTGGGGTCTTGTGATCAGGTGGTCGTTGCGCCTCACGCACGCCGCCACCGAGGAGCAAAATGGCGACGGCGCCGGGAATGGCTGACAGGAGGATGACATCCTCCAAGGGGATTCCGGAAAAATGCAAAACTGCCGCTGCCACCAGAGCTCCCAGCAGCGCGCCCCCATTGTCCATGGCCCTTTGGTAGCCAAACGCAAAGCCGGTGCGTTCCGGCGGCGTGGAATCTGCCAGCAAGGCATCCCTTGGTGCGGTGCGGATACCTTTCCCCATCCGGTCGATGCTGCGCACGAGCAGGAGCGCTGGCCAGCTGCCCACCACGGCGATGAGCGGTCGCGCCAGATTGGAAACCGTGTAGCCGATCACCGTCAGCCCCTTGCGCCGCCCACCGATGAGGTCAGAATGTCGGCCGGACCAGAGTTTGAGAAAACTCGCCACGGTATCCGCCACCCCTTCTACCAGACCCAGGGCCACCGGACCCGCAGCGAGTATGGTGGCCAGGAGGACAGGGATGAGAGGGACCACCATCTCCGAGGCAAGGTCATTGAAAAAGCTTACTAATCCGAGAACGAGAACGGTGAGTGGCAGGGCCTGGCGCATGGATGCTAAACCTTATGGGGCGCCTTCATGGCGCGAGTCTGGGTACCAACAAATCCATCGTCACCTGCACATCCGCAGGCAGAGATCGGTCAGTGCGGGCCAGACCGGCGTGGGATCCTGCCCCTTGATGCGGGCATCGATGGCGAGGCAATCTTTGATGCCCGCCTGCAGCCCCGAACGGGTCAGGCGCCGCGCCGCCGTGCGCAGCCAGCCCTGTCGTGGTGGAAAAATACGGTTCTGCCGGAAGAATGCATCGACATCCACGCCGCCAGCCCGCAATTCGGCCAACAGGCGCAGGTCCTTGTGCAGGACCCACAGGCACAAGGCCGGTTCACCGTCGCCATTGCGCAGGCGGTCGAGCATGTGCAGCATATGTTCCGTTTCGCCGCGCAGGACCGCGTCGGCGAGGTCGTAAATGGTGAACTGGCTGCTGTCTGCCAGTACCGCGCGGATGGCGACGGCATCGATGCGCTGCCCCGGATAGACCTGTTGTAATCGTTGGATGGCCTGATGGCAGGCCCCGAGGTTGCCGGCGCTGAGGTCGGTGAGCAACTGGACGGCGGCGCTGTCGGCCTGCATCCCGGCGGCGCGCAGGCGCTGCTCCACCCAGCGCGGCCAGTCCTGCCCCTCCGGGCGGTACAGCAGGAGCGTGTGGCCGTGAGTCTCGATGCCCTTGAACCAGGCGGTTTTTTGGATGCTGGCGTCAGGGCGGGGGCCGCTGAGAACCAGCAGCGCGTCGGGAGGTGGCGAGGCCAGCCAGTACTGCAGGGCGGCGCTGGCCTCTTTGGGGACCTTGGGGCTATCCAGGCGCAGCAGGAGCACGCGCTGTGCCGCGAAAAGCGAACCCGCATCCCGCTCGTCGCGCAAGGCATCCCAGATGCCGCCGTCCTGCTGAGCGAGGCGTTGTTTCTGAGCGAAGCCATGCTGTGCCGCAGCAGCCATCAGGGCGTCTTCCGCCTCCTGCAGGAGCAGGGGCTCATCGGAAAAGATGCCATATACGGATGCCAAAGGGCCGCGTAAATGGCTGGCCCAGTGCGCCGGCTTCAGCCGCATCTCAGGGCACCTGCCGGCGGAAGCCGGGGCTGTTGAGCACCCGCCGCAGAATCTGCCGCGCGCCCTGCTCCATCAGCAGACGCTGCATGGTGATCTGCTGTTCGTTGGTGGCCAGTGGGCTGGCGCTGTTGTAACTAAAGCTGTTCTCCACCAGCAGAGGTTGTGACTCAAGCAGTATTTTATGATCGTTGCCTGTCACGCTGAACTGGGCATGCAGGGTGTCGAGAAACTCCTGGGCGACGCCACTGCTCGGGCTGATGCTGATGATCCGCTGGCTGACATACGCATTGTCGATCCGGAGCAGCGGGCCGTCAGATCTGGCCCTGTTGCCGTCCCGCTGCAATTCGCGATGGACGGCCTCGGCCAGACTGCCTCCGGCGGGACCGCTGCCGACGACGCGCAACCCCGTCAGCCTGGGCGGAATGGTGGCCCCGGTCTGCAAATGAAAGCCGCAGCCGCCCAGGAGCAGCGCCAGCCCTGCCACCAGCCACCAGCGACGCCACTGCAATGTGTGGCTCATCCTGCCACCACGTTGACCAGACGACCGGGTACGATGATCACCTTGCGCACGGTTTTACCCTCCAGATGACGTTGCATGGCCGGATCGGCCAGTATGGCCTGCTCGACGTCGGCATGGTCCGCATCAGCGGGGAAATCCATGCGTTCGCGCAACTTGCCGTTGACCTGAATGACCAGTGTCACGGTATCGCAACGCAGAGCCCCGGCATCGGCCACGGGCCAGGGCGCATGGCTGATCACCCCGCTTTGCCCCATCTTTTGCCAAAGCACCTCGGCGATATGGGGCGCAAAGGGGGCCAGCAGCAGGGTCGATGCGCGCAGTCCTTCGCCCAGTACCGCCCGCAGGTCGGCCGGAGCATCCGCAGGGACCTTCATCAGGCTGTTGGTCAGTTCCATGATGGCAGCGATGGCGACATTGAAATGATAGCGCCCGTCCATATTGCGGCTGACCCGATCGATGCACTGATGCACCGCGCGGCGCAGGTCCACCGCCTCGGCAGAGAGTTCCGCGGGCACTGCCGGGGGCGTGGCGCCGTACTCGTGGACCAGACGCCAGAACCGGTTGAGGAAGCGGTAAGCACCTTCCACGGCGCTGTCCGACCACTCCAGATGCTGTTCCGGCGGCGCCGCGAAGAGAATAAAGAGGCGCGCGGTATCAGCCCCATAGCGGTCGATCAGGCCTTGCGGGTCCACCGTATTGCCCTTGGATTTGCTCATCTTGCTGCCGTCTTTGAGCACCATGCCCTGAGTCAGCAGATGGCGGAAGGGCTCATCGTGGGCGCCGTCGGCGGGCAGCAGGCCGACATCACGGAGCAGGCGGTTGAAGAAGCGGGCATAGAGCAGATGCAGCACTGCGTGCTCCACGCCACCGACATACTGATCCACCGGCAGCCAGTCGGCGGCGCGCTGGTCGAGCATCTGTCCCGCATCGGGGCAGGCGAAACGGGCGTAATACCAGGAGCTCTCCACGAAGGTGTCCATGGTGTCCGTTTCACGCCGGGCTGCGGCGCCACATTGGGGGCAGGCCACCTGGGTGAACTCGGGGTCGTCCAGCAGCGGCGAACGCGGGTCTTTGAGCTGGTAGTGGGTTGGCAGGATCACCGGCAGATCCCGCTCCGGCACCGGCACGACGCCACAGTGGGGGCAGTGGATCATGGGGATAGGCGTACCCCAGTAGCGTTGACGGGAGATGCCCCAATCGCGCAGACGGAAGTTGACTGTCTTCCGCCCCAGTCCCTTGGCGGCTACGGCCGCGGTGATACGGCTCTTGGCCTCTTCGTTGGCCAGGCCGTCGAAGGTCCCGGAGTTGAACAAGGTGCCGCCGCCGGTGTAGGCCTCCGTCATGATTGCGCCGTCGGTAGCGACAGCCTCGGACTGGATCACCGGGCGAATGGGCAGACCATATCTGCGCGCGAACTCAAAGTCCCGCTGATCATGGGCGGGCACACTCATCACCGCCCCTTCGCCATAACCCATGAGCACGAAATTGGCGGTCCAGACGGGTAGCTCCACGCCGGTAAGCGGATGCCGCACGCTCAGGCCGAGGGGATGCCCCTCCTTCTCCTGGGTTTCGATGCTGGCTTCGGAAACGGCGACATGGCGGCAGCGTTCGAGGAAGGCAGCGAGTTCAGCGCTGTTTTCTGCCGCCTGAATCGCCAGAGGATGTTCCGGCGCCACTGCCAGATAGGTCGCCCCCATCAGGGTGTCGGGACGGGTGGTGAAAACCTTGATGACCCCGTCACCAGCGGCCAGCGGGAAATGAATCTCGGCGCCCTCGGAGCGACCGATCCAGTTGCGCTGCATGGTCAGCACCTGCTCCGGCCAGCCCTCGCCCAGGGTGTCGAGGCCGGTCAGCAGTTCTTCGGCGTAGGCGGTGATGCGCAGGAAATACTGCACGATCTCCTTGCGCTCGACCGGAGCGCCGGAGCGCCAGCCGCAGCCGTCCACCACCTGCTCGTTGGCGAGGACGGTCTGGTCCACCGGGTCCCAGTTGACGGTGCTCAGCTTCTGGTAGACCAGCCCCTTCTCCCAGAGCTTCACGAACAGCCACTGCTCCCAGCGATAATAATCCGGCGTGCAGGTAGCGAACTCCCGCGACCAGTCGTAAGACAGGCCCAGCCGCTGCAATTGCCCGCGCATGTGGGCGATGTTGTCCATGGTCCACTGCGCCGGTGCCAAACCATGCTTGAGGGCCGCATTCTCCGCCGGCAGACCGAAGGCATCCCAGCCCATGGGCTGCATGACTTCTTTTCCCAGCATCCGCTGATAGCGGGCGATGGCGTCGGCGATGCTATAATTGCGCACATGCCCCATGTGCAATTGCCCCGAAGGGTAGGGGAACATGGCGAGGGCGTAGAATTTGTCTCCCGAGGGCGTCGCCGCGGCCTTGAAGGTCTGCTGATCGTGCCAGCGCTGCTGCACGGCGGCTTCGATCTCTTGGGGGGAGTAGACGGGAATTTCCATAAGTTTTTCTTGAACCGGATACCAGATGTGGCACAAAGGTTGCCATAGGCACGGGGGTGGCGCAATGGTGGACGGCCGCGTGCGGATGGCCCGCGAAGGTTTGTGGAGAAGGCGCTCGGTATGCATCCCACGCAGGATGGGACGGCATGGATTTCATGGTGGTTACTTCTCAGTACCTACTTTACAAAAGGAGTTGATGGCGGTCTATTAAGGGACAGACTCTTGTCTGGAATCCATACGCATAAGGAGGCGCCGAGTGAGCAGGATATTAGTGCTGTATCACAGTTTATGGGGGCACGTAGAGCAAATGGCCGAGGCGGAGGCAGAGGGCGCCCGCTCCGTGAGTGGGATTCAGGTGGATGTCCGGCGTGTCCCTGAGACTATGCCGGCTGAGACCCTGGCTGCGGTTCATGCCAAGACACATCAGGCGGCCCCGGAGGCCCACCCTGATGACCTTGCCAATTATGACGGCATCATTTTTGGCACTCCCACCCGTTTCGGTAACATGACCGGCCAGATGCGCAATTTTCTCGACCGCACCGGCAACCTCTGGCAGGAGGGCAGGTTGGTGGGCAAAGTCGGGAGTGTATTCGTGAGTACGGCCACCCAGCATGGCGGTCAGGAAACCACGCTGACTTCCTTTCATACCTTTCTTTTTCATCAGGGCATGTTGGTGGTAGGGGTTCCCTATAGTTGCACAGAGTTGATGAATATGGATGAGATCAGCGGCGGTACACCCTACGGTGCCAGCACCATGTCCAAAGGCGACGGCAGCCGCCAGCCTTCGGCCAACGAATTGACCATCGCCCGCTTCCAGGGGCGGCATGTCGCAGAAATCACCCGGAAATTATTCGGTTAACCCAGGAGGGTATTACATGTTTTCGCACAAAAATAAATCATGGTTTCTAGTTTGCGCGACTTTGATGCTGGGTATGGCTGGAGGCGCCAGCGCGGCGCCAGCGCACTATGCGCCCCTCAATGGTAATCCGGACGGGAGCTATACCATCGATCCGCAGCATACCAATGTGCTGTTTACGATCGGTCATGTGGGGATTACCGAGTTTACCGGGCATTTCGACAAAATCTCCGGAACATACACCTTTAACAATACCGTTCCACAAAAAGACCGGGTACGCATCACCATCCCTGCCGCCAGTATCAATACCAACTTTGCGCTTCGCGACCAGCACCTGCGCAGCAAGGAGTTTTTTGATGTAAAGAAATATCCGGATATCACCTTCGTCAGCACCAAATATGCGCCCAATGGGGACAAGGCTGGAAATCTGTATGGCAACCTAACCATGCACGGTGTGACAAAGCCGGTCATGTTCAAGGTGCGTGAGATCGGTGCAGGCGAAATTTCCTATTTGCCGAAACCCTGGGGTGGCTATTTGTCTGGTTTTGTCGCGACCACCACCATCCGCCGCTCTGATTTCGGTATGACTGCGTACTTGCCGGAGGGGTTATCCAATACCATCCACATCAAGGTCGAAGTGGAAGGCGTGAAACAATCTTGACGGCTCTTCGCCGGATCGGGTGGGCAGAGGGTGGCATGCGTTGGAGCGGTTCCGCCGTGGTTGGCCGGTCATGCGATTTTTACCATATAATCTGGTCAAGACGATGCGCCCTGATTATCTGAACATACCCATCCGGGACTGCGGTGAGCCGCTGCAAGAGATTCCCGAAAGCGCCTTCCCACGGGTGACCCCGCATCCTTACCTCGCAGTGGGGGCGCCTTATACCGGGTCGCCCTGGCGGCTGCGTTCCGGGGCGCTTTCTGCCCTGTATCGGGCGCAATCCTTGTTGTCGGGCCGACGTCCGGGATGGCGCATTGCGCTGTTCGACGCCTATCGCCCTCTGGCGGTTCAGCACTTCATGGTCTGGGATGCCTTCCGGCGCGAGGCGCAGGCGATGGGCTGTCTCACCAGGCTCTCGTCCTGCGCCGGGCCGGATGCGCTGGAGCGTCTGGATCCCGAAATCCATACCCTGCTCGCCCCCAAAGTGTACCGCTTTTGGGGGATTCCCGACCCGGACCCCTGCCGTCCGCCACCGCACAGTACGGGTGCCGCCATAGACTGCAAACTGGTGGATGGAGAAGGTCGGGATGTACCCATGGGCGGCCCTGTCGATGACTTCACTGACCGCGCCATCCCGAATTTTTACGCGTCTGCCCTGCCCGGAACGCCGGAGTATCTCCATCACCGGAATCGTGAACTGCTGGTCTCGGTCATGACCCAGGCGGGGTTTGCGCAGCATGTTGGAGAATGGTGGCACTTCTCCATCGGAGATCAGATGTGGGCGCATGCGGTGGGCGCAACGTACGCGCTGTATGGGCGGATTCCCTTCGCCGCCATTGGCGCGCCAGCGCCCACAGGTTAGACTAGGGCGCTTATCACGGGTCTCAAACCTCATTGTTCCGGAGAAAACATGGCCGAGTTGCCAGAAATAGAACTGCTCAGACAAAAGCTGCGGCGCAATATCCTGCACAAGCGGGTCGGCGTCATGCAGATGCAGAATGCCAAGGGCGAGGCACTTCCGGATGGTGCCGGCATCAAAGATGCCGCACTCAAAGGCAGGGCCATCACCGACCTGCATCGCTACGGTCAATACCTTTTCCTGGAACTGGATCGCAAGGACATCCTCGCCCTGCAGTTGGGTGGTGAGCTGAGCGGCGAACTCGAACGCGGCCCTGTTCATGGGGAAGGCGGGGAAGAGCCGCGAGCGGCATTGGAGATACAGATCAACGGCCAGCAGCGCCTGCGTTTTCAGGGGACCCAGTTGGGTAACCGCCTGCGCATGCTGGACGAAAACAGCGATGTGGACTTCCTCACCAAGCTCGGCCCTGATCCACTGATGGTGCATGGGGAAGGGCTTGGTATATTGCGCGAGGCCCTGAGCCGTCGCCGCAGCGCCCTGCGCAACATCCTGCTGGATGATACCTTCGCGCCGGGCATCGGCGGTATCTGGGCGGATGAAATCCTTTTTCAGGCCCGCCTGCGACCGGATCGCACCGCGACCAGTCTCAGCGAAGAAGAGCGCGAGCGTTTCCTGGAGCAGATCCCCAAGGTGCTGGATCGCGCCGTGCGCTGTCAGGCGAAGACCAACCTGCTGCCCAAGACCTTCCTCACCCGCCATCGGGAAGACGGGCACTGCCCGAGTTGCGGCGGCGCGCTGGAGACCCTTTCGGTGGGGGGTAAAAACGCGATGCTCTGCCCAGCCTGCCAGTCTTGACAGTCGCTATGGGCCGGGCAGATATGCTACTTGTTCTTCCAGGGCAGGCCGCTGGCCTTCCAGCCGTCTACCTTGCCGCGCTGGCCATGGGCGTCGTGTTTGCCCTCGAAACCACCAAGGACGTTATAGCAATGGCTGTAGCCCAGACCGGCCAGATGTTCGGCCGCAGCCAGAGAACGGCCACCTGTGCGGCAGAGCAGGAGCAGAAGATCATCAGGCTGAGCCTTCCCGCGCAGTTCTGCATCGAAATCGGGGTTGGGCGTCATGCCCGGATACAGTTGCCACGGCACATGGCAGCAACCTTCGACAAAGCCCGAAAAATCCAGCTCCGGGTGGGAACGCACGTCAATGAGGATGGCCTTGGGATGGTCGCGCAACACGGCGTGTGCTTCCTCCGGGGTGAGGTCCCCGGCGTGGCGTTTGCCCGCCGCCTGCGCCCGTTTCTGTGCTTCCTGCAAAATCGTTTCGGTACTCATCGTTCACCTTGTCCTGTAACGCCTTGTGGATGTCTGGACGATTAAACAGTACATGCGCACATGCTGTCCATCTCCGCGTCCTCCATATCCCGGCCGCCGCTCTGGGGAAGCCGGTTGCCGACTCGGGGCGGATCCGCTCATGGAGCGACCGGAGGGTGTGGTTCGTTGCCGGTATTGAGATCGTGAAAGGTCCGGGGTAATGGCGGAAAGCATCAGCCGCGCCGAGCGCGGCAGGCAGAATATGCGGGTGACCCTGGCGGGCGCGGGCACCAACGTGGTGCTGTTTTTCGTCAAGCTGGCGGGGGGCATCCTGGGTCATTCCGATGCGCTGGTAGCCGACGCGGTTCACTCTCTTTCCGACCTGCTGTCGGACCTCGGACTGGTGTTTGCCATGCGCTTCAGCAGCCAGCCGCCGGATCAGGAGCACCCCTACGGTCATGAGCGTTTTGAGACGCTGGCGGCGCTGGCGACGGGTACTCTGCTGGCCATCAACGGTGCTGGCATCGGGTATGAGGCGGTCCAGCGGCTCATCATCGGCCATTACGGCATGCCGGATTTCTGGACGCTCTATATTGCCGCCTTCGCGATCGCCACCAAAGAAACCCTCTATCAGATCACCATCCGGGTGGCGCGGCGAACCCGCTCCGCGGCGCTGCGCGTCAATGCCTGGGACCATCGTACCGACGCCATTTCCAGCGTCATCGTCTTTATCGGCATTGGCGGCAGTTTACTGGGGGCGCCTTATCTCGACTCGGTCGTCGCCCTCATCGTCGCCCTCATGGTGTTGCGGATTGGTCTGGTCACCGGTTGGGAGGCGGTGCAGGAGCTCGCCGACCGTGGCCTCGGTGATGAGGCGCTGGCCCATATCCGCGAAGTGATTCTCGGCTGTGAAGGGGTGCGTGATCTGCATATGCTGAAGACGCGCAAAATCGGTCATCAGGCCCTGGCGGAGGTGCATTTGCAGGTGACGCCGACCCTGAGTGTTTCCGAGGGCCACCAGATTGCCGAGCGGGTACGGACGACGTTGTTGCGGCAGGTGGATGATCTCGCCGATGCCACCATCCATATCGACAGTGAAAATGATGCGGAAGGCGGCGTCCTCCTGTCGCCCCGTAGCGATATCGAAGTGGTGGTGCGCGAGCGCCTGCAAACGCTGGATCTGCCCGCCGCCGAGCAGATGACGCTGCATTATCTCCGGGGCGGTATGGTCATCTGCCTGCGTTATGCCTTGCCGTCATCCGCAACATTCGCTAGCCTGCAGGAGACGGAAACACAGATCCAGGAAGCCCTGCGGGGGCATGTGCCGGGTTTGCAGGAAGTGGACGTGGTCTGGTGCCTGGCTGGATCGCGGTTCTTGTCATCCGGCGCCCCATAATGGTGCGATTTTTGATGTTGCACCATAGTGGTGCTCGCCATTGGTGCAACACATAGGAAGTTGTGCATCCCTTGCCCCGGTTTTGGTCTGGTATGAATTTTGTTAAGAGAGTTTGTTTCGGGTCGTAAATATTTCTTGATTGGAGGAGAAGCAAATGGGTTACAGCCCCAGTGATGTGGTCAAATTGATTCAGGAAAAAGACATCAAGTTCGTTGATTTCCGCTTTACCGATACCAAGGGCAAGGAGCAGCACGTCTCCGTTCCCGGGCATGTCATCGAAGAAGACACCTTTACCGAAGGCAAGGCTTTTGACGGCTCCTCCATCGCCGGCTGGAAGGGCATCAACGAATCGGACATGATTCTTTTGCCTGACCCGGATTCTGCGGTGCTCGACCCCTTTATGGATGAAACCACCCTTCTTCTCCGCTGTGACGTCATCGAGCCCGCCACTGGTCAGGGCTATGAGCGCGATCCCCGCTCCGTGGCCAAGCGCGCCGAAATCTACCTGAAGAGCACCGGTATTGCCGACACGTCTTTCTTCGGTCCTGAAAACGAATTCTTCGTGTTCGATTCCGTGACCTGGAATATCGATATGAGCGGTTGCGCCTACAAGGTGGACGCCGAAGAAGCCGCCTGGAATTCGGGCAAGGAATATGAATCCGGCAATATGGGACATCGCCCCGGCGTGAAGGGGGGGTATTTTCCGGTTCCGCCGGTGGACTCCGCTCAGGACCTGCGCTCGGCCATGTGCCTGGCCATGGAAGAGATGGGCTTGAAAGTGGAAGTCCATCACCATGAGGTGGCCACGGCCGGGCAGCACGAAATCGGCGTCGGCTTCAATACGCTGACCCGCAAGGCGGACGAGGTGCAGATCCTCAAGTATGTCGTCCACAACGTGGCGGCGGCCTACGGCCAGACGGCCACCTTCATGCCCAAGCCCATCGTCGGTGACAACGGCAGCGGCATGCACGTCCACCAGTCCCTCGGCAAGGACGGCAAGAACATCTTCGCGGGTGATCTGTACGGCGGATTGTCGGAAATCGCGCTGTATTACATCGGCGGCATCATTAAACACGCCAAGGCGATCAATGCGCTAACCAACCCCAGTACCAACAGCTACAAGCGTCTGGTACCTCATTTCGAGGCCCCGGTGCTACTCGCCTATTCCGCCAAGAACCGTTCGGCATCCATCCGCATTCCCTTCGTCAACAGCCCCAAGGCACGGCGCATCGAAGTGCGTTTCCCGGACTCTACCGCCAACCCCTACCTGGCATTCTCTGCCATGCTGATGGCGGGCCTGGACGGTATCCAGAACAAAATCCATCCCGGCGACGCCATGGACAAGAATCTTTACGACCTGCCCGCCGAGGAACAGGCCAACATCCCCGGTGTGGCCGCCTCTCTGGAAGAAGCCCTGCGCGCCCTGGAAGCCGACCATGACTTCCTCATGAAGGGTGGTGTGTTCTCCGAGAGCTGGCTGGAAGGTTATCTGGATGTGAAATGGGCCGAGGTGCAGGCCTTGCGCATGACCACCCATCCGGTGGAGTTCCAGATGTACTACAGCCTCTGAGGCCGGGTACTCCCTGCCGCTGCGGTCCTTTCCCCGGCGCCATCAGCCCCGTGTTGTATACGGGGCTTTTTTGTGGCCGCCACCTTGACAATACGGGGCTTGGCGACCATATACGGAAATGCCGCGCCGGTCAGGAGAACAGGCTGATGAAGTACAGGAAATCCCCTTTTACGTCTGGTAAAGGTGAATCAAAGCGTGCAGCAATGGCGGGAGCGTGTATTTTCCTGTCGGCCTTTCTGATCAGCACTTCCGTGGATGCATCAACCATTTATCGCTGGGTGGGCGGCGGTGGCGTAGTCAGCTACGGTGAAGCTCCGCCACCGGGTGCCAAAGGCGTCGAACAGATTTCCGGGGCGCCACAGGCTTCGGTCAGTACGCCGATGCCTGGGTCGGGGGTCGCCGGCGCCACATCGACGCCGGAACCACCCGTGCCCGCGCCAGCCGCCCGGCCTGCGGCCAACCCCGCATTGAAGCGCCTGCAGGGGGAATTGCTCGCGGCGCGGCTGACCCTGATCCAGGCGACAAAAAACTATGAGCAGGGCAAGGCCATCCGCACCGGAAACGAGCGTAATTATGCGCGTTACCTGGAGCGGGTAAACGGCCTGAAACAGGTGATGGATGCGGCGCAGTTGCGGGTATTGTTGCTGCAGCGGCAGATTCAGCAGGTGCAGAATGAAAACCCGGCACCGGCGGTGTCAGCGCGCGCGGCGCATTAGTCTGCGGGGAGCGGTGCGTGCCCGGAGGATGGACCCGGGGGCGCTTCGTAGCTTACTATGGACGCCAAAGTAGTCACTGCCTGCCTTTTGGAGACCTGATGCCGCGTTTCTTGATCAGTAACGACGATGGTTATCTGGCACCGGGACTGGCGGCACTTGCTGAAGCGATAAAGCCTTTGGGCGATCTGGAAGTACTGGCGCCGGAGCAGGACCGGAGCGGCGCCAGCAACTCCCTCACCCTGGACCGGCCTCTGCGGATGCGCACCGGACTCAACGGCTTTCATTATCTGATCGGCGGTACGCCTACCGACTGCGTTCACCTCGCGGTCACCGGGATTTTCGCGGAAACACCAGATATGGTAATCTCGGGTATCAACCGGGGAGCCAACATGGGGGACGATGTGCTCTACTCCGGCACCGTGGCTGCCGCCACCGAGGGGCGTTTCCTGGGGTTGCCCGCCATGGCGGTTTCCCTCGCCGGGCGCGATTGCACCCACTTTTCGACTGCGGCGCGGGTCGCCGCCAAACTGGTGACCGGGGTGCTGAGTCACGCGCTGCCTGCCGATACCATCCTCAACGTGAACGTGCCGGATTTGCCCTACGATGAAATCCGCGGATTTGAAGTGACCCGTCTGGGGCGTCGCCACAAGAGCGACATGGTGATACCGGCGGCGGATCCCCGCGGCGATCCCGTATACTGGATTGGCCCTTCCGGGCGGGAAGCAGACGCCGGTCCGGGTACCGACTTTGACGCGGTGCGTCGCGGTTATGTTTCCATCACCCCGCTGGATCTGGATATGACCCGCTACAATTTTCTGGAGGGTTTGAGTCAATGGCTGCTTCGTTGCTAGCCCTGAGTCCTGAAGTCGGCATGATTTCCCCGCGCACGCGGGGAAGAATGGTGCTCCGTCTGCGCGCGGAAGGCATCCGTGATGAGCGGGTGCTGGACGCGATGAACCGGGTTCCGCGTCATCGCTTTGTCGCCCAAGCGCTGGCGGGGCGGGCCTATGAGCCGGTATCGCTGCCCATCGGTTACGGACAGACCATCTCCCAGCCCTGGATGGTGGCGCGGATGATGGAAGCGATTCTGGAGGAGCGGGAGGTGCCCAGGCGGGTCCTGGAGATCGGTACAGGGTCCGCTTACCAGACCGCCGTGCTGGCGGAGCTAGGGGCGGAGGTCTTCAGTATCGAGCGTATCGGCCCGCTGCAGGAAAGGGCGACCGCGTTGCTGGGCAGGCTGGGCTATCGCCAGGTGCACCTGCAGCACGGCGATGGCAGCGGCGGCTGGCCGGAAAAAGCCCCCTTTGACGCAATGGTCATTACCGCTGCCGTGCCCTGCGCACTGGCGCCCCTTTACCGCCAGTTGTGCGCCGGAGGCAGTCTGGTAATGCCGGTGGAGGAGGGGGGGAGGCAGCATTTGCAGGTCAGTCATTGGGATGGCAGCACTGCGCGAGTGATTGCCCTGGGCAGTTGCCATTTTGTCCCCTTGCTAGCGGGTACCGTTTCTGTGGCCTCAGGAGAATGTGCGGATGATAAACGCGATTGGAGACGAGGATGAGGACGGGGGGTTTCCCGACGCACCCCCGATCTCGGAACAGGACGAGGATGCTCCGGAAAAGATCGATGGAGCGGAGGATTTCGGCGAGGCGCCCGACTGGGATGCCACCCGCTGTTATCTTCGGGAGATCGGACACCGTCCGCTGCTGACAGCGGAGCAGGAAGTGACCCTGGGGCGCATGGTGCAGACTGGTGATCAGGCCGCGCGCTGCACCATGATAGAGAGCAATCTCCGCCTGGTAGTAAAGGTGGCGCGACACTACCTCAACCGGGGCTTGCCACTTCTGGACCTGATCGAAGAGGGCAACCTCGGGCTGATCCGAGCGGTGGAGAAATTTGATCCGGAGCGCGGCTTTCGCTTCTCTACCTATGCGACCTGGTGGATTCGTCAGAATATCGAGCGGGCGCTGATGAATCAGACCCGCACCATCCGTCTGCCCATTCACGTGATGAAGGAACTCAGCGCGGTGCTGCGCGCCACCCGCTGCCTCGCACAAACTCTGCAGCGGGATCCGACGCCGGAGGAGGTGGCAGAAGCTTTGGATCGCTCCGTCGACGCGGTTCGCGATTGCCTGGAAATGGATGGCCGGGTGACGAGCCTGGATATGCCCTATGGCAAGGGGTCGGATCGTTCCCTGGCCGATCTGGTGGCAGACACTAACGCGCCAGGCGTGGAGCAGCGGCTGGAGAACCAGAATCTTTCCCGGCAGGTGCACCAGTGGATTGCGACCATGACCGAAAAACATCGCCTCGTGCTGCTCTGGCGCTTCGGTCTGGACGGTACGGACGGCGCGACGTTGGAAGAGGTGGGCTCCCGCCTCGGCATCACCCGGGAGCGGGTGCGCCAGATTCAGGTGGAGGCGTTGCTGGTGTTGCGCCATCGCATCGAAGCGGAAGGGTTGGCACCCGAGGGCCTGTTCGGCTGATGCCTGGCCGATTCCGCAGATTTCAGGCCAGGGGTGGCAACAACGCAGCGATGACCATGCGATCTTCGGCCAGCAGGATGTTGTAGGTGCGGCAGGCGGCGCTGGTGTCCATCACCTCCACCGCCAGTCCGGCGGCGCGCAGGGCGCGCAGCAACTCCAGCGGAAAATGCAGATGCTTGCCGGTGCCCAGCAGCACGATATCGGGTCGGCGTGTCACGACTTCGTCAAAGTGCGAGAACTCAAGGGCGTCGGCATGTTCCGGCCCCCAGGGACTGTGCAGCCACTCGGCGCCGACCAGCAGCCCCTGTCCGTAATTTTCGCCGTGAATGACGATGCCCTGCGGCCCGTAGGCATGGATGACATTGCGGTGGGCGTCGCGTTGCAGATGTAATTTCATGAGATTCTTCCCCTGCGCGGATTGACAGGCCCGCGTCGCCTCTCTATTGTTCATCGGTTTCGGCATTCGCCACAACCCTGAAGGCCCACGCCACATGAACAGTGACTTTGAACGTATCCGTCGTCTGCCCCCCTACGTGTTCAACATCGTTACGGACCTCAAGAATCAGGCCCGCAAGCGGGGCGAGGATATCATCGACTTTGGTATGGGGAACCCCGACCAGCCCACGCCGCAATACATCGTCGATAAGCTCTGTGAAACGGCACAACGGGGTGACACCCATCGCTACAGCGTGTCGCGCGGCATTCCCCGCCTGCGCCGCGCCATTACGACCTGGTATGAGCACCGTTACGGTGTGCAGCTCGATCCCGAGTCCGAGGCCATCGTCACCATCGGGTCCAAGGAGGGCATCGCCCACCTGGCACTGGCGACCATGGGTCCCGGCGATACGGTGCTGGTGCCCAGCCCGACTTATCCCATCCATCCCTACGGTTTCGTGATAGCGGGCGCCGATGTGCGCCATGTACCGATGCTACCGGGGGTGGATTTTTTCGAAGAGCTGGAAAAAGCGGTCAGGGCGGCGTGGCCGAAGCCGAAAATGCTGGTGATCAACTTCCCCCACAATCCGACGGCGGCGGTCGTGGATCTGGACTTTTTCGCGCGGATCGTGGCATTTGCCAAGGAGCACCGGATCTGGGTGGTGCATGATCTGGCCTATGCGGATATCGTCTTTGATGGCTATACAGCGCCGAGCTTTCTGCAGGTGCCAGGGGCCAAGGACGTGGGCGTCGAGTTCTTCACCCTTTCCAAGAGCTATAACATGCCCGGCTGGCGGGTGGGTTTTGCGGTGGGAAACCCGAAACTGGTGGGCGCCCTGGCGCGGATGAAGAGTTATCTGGACTACGGCACCTTTACCCCGATTCAGGTGGCAGCCATCACCGCGCTGGAAGGGCCGCAGGACTGTGTCGAAGATATCCGCCTGATGTACGAGCAGCGCCGCGACGTGCTCTGCGAGGGGCTGGACGCCGCGGGCTGGGCAGTCGACAAGCCCAAGGCGACCATGTTCGTCTGGGCGCGGATTCCTGAATCGCTGCGCAGGATGGGCTCGCTGGAATTCTCCAAGCTGGTGCTGGAGCGGGCCAGAGTGGCGGTAAGCCCGGGGATCGGTTTCGGTGACCTGGGCGACGAATATGTGCGGTTCGGGCTGGTGGAGAATGAGCACCGCACCCGTCAGGCTATCCGCGGCATTAAACACATGTTTCGTGAGGATCTGTAATGGCGGAGGATTTGGCTCCGGTACGGATCGGTATTCTCGGCATGGGCACTGTCGGCCAGGGGACGGTGCGGGTGCTGGAGCGCAATGCGGAAGAAATCACCCGTCGGGTCGGGCGGGAGCTACGGGTGGTCCATGCGGCGGTGCGTAATCCGGCGCGTCTGGAAGGATTGGGGCTGGATGCGCGGATCAGCAGCGATCCCTGGGCGGTGGTGCGCGATCCCGAGGTGGACGTGGTCGTCGAGGTGATGGGTGGGCAGGAGCCTGCCCTGAGCCTGCTGATGGCCGCTATCGCGGCGGGTAAACATGTGGTGACCGCCAACAAGGCACTGCTGGCCGAGCATGGCAACGAGATTTTCGCGGCGGCGCAGGCGCGGGGGGTGATGGTCGCCTTCGAGGCGGCGGTGGCGGGTGCCATTCCCATCATCAAGGCGATCCGCGAGGGGCTGGCGGGCAACCGGATTCAGTGGCTGGCGGGCATTATCAACGGCACCAGCAACTATATCCTCTCCCAGATGTTCCGCGAGGGCTGGGACTTTCAGCAGGCCCTGGCTGAAGCGCAGCGGCTGGGTTATGCCGAGGCCGATCCGGGGCTGGATGTGGATGGCGGCGATGCCGCGCACAAGATTACCTTGATGGCGTCCATTGCTTTCGGTATTCCGGTGGATTTCGCCCATTGCCATGTGGAAGGCATCCGTGCGCTGGAACGGACGGATGTGGTCTATGCCGCCGAGCTGGGCTATCGCATCAAGTTGCTGGGTATTGCGCGGCGCCGCGCGGATGGCGTCGAGTTGCGGGTCCATCCGACCCTGATTCCCCATAGCCACCTGCTGGCCAATGTGGAGGGACCCTTCAACGCGATTCTGGTGGAGAGCGATGCGGCGGGGCAGAGCCTTTATTATGGACGTGGCGCGGGCGGCGATCCCACGGCCAGCGCCGTGGTGGCGGACCTGGTGGATGTGGCGCGGACCATGACCGCCGATCCCAGCAACCGGGTGCCCCATCTCGCCTTCCAGCCCGATGCCATGAGTGCCTTGCCGCTGCTGCCCATGGCCGAGGTGGAGAGCGCTTACTATCTGCGCATCCACGCCCATAACCGTGCCGGTGTGCTGGCACAGGTGGCGACGATGCTGGCGGAATATGAGATTTCCATCGAAGCGCTGGTACAGAAAGAGACGCCGGAGGCAGACAGTGTGCCCATCGTCCTGCTGCTCCACCGCTGCCGGGAAGGCGACCTGGAGCAGGCAATCGCTCGCATGGAAGCCCTGCCAGTGGTCGTTCAGCCCGTGCTGCGCCTGCGTGTCGAGAGTTTGGCGGAAGGGTGAGCCGTCCGCCGCACGGAATTTTGGCATTTCATCTCAAATCAGGATAACTTCATGTCCCGTTATACCGGCATTATCGACCATTACCGCGCCTTCCTGCCCCTGGCTCCTGAAACCCCGGCGGTGAGCCTGGGTGAGGGCAATACGCCACTGATCGAGTGTATCAACCTGCCCCGCCAGCTTGGCCTCGATCTCCGCCTTTTCCTCAAATTTGAGGGCCTGAATCCCACCGGCTCCTTCAAGGACCGTGGTATGGCCATGGCGGTGACCAAGGCCAAGGAAGACGGCAGCGAGATGGTGATCTGCGCCTCCACCGGCAACACTTCGGCGGCAGCGGCGGCCTATGCGGCGCGGGCGGGAATGCGCGCCTTCGTGGTGATTCCGGAAGGCAAGATTGCCCTCGGCAAGCTCTCTCAGGCGATGATGCATGGTGCCATGGTGTTGCAGATTCGCGGCAACTTCGATGCGGGCATGCAGATCGTCCAGGAAGTGGCGGCCAATGCGCCGATTACCCTGGTGAATTCGGTTAACCCTTACCGCTTGCAGGGTCAGAAGACGGCGGCCTTCGAGATTATCGAAGCATTGGGTGAAGCGCCCGATTATCACGCCCTGCCCGTGGGGAATGCCGGCAATATCACCGCCCACTGGATGGGCTATTGTGAAGCCACCGATGGACGGACCGATAAGTCCCAGCCCTTGACCGCCTCCTGCAAGTTCTGTAATGGCACCTGTAGCTACGGTCACGGTAAGGCCGGAAAACGACCGAAGATGCTGGGTTTTCAGGCGGCAGGCAGTGCCCCCTTCATCGTCGGCCACTACGTGAAGGACCCCGAGACCATCGCCACGGCCATCCGTATCGGCCACCCCATGTCCTGGGATCAGGCGCATCGGGTGCAGGCGGAAAGCGGCGGCTGGTTTGGCAGTCATAGCGATGCCGAGATTCTGGAAGCGCAGCGCTGGCTGGCGCAATATGAGGGCGTTTTCTGCGAACCGGCCTCGGCGACTTCGGTGGCGGGGGTGGTTGCTGAGGCCCGCGCCGGAAAAATTGAAGCCGGTGCGACGGTAGTCTGTACTCTCACCGGGCATGGCCTGAAAGATCCCGATACCGCCATCGCTCAGGGTGGCGAAGTGCTCACCGTGGATGCCAGTCTGGAGGCGGTGCAGCGCGCCATCCTGGATCGCTGATGGCGGATCTCTGCCTCTGGCTGTCGGGGCTGCGTGGCCTGCCGGAGGATGACCTGGGCGCGGTGTTGCCGCGTTACTGGGGTCGTGGGCGGGCGGAGCGGTTAGCGGCTGGTTCCTCTCTGGAGGTGGCGGGGCATTTGCTGGGTTTCGGGGGCTTGTTGCCCGCCGCTGCATTGCTGGCGGAGTCCGAGGGTATAACGACCGAAGGACACTGGGTCATCGCCCTGGAGCCGGTGGCGTTTCGCGGACAGGCGGGGCGTGCGGTGTTACAGCCTCTGCCGGGTCTGGATGCGGACTCGGCAGAGGCGCTCTTTGCGGCGGCGGTGGCGCATATGGTGGATGCGCCCTGGACTCTGCGGCGCGGCGCCCGGCGCTGGTATGTGCTGGCCACCGATACGCCCGACCTGCACTGCCCCGATCCCGAACGAGTCTGGGGCCGCGAGCCCCTGGCCCTGCAAGTCACTGGTGCCGATGCCCGGCGCTGGAATGCCTTCCTCAACGAGTTGCAGATGCTCCTCGCGGCCCATCCCGTCAATCAGGATGCCGATGCCAGCGGTCAGGACTCCTGGTGTCTGTTCTGGGCCTGGGGGGAGGGGCGATTGCCTTCTGTGCGGCCCATTCCGAAGTGGAAGACCGTGGCGGCGGAGGCGGACTACCTGCAGGCCGCGGCCCGCTGGCTCGGCCTGCCGCTGTCCTACCCAAAAGCGCTGCAGACGGCGACGAAGCTCCCCGATGAACTGCTCTGGGTCTGGTCCGGGGCCTGGCTTTATCCGGATACGGCAAAATCCTTCGCGGCGCTGGTCCCCGCCTTGCGGACCTTGTGGAGGCGGGGCGGGCGCCTGGAGTGTTTGACGGGTGTGCTTGCCAGCGGCGGTATAGAGCGCCTTACGCTTCGCCGTGCGGATCGCTGGCGCTTCTGGCGCAGACCGGCCCGGCCGGGCCATGCGCTGCCGGGAGTCTGGTAGATGGCTGCGGAAGCCGTGCGCATTGTCGATCGTCCTGTGGCTGCGGCGATATTGCGCGCGGCTTTGGAACTCGGATACACCCCGCTCCAGGCTCGGATCATCGCCGGTAGATTGAGCGACGTCGATCTGGCGAATCTGCCGGAGTTGCTGAATCTGCAGTTGAGTGGCCTCACCCCGCCCGACCTGCTCCCCGATATCGACATCGCTTCTGAATGTATCGTCTCCGCCATAAAACAAGGGTTGCCCATCCTCCTGATTTCGGACTTCGATGCGGATGGCGCTTCGGCCCACGCGGTGCTGAAGTTTGCATTCCGGGATTATTTCGGCGTCCCGGAAGCACGGATTCACAGCTATATCGGACACCGTCTGCGGGATGGCTACGGCGTCACCGAAACCCTGACCGATCGCATCATCGCGGAGGCCCCCCGCCCCGCCCTGATCATTACCGCGGATCAAGGGAGCACGGATCACGAACGGATCGCCCGGCTGCGGGATCATGGTTTTACCGTCATCGTCACGGATCATCACGGCGTGCCCGCGGATGGACCGCCGACGGCGGCCATGGCTTGTGTAAACCCGGTGCGCGAGGATTCGGCGTTTCCCGATCCGTATATCGCCGGCGTGCATGTGGCGTGGCTGCTGTGCTGCGCGGTTCGCCGGCGACTGATTCAGGACGGCGACCTTCCCGCCAGCGCGCCAAAACTCGGCGGTCTTTTGGACCTGGTTGCGCTGGGAACCATGGCCGACTGCGTCGATCTGGCGCGGTCCACCAATAACAAGGCGATCATCGCCCGCGGCCTGGCGATCATGAACTCGCCGGTGGCGCGGCCCGCCTGGCAGGCACTGTATGTCGCCACGAACTGCAAGGGCCCCATCACCGCCGCTACCCTGGCATTCAGTTTTGCGCCGGTCATCAATGCGCGCGGGCGTCTGGATTCGGCGCTGGGCAGCGTGGATCTGCTCATGAGTGATAGTGTCCCGGTGGCGGAAGGACTGGCGCTGCATTTCGTGGAGCACAACACCGAACGGAAGGCGGTCCAGTCGAACATGCTGCAACGAAGCGCAAAACAGGCGGCACAGCAGGTTCGGGATGGCGCGGCGGCGATTACGATATTCGACCCCGAAGGCCACGCGGGTGTCCACGGTATCTGCGCCGCAAGACTGGCGGAATCTTTCGGCAGACCGGTCGCCTATTTCTCGCCCAAAGCCGAGGGCCAACATATCACCGCCTCTCTGAGAACCGTGCACGGTTTTCATGTGCGGGATGCCCTGGCCGAGATAGCCGGCCGTTATCCCGATGATTTTGTCGCCTGGGGTGGCCATGCGGGCGCTGGCGGGGTGACCTTGAAGCGCGATGGGCTGCAGCGCTTTGCCGAAGCGTGGGCCGCCATCGCCGCGAGCGCATTGCGTGACCAGAGGGCCGGCCCGGAGATTGTCACCGATGGTCCCCTGGAGGTGGCTCCCAGCTTCGCCGTCGTGGAAGAACTGGCGGCCCTGGAACCCTTTGGTCGCCAGTGGGAGCCCCCCGTTTTCAGAAGCCACGGCCGGATTGAACAGGTCCGGCCGGTAGGCGACGGCAGGCATCTGAAACTGGTCGTGAAAATGGATGCGATGGACTACGACGCCATCTGGTTTGGCGCTGTGGAAAATGGCGTCTGCCCGGTGGGAGTGGGGCAGACGGTGCTCATGGCGTATGAACTGGATGTGAATACGTTCCGGGATACGACTACCCTGCAATTGCGGATTCGGCATGTGGCGTTGGTGAGCGAAGGGGGTGTACTCAATAGTCTGCAGGGTTGGCCTCGTCACTTTCCATGACGGGATGCTCACTGAGTCGCCTGGTCAGGGTTCGGTTGCTCGAGTTGTGGCGCTGTTGCCATGGTCATGCCACCTGTCGGCAGGTGGCGATGAGAAGATCATCGTTCAATTCAAGCCGACAAGTCACCAACGTAGGCAAAAAACCGACTTGCAGAGGAGGGTATGTAGTATATACTGATCGTATATCCACGCCGGCAGGAGACTAAGGATGGCCATCGCACGCATCTTCCAATCAGGCAACAGTCAGGCCGTACGGTTGCCCAAAGAATTCCGCTTTGAGGTGGATCAGGTGGAAATCTTCCGCCGCGGGAATGAGATTATTCTGCGGGAGCATCCAGTGGATGGTACAGGCGTTTTTGATGCCCTGGCCGACCTTCCCGAAGACTTCATGTCCGACGGACGCCAGGATATTCCACCCCAGGCAAGGGAAAACTTTTGATGACCTTGCGTTATCTGCTGGATACCAATATCTGCATTTATATTGCCAAACACCATCCGCCCGCCGTGCGGGAGCGTTTTGTACAACATGGTGCCGATGATCTGGCGATGTCGGTAATCACCTTGGGTGAATTGTGTTGGGGTGCGGAAAAAAGTCAGGCGCGTGACAAAGCGTTGGCCAGCATACAGCGCCTGCAAGAACGTATTCAGGTGGCCCCCCTCACCCCTCAGGTCGGCATCCACTATGGCCAGATCCGCGCGGCTCTGGAAAGCGGCGGGCGGCCCATTGGCAATAATGATCTGTGGATCGCCGCACACGCCCGCGCCGAAGGCTGGATCGTAGTTACCAACAATGAACGAGAGTTCCGACGGGTGGAAGGATTGCAAGTGGAAAACTGGGTAACGGCATGAGCCTACCCCAACCCTGTCGAAACACTGCTGGAGATCAGCACTGAATATGCGCATAATTACGGCCTTTGCGTGCGAGGCAACCATGTGCGCGCGGGTATGGTCCTGACGCAGCCGGATGGAAAAGGAAGAATCATGAGAGAAGTGAATGAGATGCGTGCGCTGCACGACGATCTCCAGGTCCGTGTCGCGGGCCTGAGGGGGTATCTTTGACCTCGAAGAAAAGCGCGGTCGCCTAGAAGAAGTTCAACGGGAGCTGGAAGACCCGACCATCTGGAACAACGCCGAAAAGGCCCAGGAACTGGGTCGCGAGCGGTCTGCTCTGGAAGCTGTCATTACGCCCATGGACAAGCTCACTGCGAGTCTCGCCGATGGCGGCGAGATGCTGGAGTTGGCGCTGAGCGAGCAGGACGCAGAACTCCTCGCCGCTGTCGATGCGGATCTCGATACCGCGCTGTCTTTGGTCGAGAAGCTGGAATTCCAGCGCATGTTCTCCGGCGCGCAGGATGCGGCAAACTGCTTTGTGGATATTCAGGCCGGCGCAGGCGGCACCGAGGCGCAGGACTGGGCGGAAATGATTCTGCGCATGTATCTGCATTGGGCGGAGTCCCATGGCTTTGCGGCGGAACTGGTGGAGGTCTCCGAGGGGGAAGTGGCGGGCATCAAGTCGGCCAGCATCCACGTGCGCGGTGACCACGCCTTCGGCTGGCTGCGTACCGAAACCGGCGTCCATCGTCTGGTGCGCAAATCGCCTTTCGACTCCGGCAATCGTCGTCATACCAGCTTCGCCAGCGTCTTTGTTTATCCCGAAATTGACGATAGTTTCGAGGTGGATATCAATCCGGCGGACCTCAAGGTGGATACCTACCGGGCCAGCGGGGCGGGTGGTCAGCATGTCAACAAGACCGACTCGGCCATTCGTATCACCCATGTGCCCTCGGGCATTGTCGTGGCCTGCCAGACCGACCGCTCGCAGCATAAGAACAGGGCCGAGGCCATGCGCATGTTGCGCTCCAAGCTCTATGAGATGGAGATGCAGAAACGTGCCGTCGAAAAGCAGGCGCTGGAAGACAGCAAAAGCGATATCGGCTGGGGGCATCAGATCCGTTCCTATGTGCTGGACCAGTCGCGGATCAAAGACCTGCGCACCGGAGTCGAAGTGGGCGATACCCAGAAGGTGCTCGATGGGGCGCTGGATATGTTCATTGAAGCGGCGTTGAAGGCTGGATTGTAAGCGGTAGTCACTCGGTATTTCGCAGGAAGGGGACGGATGGTGGATCAGGAACTCAATGACCAGATGCAGGTGCGGCGCGACAAGCTGGGACAGTGGCGCAGCGAAGGCCATGCCTATCCCAACGGCTTCCGCCGCGATGCCCTGGCGGGCGACCTGCAAGAGCGTTATGGCGATATGGACGCCACGGCGCTGGAGCAGGAGCCCATCGAGGCACGGCTCGGCGGGCGGCTGATGAGCCGCCGGGTCATGGGCAAGGCCAGTTTCGCCGACATTCAGGATCAGTCCGGGCGTATTCAACTCTTTGTCAGCCGCGATAATCTGGGCGAAGAGGTCTACGCGCGCTTCAAGGGCCTGGATTTGGGCGACATCATCGGTGTGGATGGTATCCTGTTCCGCACCAAGACCGGTGAATTGTCCCTGAAGGTGCATAGCCTCCAACTGCTGAGCAAGGCCCTGCGTCCGCTGCCGGAAAAATGGCACGGGCTCGCCGACCCGGAAACCCGCTTCCGCCAGCGCTATGTCGATCTGATCGTCACCGAGGCCACCCGCCGCACCTTCCAGATTCGTGCGGAAACGGTGGCGGCCCTGCGCGATGGTCTGCGCCAGCGCGGCTTTTATGAAGCGGAGACGCCCATGATGCAGCCCGTCCCCGGTGGTGCCACGGCGCGGCCCTTTGTCACCCACCACCATGCCCTCGACATGACCCTTTACCTGCGTATCGCCCCGGAGCTGTACCTCAAGCGGTTGGTGGTGGGCGGCATTGAGCAGGTCTTCGAGATCAACCGCAACTTCCGCAATGAAGGTATTTCCACCCGCCACAATCCCGAGTTCACCATGCTCGAATGGTACGAGGCCTACGCCGACCACGTGCGCGCCATGGACCTCACCGAGACCCTGATCCGCGCCGCGGCACAGGCGGCCCTGGGCACCACGGCGATAAGCTATCAAGGGCTGGAGATCGACCTCGGCAAACCCTTCCACCGCCTGACGGTGACGGAATCGGTGCGTGCCCATAACCCCGATCTGGCGGATGCCGATCTGCGGGACCCCGCAGTGCTGGCCGCCAAGCTCGCGCAGTTGCACCTGCCCTGTCAGCCCGCCTGGGGCTGGGGCAAACGTCTCATCGAAATCTTCGAGAAGACGGTGGAAGGCCATCTCCAGCAGCCCACCTTCATCACCGAGTATCCCCTGGAGGTCAGCCCGCTGGCGCGCCGCAATGATCTCGACCCCGAGGTCACGGATCGTTTCGAGCTGATGATCGCCGGCCGCGAGTTGGCCAACGGCTTCTCCGAGTTGAATGATCCCGAAGACCAGTCCGCCCGCTTCCGGGCGCAGGTCGAGGCTAAGGATGCCGGGGACGAGGAGGCGATGTTCTTCGACGCCGACTATATCCGTGCCCTGGAATATGGCATGCCGCCGACCGCAGGGGTGGGGCTGGGCATTGACCGTCTGGTCATGCTGCTTGCTGACCAGCCCAGCATTCGCGAGGTGATTCTCTTCCCCCATCTGCGGCCGGAACAGTCATGAGGTTTTACGAGCTCTGGATCGGGCTGCGTTACACCCGCGCCAAGCGCCGCAATCACTTCATTTCCTTCATTACCGGCACGGCGATCATGGGCATGGTCATCGGGGTGGCCGCGCTCATCGCGGTCATGGCGGTGATGAATGGTTTTGACCATACCCTGCGTTCGCGGATTCTGGCGGTGACCTCCGATGTCATCATTCAGGGCAACGGGGTACCGGTACTGGACTGGCCGACGGCGGTGAAGCGCCTTTCTACGGTTCCCGGTGTGACCGGAGTGGCACCCTATGTTCAGGCGCAGGCCATGCTCTCCCACGAAGGGCTGGTCAGTGGCGCGGTGATCGAGGGCATCGATCCGGCGTTGGAGAACCGCGTCAACAAGCTCAACCAAGACATGAAAATGGGCGAGTTGCAGTCCCTGCAGACTCACCCCTGGAGTATCGTCCTCGGACGAGCCCTCGCGCGGCAACTGGGCGTGACCGTAGGCGACAAGATTACCCTGATCTCGCCGCAGGGGGGCGTGACCCCACTGGGGGTAACCCCCGCCCTGCGCCAGTTCACGGTGGTGGGGCTCTTTTCCGTTGGCATTTACGCCTACGACAGCGGCATGGCCTATATCAATCTGGGCGATGCGCAGCGGCTCTACGGGCTGAACCAGGGCGTGACGGGCCTGCGCATGCAGATCAAGGATCCCTTTACCGCCCCGGCCTTCGCTGCCCATCTGCAACAACAGCTTGGCGCCGCCTTTTATATCCAGGACTGGACCCAGACCCACGAGAACTTCTTCAAGGCCCTGAGCATGGAGAAACTGGTGATGTTCGTGATCCTGTCGCTGATCATCGCCGTCGCCGCCTTCAATATCGTGGCGACGCTGGTGATGGTGGTCACCGATAAGGAAACGGATATCGCCATCCTTCGCACCATCGGCGTGACGCCACGCAGTATCATGCTGATTTTTATGGTTCAGGGCGGGATCATCGGACTCTTTGGCACGCTGCTCGGTGTCTTCTTCGGGGTGTTGCTGGCGTTGAATATTCCGACCCTGGTACCGGCCATCGAGCACTTGTTTCACGTCCAATTCATCTCGCCGGAGGTTTATTCCATCAGCCAGTTGCCCTCCAAGCTGGAGCCCTGGGATGTGATCCATGTGGCCATTGCCGCGCTCATCATGAGCTGGATAGCGACGTTGTATCCCTCCTGGCGCGCCTCCCGCGTCGCCCCTGCCGAGGCCCTGCGTTATGAGTGAGCAGATCATTCTTTCCGTCGAGCATCTGCGGCAGAGCTTTGCCATTGGCCGCGAGCGTCTGGAGGTCATCCGTGACGTCAATCTGCAGGTGCGTCCCGGCGAACGCCTGGCGATTGTCGGCGCCTCCGGGCAGGGCAAAAGCACTCTGATGCACCTCATGGGTGGTCTGGAGCGCCCGTCGGGGGGAGTAGTGCGGATCCTCGGGCAGGAGGTTTACAAACTCAGCGAATCGGCGCGCAGTCGTTTGCGCAATCAGAGTGTCGGTTTCGTCTATCAGTTACACCGTTTGCTGCCCGAGTTCACGGCACTGGAGAATGTCCTGCTCCCTCTCCTGATACGCCGGGTGCCGCGTCGCTCCGTAGAACCCTGGGGCAAGGAAATCCTGACCCGTGTCGGTCTGAGTGAGCGCCTGGATCACAAACCCGGCATGCTCTCCGGTGGCGAACGGCAACGGGTTGCGCTGGCGCGTGCGCTGGTCACCCGTCCGGCACTGCTTCTCGCCGACGAACCCACCGGCAATCTCGACAGCGAGTCGGCGGAGAGCGTCCACCAACTGATGCTCGACCTCAATCAGGAACTGGGTACCGCACTGGTTATCGTCACCCATGAGCCGGCGCTGGCGGCACACATGGAGCACGTACTCCGGCTGCAGGATGGCGTCCTGCAGCCCCTGGACGCTGTGCACTAAAACCGGCTGCGCTGCAGGCGACGGCGCCGCAGCCGCCACAGTATCCAGAGTCGCCAGCCACCGAGTACTCCAAAGTACAGTATCAGGGCAAGCGCCCCGCCAAGAATGATGCTGCCCAGCCAGGTGAGGAGGTAGGCATGCCAGAGGCGGTCCCCCATGGCCATTACGCTGATCTGTCCATGGACCATGGCGTGGATATCCGCATAATGAATAGTGATGGGCGGGGCCAGCCCCAACTGGTCGAGCAGCCAGAACCCCAGTTCATAGGATGCGAAGAAAAAGGGCACGATGGTAAAGGGTCCCGTCACGATGAAAGGCATGACGACGCCGACGGGGATATAGGCGCGACGCCAGAGACTGATGAGCAGGATGCTCAGAACATGGCCAAAAAAGGGCAGGCTACCGATAAAAGTGCCGATCGCGGCGGCACGGGCGACGTTATGGCGATGGGGGTGCCAGAGTACCGGGCGGGCCAGGTAATGGGTAAAGCGCCCCAGCGGTCGTTTGCTGAGGATGTCCTCGCGGGTGGGAAGGCGACAGAATGCAGGTAGGCGCAATGCGATATTTCCTGGATCGTAAGGGGGCTAGTGTAGCCAAGCCGCTGCCCTGGGCCAAATCCTGGCCGCCCTTGCCGCTTCTGGTCATCGCGATGGGGCTGGGGCTGGGGTTTTTTCACAGCTTCCGGCAACTGCCAGCTTTGTGGATTCCGCTTTCCGTAGCGCTTCCCGGACTGCTCCTGGTTTGGAAATGGCGGCCTGCGCTGCTGTTGACCGTCGCAGCGGGGGCCTTTGCCTGGGGCATCTGGCAGGCCGATCTGCGCCTCGCCGTACAGTGGCCGGTGGGCCAGGACTTCAGTGTCCGGGGGCGCATCGTTTCCATACCCCAATTGGGGGGCCGGGAATATCGCTTTCTGGTGGCGCCCGAGCACTGGCCGGCAGAAGCCCCTGCGGGTGCCCGGCCTGACACCATTCTCGTTCACGGTAATCTTCCGGAAGTCCCCGTAGTCGGGCAACGCTGGCAGTTGCGGTTGCACAGTGAGTCTCTTGCCAGCCTGCCCGGCAGCCCCTTTGCCGACCTCGCCCGGCAGCGTTTCTGGGCCGGGGAGGGTGGGGTGGCACGGCTGCAGGATGCCCGGCTGTTGCCGGTTTCCCGCATGAATCTCCAGGACGACATCGCAGTGGCCCGTGAGGCGGTGCTCCATGCCAGCAATATGGCCCTGGACCGCGAAGCGGCAGGTTTTGTGCAGGCACTGAGTATTGGTGTCGGTAACCAGCTCCCGCCGGAGATCTGGCAGGTCTACCGGGATACGGGCACCGCCCACTTGTTGGTGATCTCCGGTTCCCACGTGGCCGCGGTCGCCGGGCTGGCCCTGTGGCTCGGTCAGTGGCTGTGGCGGCGTATCCCCTGGCTGGTCGCTCGCTGGCCGGCGCAGACGGCAGGAGTCCTCTGCAGCATCCCGGCGGCTTGGGGCTATGCCAGTTTTGCCGGCATGCAGATTCCGGGTGAGCGCGCCGCCTGGATGATCACGGCAGCGGCACTCGCCCATCTGCTGGGACGCCCAAACAACGCCTGGCAAGGGCTGTCCCTGGCCGCCCTGCTCATTGCCTTCGGAAACCCCGGCGCGCTGGTGGATGTGGGATTCTGGCTTTCTCTGGGCGCCGTGGCCGTGTTGGTGGCCATCGGCTATGGGGAAGGCGGCTGGCGCACCTTGCTGCGCAGCCAGTGGATGGTTTCCATTGCCCTGATGCCTTTACTGGCGGGACTCTTCGGACAAGTTTCCCTGATTTCCCCGATTGCAAACGTGTTGGTGATCCCGCTGGTCGAGATGCTTGCGGTGCCCCTGGCCCTGCTAGGCGCTTTTTTTGCACTGCTGGATCTGGAACTGCTCAGCCGCCTGCTCTTTCATCTGGTGGCGCTGGAAATGGATGCAGTGACCGCATTGCTGCGCATTCTGCTGCATATCCCATTTGCGCGGGTCAGCACGGGTATGGGTCGCACCTGGGCCTTGCTGGCGGCGGTGCTGGGGCTCGGCATCTTTTTTCTGCCGCCGGGCTGGCCAGGGCGCCTCCTGGCTTTGCTGGGCATGGTACCGCTCCTGATCCCCGCCGGGGGTACCGCTGATCTGGAATTGCGTGCCCTGGATGCAGGATCCGGCATGCTGCTGTTCTGGCAGAAGGGGTCACAGAGCGGTATTTTCTCGGCAAATCTCTGGAAGGCGGCCAGCCGCCGCAGCGGCAGCCTCGCGCTTACGGCGGCGCTGCGCCAGCAGGGCGTGACACGGGTGGATGCATGGTTACGCAGCGACATTTCCGCACCCCAGCCACTGCCTGTTGCTGCCCGTCAGTGGTGGCCTGCCGGAGCCCGCGATTATCCCGGAGGGCCGCCGACATCGGCCTTCTGTCGAACCGACGGTGGTACACCGGCAGAGATGCATTTCCTGACCTTGAATGCACCTGTCCAGCCCTGCATAGTGACCTGGGGAGCCGGACCCGATGTGCTGATTCTGGGTGACGCCGATGCCGCGACGGTCCATCGTCTTGTCGCGGAGCACGGTGCCGCGTTGCATCGAGCGCAGGCCATCTTTGCCCCTGCCAGTCTGGGCAACACGGAAAGAGCGGCGTTAGGGGCTGCCGCAGCACAGGCACGGGTCTTTTATCTGGGCGAGGGCAAGCCGGGCACATGGACCTGGCAGGCCGGGCGCTTACGTCACGTCCTGCCGCCATCGCCCGCCTACTGGCAACCCGGCGCCTGAACGCGGACGCCTGCACGGGCCGGTCGCTGCTGTTTCCTGGGTGATATGCTATATTCCGGCTTCGTCACAATCGAACGGGTTCTGGAGGCGATGTGCAAGAGTTGCTGGGATTGTTCAAGTTAGGCGGATTTGTTCTGCCGATTCTCATTTTGGCGGCAATCGTCGCTTTGGCCATCGCCGGTAATCGTCTCTGGGTCTTGCGGCGGGGACGTATTGCACCGCGTGATCTCGCGCCCCGGGTCGGGGAACTGGTGGACGCGGGCAAGGTGCAGCAGGCCGTCAAGGTGCTGTATGAAAACGACACGCCCCTGGCCAGGATGATGTTGGTGGCGCTCCAGAGCGCGGGACAACCGCGCGACGTGATCAAGGAGTCGGTGGAAGAGACCGGCCGTCATGAAGTGGCGCATCTCGATCGATACCTCAACTTTCTGGGTAGTATCGCCGGTGTGGCGCCCTTGCTGGGTCTGCTTGGAACCGTATTCGGCATCATGCATGCTTTTGCGGCTATCGGCATGGTGGGCGCGGGCGATCCCAAGGCGTTGGCGAGCGGCATCGCCGAGGCGCTCATCACCACCGCCAGCGGTCTTATCGTCGCTATCCCCAGCCTGATGTTCTATCGCTATTTCAAAGGGCGGGTCGATGCGCTGGTGTTGTCCCTCGAAAAAGAGGCGCTGAAGCTGGTGAATCAGATAGCCGCGGGGACGGAAAAATGAATCTGCGGCAGCGGGTGAGCGAAGAACCGGAGATCAATGTGATCTCCATGGTCGATATCGTGCTGGTGCTGCTGCTGTTCTTCATGGTCACCAGCAGCTTTGTGCACCAGTCCCATCTTTCCATGGAACTGCCCAAAGCCCAGCAGGCCACCGCCGGTGAGCCGAAAACCCCTATCACCATCGACCTCAGCGCGGCCGGGCAGGTGCGTATGAACAAGCAGGTGGTGCCCATGTCCGATCTGGCCGGACAACTCAAAGCGCTTGCCGCCAAAGATCCGGAACGGGTGATCGTCCTGCGCGCGGACAAAAATACGACGCAGCAGTACGTCATCGATGTACTGGACGCGGCGCAGGAAGCGGGCCTGACCCGGATCAGTTTCGCAACCCTGAGCAATCACTGACCCGTGCGGCTGGAAGGGCGTTCCTTACGCGTGGTGGCCGCACTCGCGGCTTATATCATCAAAGGTATGGCCCTCAGTGTGCGCTGGCACGAGGAGGGGGATGCCAGCGTGCGCGCCCTGATCGAGGCCGGACAGCCTTTCCTGCTGGCCTTCTGGCACGGGCGGGGTGTTATGGTCGCCCAGGCCTACCGGCGAGTGGGCGGCCGTAGGATAAAAATCCTTGTCAGCGAACATCGGGATGGCGAGCTGATTGCTGCCACCATGGCACACTGGGGTTATGGTGCGGTGCGCGGGTCGACCCGGCGCGGGGCGGTCAGGGGCGCACGAGGGATGCTGCGGGCCGCCCATGCGGGGTACGACCTCGCCATCTCCCCCGACGGTCCGCGCGGTCCCCGCGAAGTGCTGCAAGAGGGCGTTATCGAATTGGCGCGCATTTCCGGTCTGCCCATCGTGCCGGTCACCTATTCGGCCCGCTGGGCGAAACGCTTTGCCAGTTGGGATGGTTTTCTGCTGCCCCTGCCGGGCGCGCGTGGGGTGATCCTCTGGGGCGAACCGCTGCGGATCCCGCGCGACGCCGATACGGATACCCTGATCGCTTTGCAGCAGGCGCTGGAGGCTGAGATGATTGCACTGCGGCAACGCGCTGATGCTATGGTTGGCCGGACAGAACCGACAGGCGGGAGATCATGACGTATTATGAAAGCGGTCTGCTGCGCGCGCGCTGGGCAAGCTGGCAGGATGCGCGCGCCGGGCGAACGGCGCAGGCCAACGCCCGCTGGGGCTGGATCAAGGCCCCGGGCGAGCGCGGTCCGATCCTGTGGATGCAGAGCTTCAGCGACGCTGATCAGCAAAGACTGGGTATCGAGCTGGCGAAAGCCATGGCCGAAAAGCGCCGCGACCTGCGCATGGTGATGACCTTCGAGACCGAGTACCCGGCCCTTCTGGAGCAACACACCGAAGGTGCCGAGCGGCTCGGCTACGGTTTCGGACCCTGCGACCATCCCCAGGCGGTGGGGCGGATGCTGGAACGGCTGACGCCCCTGCGTTATCTGGCACTGGGCCGGGCGCCCAGACCACGGCTTGCCGCCGCCCTGGGCCGGCGAAAGATACCCGCCGTGCTGATGGCGGCTGATCCCGGTCTGCAGATTCCGGCGCCGCTGGAGGCCGTCTACCCGCGGGATGCGCGCCAGGCCGGGGCCTGGGCGGGGCGGGGGGTCACCGAAGCCGTTCAGGAACCCGTGGACTTCGCCACCCTGTTCACCATCGCCCAGGTAGACCCCAATTTCCGGGCGATGATCAGCGGTACCGACGAGGGCCTGCTGTGGTGGGCGCAAGGGCTGAGCGCCGCCCAATGGGCCGGATGGCGGCGGGCCTGGGCCGCTTCGCCCCTGTCCCGGCACGGCTTGCTGTTTCTTGGTGGTACCGGCGCGCCGACAGATCTGCCCAGGCTGTCCGCTTGGCAACGTGCGCCCTTGCCCGCCGGGGCGGTGGTTGTCGCCGATGATGATCGCTGGTATCCGGCCTTGTCCGCCGGAGCGCAGGCGGTGCATCTGCAGAAAGCCTCCCCGATGTTGCAGTGGCAGGTTTATGCGGGCTCCCGGCCCATCAGCGTCAGCCCCGGCGTGACCCTGAACGCCGCCGAACCATTGGATGCCGATACCATCCTCACCCTGGAGGAGCCCGCGCAAATCCTCGACCATTGGCAAGCCCTGCGTGGGGATGCCATGGCCGCCCGCCAGCGCGGTGACGCCACCCGGCGCATTTTCTGGCAGGAACGCCGCCATGCGGGCGAACGTCTGCCGGAATTTTTACAGCGGGTTTTTGACTGGTGACCCTCCGCCAGACCCTGGAGCAGCAATGGCAGGATGGTGGCGCACTGGCCACCGCCTTGCGGCCTCTGGGGGCGCTGACCGGCAAGGTGGCGCGGTGGCGGCGGCGGCACATACAGGGCAGGGCGGCAAGCATCCCCACCATTGTCGTCGGCAACCTGGGCGTAGGGGGCAGCGGCAAAACGCCGCTGGTGGCGGCGCTGGCACGGCAACTCACGGTAGCTGGCTGGCGGGTGGCCATCGTCAGCCGCGGCTATGGTGCCCGGCCCCCGCACTGGCCCTATCGGGTGCAACGCGACGACAGCCCCCAACAGGCCGGGGATGAGCCCTTGTTGCTGGCGCAGGAACAGGGACAGACCCAAGCGGTCTATCTTTGCCCCGACCGCCATCGCGCCATCGCCGCAGCGGCGGCGGATGGTTACAATCTCGCGCTACTGGATGATGGTTTCCAGCACCTCGCCCTGCAACCCAGCCTGCGTCTGCTGGTGCTCTCCGGCCCACGCCCTTTGGGTAATGGCCACTGCCTGCCTGCCGGCCCTCTGCGCGAGTGCCCGGACGCCATGCTCCATGCCGACGCTTTGCTCATGGATGCCGCCGCCGCCGCAGCCATCCCGGAGCGCAACGGGCCACCCCGTTTTCTTTTCCGCATCCAGCCCAAGGATCTCGTCGCCGTCAACGATCCATGCCGCTCCCGCAGCCTCGACAGTCTGCAAGGACAGCACGTAACGGCGGTCACCGGCATCGCCCGCCCGCAGCGTTTTGTCGCCAGCCTGGAGGGCCTGGGCGCCATTCCTGACCCCCGATTTTTCCCAGACCACCACTCCTTTTGCGCCAGCGACATTGCCCATTTGCCTCGCCCCCTCGTCATGACCGCCAAGGATGCCGTAAAATGCCGGGAGTTCGCGCAGGCAGACGACTGGACCCTGCGCATCGAAGCGGAGCTGGAGGCCTCCTCTCAGCCCTGGCTGGAGCAATCATTGCTGCCCTGGAGAAGCTGATGAGTATCGACCACCGCCTGCTGGACCTGCTCGCCTGCCCGCAATGCAAGGGCAGTCTGCAACCCTGTGCCCAGCGTCAGGCCCTCTGCTGTCCGCGTTGCCATCTGCAATATCCCATCCGCGACGACATCCCGGTGCTGCTCATCGACGAGGCCAAGCCCTACGAGGACAAGCCCGCGTGAGCTTCTGCGTCCTGATCCCCGCCCGGCTGGCCTCTACCCGCCTGCCGCGCAAGGTGTTGCTGGACGTGGGCGGCATCCCCATGATCGAGCAGGTGCGGCGGCGTGCGCTGGAAAGCGGCGCAGCGCAGGTGGTGGTGGCCGCGGATCACCCCGAAGTGGTGGACTGCATCCGCAGCTATGGCGGTGAAGCCCTGCTGACCGCCGCGGAACATGTCTGCGGCACCGAGCGCCTGGCGGAAGCCGCGCGCCTGCTGGGACTGGCCGACGACGCCATCATCGTCAATCTGCAGGGTGACGAACCGGGCATGACGCCCGCCCTGTTGCACGCCACCGCCCAACTGCTGCTGGATCATCCGCAGCGGCAGATGGCCACCGCCGCCGTCCCCATCACCCACTGGGATGAGCTGGCCGATCCCCACGCGGTCAAGCTGGTGCTCGATGCCGAAGGCTGCGCCCGGTACTTTTCCCGCGCCCCCATTCCCTGGGATCGCAGCCATTTCCCCCTGAGCAGCGGGCAGACTTTGCCGCAAACCCCAGGTATCTGGTGGCGGCATCTCGGCCTCTACGCCTACCGCAATGCCTTTTTGCAGGACTATGCCGCCTGGTCCGCCAGCCCGCTGGAAGTCATCGAATCGCTGGAGCAGATGCGGGCGTTGGAGCGCGGCGTGCAGATTGCGGTATATTGCGCGGCAGAAGCGCCCGCCGCAGGTGTGGACACCGCCGCGGACCTTGACCGCGTGCGCGACCTTTTTCCCTGATCATCCACAAGGAGTTTTTGCATGGACCTGAAAAAAATCCCGGCCGGCCAGTCACTGCCGGATGACATCAATGTCGTGATCGAGGTACCCCAGGGTTCCTCCGTCAAATATGAACTGGACAAAGAATCCGGCGCCATCGTGGTCGATCGTTTCCTTTTCACCGCCATGCACTACCCGCTCAATTACGGATTCATCCCCAACACCTTGTCCGACGATGGTGACCCCACCGATTGTCTGGTTCTGGCACCCCAGCCCGTCGCTCCCGGCGCCGTGATCCGCGCCCGGCCGGTCGGCGTACTGATGATGGAAGACGAGAAGGGCATCGATGCCAAGATCGTCGCCGTCCCCCACGACAAGGTCGCCGCCGGTTACTCCGCTATCCGGGATGTCAGCGATCTGCCCGAGCCACTGCGCAACCAGATCCGCCACTTCTTCGAGCACTACAAGGACCTGGAGCCCGGCAAGTGGGTCAAACTCAAGGACTGGGCCAGCGTGGCCGAGGCTCGCAGGATCATCGAAGCGGACGCCGCGCGCTACGTCTGAAGTTCTTGTCGCCCTGCGGTGAAGCAGGCAGACTGAGGGTGACTCACTTATGCAGGAGAGCCCCATGTCTGCATCACCGCTGGCGCCCAAGCCTCCCCCATCGACAGCCCTCAAACCGTCTGCCTTTGCCGGCCTGCAACCCGACGAGCCCCTCTGGAAAAGGGTCCCCAGCCGCGACGATGCCGGCCATCTCCTCTCCGATTTCCGTATGATCTTCCCCGGACTCCGCCAGAAAAACGGTATCCGCCAGCAACACACCCTGCGTATCATCAATGCCGTATTGCACCATTACGGCTCCTGGGTGGTATTTGCCGATCTCAATATGCGCACGAATTTGCTCTGGGTGAGTATTCGCCCACGTCCTGGTTTAACGCTGGAAATTCCCGCAGCGATTAAAACGCTGGTGCCGGAAGCGTTATTATTGGCGCCCTATTGGCGGCGGTAATGGGCGGCAGTTATGGATGATTTACATATCCAGAGGGCTGATAATACCACGACCGCCTTTGTTCAGGACATGGGTATAAATCATGGTGGTATTTACGTCGTTATCTGTGTCATGCAGTAATTTTGCCTTTTCCATTTGCTTTTTGAGGGGTAACAGAATGTTTTCTGGTAAGACGGTCACCCGGTCTTTAGCCCCCTTACCATCCCGGATGATGATTTCGCGGCGTTCGAACTCCACGTCTTTTATCCGGAGGCGCAAATCCTCCAACAGACGCATACCCGTACCATAGAGCATGCCCGCGATGAGCCACATCGTTCCTGAGGGCTCGTATAGTAAGGCTCGTGCTTCGCTGGGCGTCAGGACTACCGGCAGATGTTGCGAAGTAAAGAATAAAGCGCCGCGCCTAGTCCGTATAGGCCTCTTCATTGCGAATACTGTAATGCATCACCCTGATCCGGGCGCGAACCTGGTCCAGGAGCTTGGGCGGGGTGCTGGGAGTTGCTTGGCTATTTTCCATCCTAAAAATTTTAGGCTGTCCTAAATTTTTAGGCAAGAGTTGGCGTTGTGTAGATACAGTATGTTGATTATTTTTCATATTGCGTTAGACGATATATGTGTGGTAGCGTTGCGGAATCTAAATTATGTTGGGCGTCTTTAAAGGAGGTGTGCGAGCCAGCTTTGGCAGATGGGTAGAGAGTGCTGTTCGATTCCGCAGGTATCAGTGTCAGGGGACGTCGTTGTGTCATCTCAAATTAAGCTTTCCGGTTCATCTGGGTCTTCACATGCAGCAAAGGGGGTTGAAATGAATACACACACGTCTCGCAGTTCTGATAAAGCAAAGGCAATCAGCAATACCGTTCGTCGGCAGTTGGCAGCATCACTCGTCGCAGCGGCGTCCTTTGCACTGGTATTCGGCCAAGGTGGTCCCTCTGCCAAAGCTGGTTTGTAGCAACTCAATGCCACCCAACCCATCATTCCAGTGGACGTTGGGCGCCATGAGTAAAAGGAGAAGGAAATGGACTTTGGGTTTGGCTTCGCAATAATCGTTGTAGGTATTTGGGGTGTTATTACAATCTGGCTATTCAAACATTTCTCTGGTCCGTCACTATCCGCAACCGCGTGCCGGGTGTTGGTTTCACCGCCATTGCGCTGGGCGTGATTGGCGCGGCACTCATGCAACTAGTTCAGGGCGAGCCCGTAGCGGCGAATCTGCTGGCAAATCTGATGCTGTCCTTCGGCTCCGCCGCTGGTGGCGTGTATGTGGCCAAGGGCTACCTGGTGTAGTCGCCTTGCCGCCCAACAAACGCTTCGAGAGGGACGCTCAGCCAGCAAGCGAAGCTTGCTGGCTGAGCGTCCCTCAAGCTGCACGTTCGGTGCCTTTCAGCTCAACCCCGGAGAACCACTTGCTTATCAAACACGACGGCGTCTCACCGCGGATCGATCCGACGGCTTGGGTCGCTCCGAATGCCGTGCTATGCGGCAACGTCACGGTAGGGCCGGACTGCCGAATCATGTATGGAGCTCAGGTCATAGCCGAGAGCGGCTCTATCTCTATCGGGCGCGAGTGCATCATCATGGAGAACGCAGTCCTCCGGAGTTCGGTGCATCACCCTCTGAGCATCGGGAACAATTGCCTCGTTGGCCCGAATGCGCATGTCGTGGGCTGCACGGTCGAGGACGAAGTGTTCATTGCCACGGGCGCAGCCGTCTTTCACTCTGCACGCCTCGGCAAAGGCAGCGAAGTGCGCATAAACGCAGTCGTACACCTTAAGACTCATCTTGCACCGGGCGAAACCGTGCCCATCGGCTGGGTCGCGGTCGGAAGTCCTGCTCAAGTGTTTCCCCCGAGCGAGCACGAACGCATCTGGGAGATCCAAAAGACCCTGAACTTTCCGCTCACGGTCTACGGGTTTGAGCGCGCCGAAGCTACGATGGAGAAAATCACACGCCGTCTCTCCGAAGCGCTGCGTTCGCATGCTTCCGATGAAACAGGCACCTAACCCCGGCGTGCGGCCGACGCTCGCAAGCGGCGCTTCGCTTGCTTGCTCGCGCGGCCGACGCCGCACGTTGGACGGCAAGATCAACGGAGGTGAGATCGTGATTGAGAAGAGAAGACTTGGAAACAACGGTCCCAGCGTCGGCTGCCTCGGCTACGGCGCGATGGTTCTGGAGGGTTATTACGGGGTGTCCGACGACGAGCAAGCCGTCAGGACAATCCATCGCGCGCTTGATGTTGGCATGAATATGATTGATACGGCCGATGCCTATGGCAACGGCCATAACGAAACGCTGGTTGGGCGCGCCATTGCCGGAAGGCGCCAGCAGGCTTTCGTAGCCACCAAGTTCGGGATTGTCTTCGATCAGAGCGAGACCGGGACCGACCTGCCCACTGGCTGGGGATTCTCGCTCAAGATCAGTGGCAAGCCGTCCTACGTGCGCAAGGTGCTCAACGCCAGTCTCAAGCGTCTGGCCGAGGATGTCATTGACCTGTGGTATGCGCACTACGCCGACCCCGCTACGCCGATTGAAGAAACGGTTGGAGCGATGGCCGAGACAGTGCGGGCGGGCAGGGTTCGTTATCTCGGCTTGAGCACGTGACCGCCGAGCAGGTCAGACGCGCCCACAAAGTTCATCCGATCACTGCCGTGCAGTTCGAGTATTCGCTATGGCGGCGTGAAGTGGAAGCCGATCTGCTGCGAACGCTCCGGGAACTCGGCATTGCCCTGGTCGGCTGGTCGCCTCTAGGCAGCGGATTCCTTACCGGTACGGTCACCAGCCTGAACAAGGACGACTTTCGCCAGAACAACCCTCGCTATGCTGGTGAAAACCTCGCCTTAAACAGGGACCGCTTCATGCCCTTCATGGCGATCGCAAAGGAACTTGGCGTAACGCCTGCACAACTTGCGCTGGCATGGCTGCTGCACCAGGGGCAGGATATCTTTCCCATTCCAGGAACCCGTCGCGCAGAGCGGGTTGAAGAGAATGCGAAAGCCACGGATATCCGCCTGACCCCGGAGCTGCTAAAGCGCATCAATGAACTGGCACGGCATGGGCTCGCTGAAGGCGCCACACTGGTTTAACCACATGCCGTCCAACAACCGGTTGCAGCGGACGGCGCTGCGCGCTGCCGCTGAACCGGAGCGTTGGGCGTCATAGTCGCATCCATTTTTACGTGCCACATAAGAGCGCAGAGCAAGGAGCATCAAACGTGTCCATCAGTAGCAAGGCAAAGGAAATACTCACGCAATTCACCCGCGAGGTATGGAGTGAAGGCAATATTGAAGCGTCGGATAAATATATCGCCCCAAAGTACACGGTGCTTCACGACCCTGGTGACCCATGGGAAGGTCGCGAACTTGACGTCGCTGGCTACAAGGAGCGGGTCAAGACGTTGCGGGCTGCGTTTCCCGATCAGTGCTTCGACATACAGGGCCTCTTTGCCGACGGTGATGCAGTTGTGATGACTTGGCTTTGGACAGCTACGCACAAAGAGGACATTCCCGGTTTCCCCTCGACCGGCAAGCAAATCAAGATGTCGGGGGCTACGGTCTACTATTTCGACGGTAACCGACTCACTGGGCATTGGCAGATCACCGACCGTCTAGGCGTGTATCAGCAGTTACGCCAAGCGGCCGCAGGTGCCTGACAAATGCCGCCCAACCCGGCAGTCGAGCGGACCTGCGCGAAAAGCCGCGCAGGCCTCTCACTTCCACGTTAGGCGTCTCAAGAACAATGTCCTCGCAAAAGTTCAGCTCGGCAGAGCGAGAAGCGATTTGGTTGGCGCATGAGAAGAAATGCGCATACACCAGGGAATTGCTGGACGTCAGCAATTTTCATATTGATCACGTTGTTCCAGAATCATTAGCCGACGATGCCGCGGAGTTCAAGCGGATAAAGGAGGAACTGGGGCTGCCGGATGCTTTCGATCTTTTCGGCTATGGAAATCTCTTGCCGTGCCGGCCAGGAGCAAATCTACTGAAAGGATCCCTCGTCCTCGACAAAGCGCATGTACATTTCTTCCTTGGGATTGCGTCAAGCAAAACGAGCGAGATTGAAGCAAATCTGCTTCGGATCGAACGCCGCAAGAATCGTGGTCGAGCAATCATCCTTCTTCAACAGTGCCTAGAGCGAGGCGAACTGTCCGCCAAAGAGGTATCCGACATTCTGGTGAAGTACGGCGAGCAGCCTGAGGATATTTTTGAACTTCTGGAAGGTATGCAGTTTGCCAATTCAGCAGAGGTTCGCTTTGTGGCCAAGGCGGAAATTGAAACGCTTCGCGATCAGCCGATCCGGCTGGGCCAGAACGATCACATCGACGGTGTCACCCTTACGAACACAAACCACGAGACTCGACTCGTTCGAACATGCCGCGAGTACGACGAGGCGCTCAAACAGGGGTACTTCGCTTACTCGAACTTCGATATAAAGATGTCCACATGGTTTGAACATCAATGTGGCCTACTTAATTCCCTTCAGGCGGCTGCCGCTCCAAGCGTCAGCTACGTCTCCGATCCTAGAGTCGGGGTTCTTGACCTCTCCCTCTTACCTTTCTCGCTCTTTCCCTGCATTGGTGAGGCTGCCGAAGAAGCAGACCTCAATGCGAGTTATCAAAGCAAGGTCGATGAAGGAGTCCTTGTTGTTAAGCGCATACGTCAGAATCTTCTTCAAGTCGAGGAACCGGAGGGAATGGGTCAGCAGCTTATCGAGGTCGCGCGTGCCGACTTTAATGGCGACGGTATCGAGGACATTCTATTGTTCGAGTACTGTTACGCCACACACGGAACACTAGGGTTCGGCGGCATCCGCATAATTACGAGGAAATCCAACGATGGCATGTTTGAGACTTTGGCGCCCAGAGACGCCTAACATTGCGTTGCAGGGGACGCTCCGCCTATCGGCGGCGCGCCCCTGAACTTGAACGTTAGGCATCAACTATCAGATAGGAGCACTTTATGAATGTAAAGTATTCTGGACAGTGTCTTTGTGGGGAAATAAGCTATTCAGTTGATATTGAGCCAATGTTTACTGGAAATTGTCATTGCAAAGACTGTCAAAGATCATCAGGCAGCGCATTCATTCCGGCGATGATTTTCCCTGAAAAAAATGTTGCTGTTTCAGGCGAAGTAAAATATTTCGAGTCTCAGGCAGACAGCGGACATATGCACAAAAGAGGTTTCTGCCCGAATTGTGGTTCTCAATTGTTCGCACGGTTCAGCAATATGCCAGGAGTGTTGGGTATAAAGGCTGGAACTTTAGATGACTCATCGAATTATGTTCCGAAGTTAGATTTTCATGTAGGTAGTGCTGCACCTTGGGACTTTATGAACCCAGATCTGCCTAAAAAGAAAGGGTCAGCACAAAGCTAACGATAGTGCATAACCTGTCGTTCGAGCGGGACGCCGCAAAAGCCCGGCGCCCCTCAACTTTACGTTAGAGGTAATCATGATCGACAAGGTATTCGCTGACCATTTTGCGGCTGATTGGATAGATTCCTGGAACAAACATGACCTTGTTCGTGTTCTATCGCATTACACCGACGATTTTGAAATGTCGTCACCTGTAATCATCAAGGTGGCTGGCGAACCGTCAGGAACATTAAAGGGCAAGAAAGCAGTAGGTTCCTATTGGGCTAAAGCTCTTCAATTGGTTCCGAATCTTCATTTTGAGTTGGTTGCCACGCTTGTCGGCGTTAACAGTATCACCCTCTACTACAATGGTGTCCGTGGCTCATCCGCAGAGGTGTTTCATTTTAACCAAGATGGCAAGGTTACAAGGGCATATGCACATTACCTCTAACCCTGCGCTCACGCGGGACGCGCCAAAAGCGGCGCGCCCCTTAGCTACACGTTAGGCAGAGACAAAGGAACGTAAATGACAGCCCCCGCAATAACCCCCAAACCGCCTTACTACGCCGTTATCTTTATCTCCGTCCGACACGACCGCGACAACGGGTATGGTGAAGCGGCAAAACAAATGTTGGAGATTGCTTCAAAACAACCGGGCTTTCTGAACGGTGGGCCCGCGTTCAAGCACAATGAAGCGTTCTCGTTCCAAGTTGCCACGGAAGATCAGGCCGAGACCGATCGGTATTGGAATGCAATCGTCGGCAACGGCGGCCAAGAGAGCGAGTGCGGTTGGTGCAAAGACAAGTGGGGCGTCTCCTGGCAAATCACGCCAATCGCGTTGATCAATGCGTATACCAGCCCCGATCTCTCCGCCGCCAAGCGGGCGTTCGATGCAATGATGACGATGAAAAAAATAGACGTCGCCGTGATCGATGCGGCGGTTCGTGGCTAGAAGCCGGCGGTCTAACAACAGCATGCAGCGGACACCGCTACGCGGCTTCGCCCGCGTGGGCCTCCGTGCACTTCGTGCCCTCCGGCCTCACGCGGGTGCCGCACAACTCGCGCCCCGTTGGACGTCTAAATTGGAGTTCTAGCAATGCGATTTCCTCCTTCGTGGCTTGTCCGACGCCTGCCCGAGGAGCCCAGCAGAACCAGCCGCAGGGTGGGCAGGCATCAGACAACCCTTTACTTAAGCAGTCGCCCAGCGGCTTGGCCATCAGGTTCTCAAAACTCGTCACCATGGCTGGAAGCCGTGGCTGCCTACTGAGAATGGTTTTCGATAATTGCAACCCGTTGATTTACTGTGCGAAAACGACCACCAATTGAAGCCTCTCGAAAACGGTCGCTTGTGAGAGTTTCCATGGCGCCCAGGATGTCACAGTGACGCCCTGGGGGGGGGTGGCTTGATGGTGAAAAAGCCGCGATGATGTGCAATCGCCTGTGGTCATGATGGATTTTTCGCATGCCTATCATTAGCATGTTTTACGGTATCTTGATTCAGATGTTCTGGCAGGACCATGCACCGCCACACTTTCATGCCCTGTACGTGAGTACGGTCAAAGATATTGAAGGTTTTGTCTACGCTGACGGTCACGTAGCGTGAGGGGCTGGGGGTAAACCCCCTCGAAGAACTTGAACAAACGCGCCTGTTGGGGGAGTGTCACTTTTCGACCAAGAAAAGGACCCCGTCAGTGTGCCATAACCTTCTGCAGGATCCCAAAATATTTCAGTGGTTGTACCGCGTGGATGAAGCCCTTGCCGAAGAAACCAGGACCACCCGGTGTGCCTGTGGTGGGAGGTGGCATCGGGCAGACTACCCGCGCAAGCCCAGAGGCGGTTTACGGGATTTCAGAATGCAGTATGCCTCGCGCTTCAGCTTCTGCTGCAGTCACTGCCGCAAGCGCAGAACATCCCCCTCTGTGCGGTTTTTCGGGCGCCGGGTCTATCTGGCCCTGGTGATTCTGCTGATGGCGGGTCGGCTGACCGCCAGAACACCGGGTGCCCAGGCGGTTTGCGCTCTGCTCGACGTGCCCGGACGCACCCTGCGACGCTGGCGGGACTGGTGGCGGCAGGACTTTCCCATGACAGCTCTCTGGAAGGCGGAAGTCGCCTGCTATCTGCCGCCGGTCCACCGGGAAGATCTGCCACTCAGCCTGCTGACCCGGTTTGCGGATCCACCCGTTGCTGCCGTGCTGGATGGCTTGGCGCTGCTCACGCCGCTGACGATCCGCCAGAGGTAAACCAGGGGTAAAAATCCAGCGGAATGAGGGGTGCAGATTTCCCGCAGAACTTGGCACGTGTCACCCTGACTGAGGGTTTGTAAGCTGGGTCTTCCGTACTGCCCTGGGCAGCACCACTTCTGGAGACCGGACTATGAAGACCCGTATCGACTCCCCCCAACGGGATCGCTGGGCGCTGTTGCGCTTTGCGATCATCGGCCCCTTGCTGGCGGCGCCACCGGCCCCGGGGGAACTGGCCTTGGCATTGAAGGCGCTGTCCGCCCGGTCGTGGCGTCATCCGCGCACCGGGGAACCGGTCCGGTTTGGATTCTCTACCCTGGAGCGCTGGTATTACCGGGTACGCGCTGCAGAGAATCCGGTCCTCCCCCTGCGCAACCGGTTACGCAGTAACATCGGCCAGTTTCCGAGTCTGACGCCACTGGTGATCACCACGCTGACTACCCAATACCGGGAGCATCCGGGCTGGACAGCAAAGTTGCACTACGACAATCTGCAGGCCGTCCTGCAGGGGCAGGGCGTGACGCTTCCGTCCTACCCGACGATCCGTCGCTATCTCCAGGCGCAGGGCCTGTTCCGTCAGGCGCGACCGAAGCGCGCCACCGCCGGTGCGATCGCCGCCCGTGATCATCTGGAACGGCTGGAAGTGCGCAGCTATGAGGTAGAACAGACCGCCGCCCTCTGGCATCTGGATTTCCATCATGGCTCCCGCCAGGTGTTGACCCGTGCGGGCACCTGGGAGACGCCCATGCTGCTGGGGATCATCGACGATCACTCGCGGCTGCTCTGCCACCTGCAATGGTATCTGGACGAAACCGCCGAGAGTCTCATCCACGGCCTCTGCCAGGCCTTCATGAAGCGCGGCCTGCCACGGGCGCTGATGACGGACAATGGTGCCGCCATGGTGGCCGAGGAAACCACCAACGGGCTGGCCCTGCTGGGGGTGCTGCATCAGGCGACACTGCCTTATAGTCCGTACCATTATGTGGCGCTTTAAAATATGTGGCGACCAATGAAAGTCCCCATATAGGTCAAGGCCTCATGTCAAATCTACGCCACATAATTTTGTCGACTTCATGGGATGATGACCGTCCATTTTGTTGAAAAAGGCGGTCGATCATGATGGAAGTACTTATCAAGCGCCCCACTACGTTGGCGCGTTATCTGGGGGCTCCGCTCGCAGAAGAGAGGGATAATTTTCTCAAACACTGTGCGCAGGTAGGTTACTCGCCCTCCATGCTCAAGAAGATTTCTTGGGTGATCTGGGCTGTCGCAGAGTACATTGGCATTGATCATGGCAAGGTGACTATGCAAGACATTAGGATTGCTGTAGATCACCGGACGCGCTTTAAACGCCAATCAACCCAGACCAAGGAATCGAAGAGCACTCGCCAGATGTTTATCCATTTCGCGACGGAATGGGCGCGACATATGGGTTGTCTTGGACAAGCTGCGAAACCTCAGGATAGTTTCGCGGTACAAATAGGGATTTTTGCTCGCCACATGCGCGAAGAACGGGGACTATCTCCCGTGACTATTGCAACCCGTTGTGAACGGCTTGGCTGGTTTTTCGCCGGATTAAATCCGCCACGAGGCACGCTGGATGCAATCACCATTTGCGATCTCGATGCCTTCGTCGAACTGAAGGGCCAACAAGGCTGGACGCGCGCCTCACTGGGCTCATTGGCCAGCTCCTTACGCAGCTTTTTTGCTTTTGCTGAAGCTCGCGGCTGGTGTGCCAAAGGGTTAACGGCGACCATTGAATCGCCGCGACTATATACCCGCGAGGGAATCCCGGAGGGCCCGGGTTGGGAAGATGTACAGCGTCTCTTGGTCAGTACTGCTGGCGATCATCCTGTAGATATTCGCGATCGCGCCATTTTGATGTTGCTGGCATTGTACGGATTGCGCCGTGGCGAGGTCGCAGCACTTCAACTCGAGCATTTGGATTGGGACGGGGATAAAATTTGCGTGGTACGACCTAAACAGCGCATCGCTCAGCGTTATCCCTTACTGCCCAGTGTGGGCGAAGCCATTGTGCGCTATCTGCGCGATGTACGTCCTCAGTGTGAACATCGGGCGTTATTCCTCACGATCGGTGCCCCCATGCGCCCACTTTCGGCGGAGAGTATCTCGCATGTCGCCCGCGCACGCTTAAACCAGCTTGGTCTCACGCTCTCTCCTCGCGGGGCGCACTGCCTGCGTCACGCCTGTGCCAGTCATCTCCTCTCTTCGGGTTTTTCACTAAAGCAAATTGGTGATCACCTTGGTCATCGCAACGCCAATTCGGCGCTGAGCTATACCAAGGTTGATCTGACGGGGTTGCGACAGGTCGCCGAATTCGACTTGGGGGGTTTACTGTGAACCTCTCAGAACTGATTTCTCTCTACATCGCCCATAAACGTGCGCTCGGATATCGGTTTCTAACAGAGGACCACTTGTTGAGATCTTTTTGCCGGGCAGTCGGTGATAGGCCAATAGAAACTATCGGTGCAGACGCCGTATCTATTTTTTTAAATGGCAAGGGGTCCGTTACGGCCTACTGGTACAAGAAATATCATGTGTTAACCGGATGTTACCGATTCGCATTGGCACGCGGGATGGTCACTGCAATCCCGCTGCCTCGCAGTGTACCAAAGCAGGACGGGCCCATATTTGTGCCTTATATTTATTCCCACGCAGAGTTGAAAAGACTGATTGATGTCCTTCCCGCTCTTTGCGCCGGACGCTCCAGAATCGACGATTACGTCTTCAAAGCCCTTCTGTTACTGATGTATGGTGCAGGACTTAGAATCAGTGAAGCGCTATCGCTCCATATCCATGACGTCGACCTGCAACAGACCATTCTATATGTTCGCGAGACGAAGTTTTACAAGACCCGCATAGTCCCATTAGGCAAGGATTTAACCCAAATTCTGAATGAATATATCGCCAAACGGAATAACCGCTACTCAGCAGCTACAGATGCGCCGTTCTTCTGCTTCCGTGACGGCACACCACTGAGTAGATCCGCCGCCCATGGTCTGTTTCGGCGCGTACGCGCTAAAGCTGACGTCCTCAAAGAGGGTGGCCCGAGGCATCAGCCACGCCTTCACGATCTTCGCCACTCAGCCGCTGTGCATCGCCTTATTGCCTGGTATCGCTGCGGTGCAGATTTGCGCGATTTGTTGCCCAAGTTGGCAACCTATCTTGGGCACGTCGATCTTTCGGCAACACAACGTTATTTGACCATGACACCAGAGTTACTTCACGAGGCGAGCCTGCGCTTCGCACACTATGCATTGGAGAAAGACCATGACTGACGTGACCCTGCTTGGCCCCTGGATACGGCGATTTCTACTGGAGTATCTGGTACGAGAGCGCAATCTTTCGATAAATACCCAGCGCAGCTATCGAGATATGCTGTCCCTTTTTCTGCCCCACGTGAGTAAACAACTCAACAAATCCGTGGACCGATTAACGGTATCTGATCTGTCGGCAGACCTTATCCGTCAATTCCTTAGTGATATTGAGGAAAGCCGCCACTGTCTCGCCGCCACCCGCAATCAGCGCCTCGGCGGCCTGCACGCGTTGGCTCGATTCATTGGTGAAAATAGTCCTGAGCATATCGAGTGGTGTTCACAAATCCGGCTGATTCCTTTTAAAAAAACGGCATATCCAGGCATTACCTATCTCGAAAAGCCAGAAATGGACGCCCTTTTAGAATCTCCAGATCGCCAGACCCCTCAAGGCCAACGTGATTACGCCTTATTACTGTTTCTCTACAACACTGGGGCGCGTGCCAGTGAAGCTGCCGATCTCAGGATCGTTGATGTGGATTGGCATGCTCAATGCGCCCACATTATCGGCAAAGGTAACAAGCGGCGTACCTGTCCATTGTGGCCGACCACTCTGGATCAATTGCGTGCGCTAGCAACGCAACGTGGGTTGGATCAACGAGTTTTTTTAAATCGCAACGGCCAACCCATCACACGCTTTGGTATCCATACGATGGTCGAACGACATGCTGCTAGGGCTTGTGTGCAAGTGCCATCAATGAGTACGAAGCAGGTCAGTCCACATGTGATCCGCCACAGCACGGCAACCCACCTTTTACGTGCTGGCGTGGACATCAATACCGTCCGAGCCTGGCTGGGACACGTTTCGCTCACTACGACCAACATCTACGCTGAGACTGACCTCGAGACTAAAACTCGTGCGTTGGCGACATGTGCTCCGCCCACAGCAGAGGGGATGGCAACGAAACATTGGCGTCAGCAGCCGGACCTGATGGCCTTCCTCCACGGCTTATAGCTGAATACTTATGTGGCGTTAATTTGATCCTCAGGCAGGTGGTATGCGGGTTTTAAATCCAATAGCCACATATTTTAAAGCGCCACATAATGGTACTTATGTGGTCGGCCACATAAATACCAGAATGGGAAGCAGGAGTGCTTCTGGGGCCAGATCGAAGGTCGCCTGCTGCCCATGCTGGAGGGCGAAGAGGGGTTGACCCTGGGTGCCCTGAACCGGGCGACGCAGGCCTGGGTAGAGCGGGAGTATCATCGTGCCCGCCATAGCGAGATCGGCACTACCCCGCTGGCCTGCTATCTGGAGGGTCACAGTGTCGCCCGGGAATGCCCTTCCGTCACCGAGTTGTCCCGTGCCTTCCGCATCGAAGTCCGGCGGCGGCAACGGCGCTCGGACGGCACGGTGAGTCTGGAGGGCAAGCGCTTCGAGATTCCTGCCCGCTACCGCACCCTCCCGGAGGTCACCCTGCGCTATGCCCGCTGGGATCTGACCCAGGTCGATCTGGTGGAACCGCGCACGGGTACGGTCCTCTGCCCGATCCACCCGCTGGATAAAACCGCCCATGCCGACGGGGCGCGCCGAACCCTGAACCCGACACCGGACCTCAGCCCCTTGCCGGCCACCGGTATGGCCCCGCTGATGCGTCAACTACTCGCCGAATATGCCGCCACCGGCGTTCCCGCCCGCTATCTGCCCAAGGAGTAAACCATGAGTCAAACGTTACTGGCCCTCTACGGGCTCAAGTGGAATCCCTTCTCCGCCGATCTGCCCATTGCGGCGGTCAGTGTCCCGCCCAAAGTCGAGGATTTCTGCTGGCGGATAGAACATGCTCTGGTCCGGGAGGGGGGCTTCGCTCTGATCCAGGGCGATCCCGGCACCGGCAAGAGCGTGATCCTGCGCTTGCTGGCGGAGCGCCTGTCCCGGTTGCCGGATCTGACCGTCGGCGCCATCCATCACCCGCAGAGCAATCTCGCGGACTTTTACCGGGAACTGGGAGATATCTTTGCCGTCTCCCTCAAACCCAGTAACCGCTGGGGCGGCTTCAAGGCCCTGCGCGAGCGCTGGCTCGCCCATCTGGAGGCCACCCGCCGTCGCCCGGTGTTGCTCATTGACGAGGCCCAGGAGATGAATGCCCCGGTGCTCTGCGAACTGCGCCTGCTGTCCAGTGCCCGCTTCGATTCCCAGAGCTTGCTCAGTGTCCTCCTCGCCGGGGATGCCCGACTCACCGAAAAACTGCGCCGGGAAGAACTGGTCCCGCTGGGCAGTCGCATCCGGGTCCGTCTGCACACCGAGTCTGCCAGCCGTAATGAACTGCTCGGCTGCCTGGAACACCTGATGACCGAAGCCGGTAACGCCGGACTGATGACGGCAGGTCTCTGCCAGACCCTCTGTGATCATGCCATGGGTAATTACCGGGTGCTCACCCAAATGGCGGCCGAACTCCTGGCGGCCGCCACCCAACGCCAACTGGATCAACTGGACGAGAAGCTGTTCCTCGAACTCTACGGCCCCGCCCAGCAACCCGCCCGGCGCAAAGCCGCACACTGAGGAGCCCGTCATGATCTCTTACCCCTGCAACGACCAGACGCCCCTGCCGCCGCTCTCCGACGAGGCCGCCGTCACGGTCCTGGAGTTCCTGCACCACTTCACCGAATGCTTCGAGAGTCAGTACTACGGGGAGATCCACCGGTATTACGAAGAACGATCACAGGCCAATACTCAGGCTGCTGAGCTGCCACCTGCCGACGATCCGCTGTTCTGAAAAACTGACCAATCCAAGAGCCATGCCGCCCCGTTCACAAAATCGGGCTGCGTGGCTTTTTTATGCCGCCGTCTGCCCCTCAAATATGTTGACCAGTGAACCATCGATTTGGGTGACCACACTCATACGGAGAATATGAGGTGCTCATAAACATCCGTACGCTGGAGGTTATCCAGGGCGATATGCCTAGACGGGCGCTGGCGTTGGTGTTGGAATGGGCACAGGAGCATCGGGCTGAACTCATGGAGAATTGGGAGCTATGCACACACAACCAGTCACTCAAAAAGATCCATCCACTAACTTAGTGCCGCCCATCTCCCCGAAAGCACCGTGGCGCGTGACTTCCGTGCGCGCGCTCGACGGATACCGACTGCATGTCCGCTTTGTGGATGGAACAGAGGGCGAGGTCTGGATGGATGCCCTGATTCATAGTCCTGGTGCGGGCGTTTTTGGGTGCCTCTCAGAGTCCACGGTGTTCAGCGCGGTGGGTCTGGAGCATGGGGTGGTGACGTGGCCAGAGGAAATAGACCTGGCACCAGACGCTATGTATGACGCCATTAAAGCGCATGGAAAGTGGGTATTGAGTGGCTGATGTTATCTTTTGTCGCAAGAAAGCACCATGACCGCGGGGAACGAACCCAGCAAAACCAGGCCATCCGTCCCGGCCCGCCGGGCGCCCACCAGACAAATTGATCCCTTCTGTCTGGTAAACCCGCAGGAAGATCATCCATTGTTGTGCGGCATAACCCCTTGTTACACTGCACAGACAGTACCGTCGAACTTACGTTATGCAAGTGCTTAAGTGAGGGAGTTCCATGAGTAATAATGAATTTGATTGGGATAAATACTTTGCGGAATCAAATTGGAATGACATTCGAGAAAACTCACCGTTCCTCAATATGCAAAGCCTTCCTTCTTTGGTTAATTAAAAGGCCGGGTTAGTCTATCTATCATCTATAGATTCGTGTTTTTCGATGCTTGATGCAGGCAGCTCTGATAATGCTATTCCATGTGTGAAATCGGTGTTCCAAAGTGCACTAGAATCAAATAACTATTACAAGGCAGCTATCGCGAGCTCTGACTTCTACACAATGAAAAATATGTTATCCGATATTGGTATTCATAACACAGATATAATTGACGATTAGTAGTGCATAATAAGTCGTTCAAGACGACCGCGCTACGCGCGTCGCCTTAACTCCAGCGTTAGGTATCAACAATGAACGAATCGCGGTATCGCGAAGTGTGGCTTGAAAGTCCAGACGGGCAATCTCTTTGTGCCCTTATAAACGGCAATCTAGGGTGGCTAATGTATCTTCGAGAAAACGGGGATGCCGGATTCAGTTCACGAAATCCCAACTACAGTGGGCCTGCTGACGCCACAATCGAGTATCGGTTAAGCAATGGACAACAGGATGAATATCCTGCGTCGTGGGCGCTTTCCGTTGCTGAAATTGAGCGCGCACTTAATTTCTTTCAGAAGGAGCACAAACCGCCGACATTCATCCATTGGCATAACGACTCTGGAGATGGAACTATTCTTGAACACCAAGATGCCTAACGAATAAGGTTAGATCCCGGTGGACAGGCCCAAGAACCGCAAGTTTCTGGGCTTCACGGTCAGCCGCAACGGAGCTAGGCTGAAGGTGGCCGACAAGGCCCTCGACAAGCTGAAAGATCGGGTGCGGGAACTGACCCGTCGTACACGAGGCAACAACATTGGCGTTATCGTGGCAGAGCTGAGGAAAGCCCGCTTGGTTGGAAAGCGTATTTCGGCATTGCCGAGGTACTGAGCCCTCTGCGCGACATCGACAAGTGGGTACGACGCAAGTTACGCTGCTGCGTCTGGAAACAATGGGGGCCGGCGGGCTACAGGGAACTACGCAAGCGCGGGGTAACGGTGCGCGAAGCGTGGAACATCAGCAAGTCGGCGCATGGGCCGTGGCGGCTGTCGAAGACAGCGGCGCTGACCATTGCATTACCATTGGCCTTCTTCAAGAACCTGGGAGTGCCGAGCCTTGCGGCCCGGTAAGCATTCAATTCATCGAACCGCCGGATACGTGGTGACCCGTTCGTCCGGTGGTGTGGGAGGGAGGGGCCGTGAGGCTTCTTCCTATCCCGATGTGCGCCGGGCATGGCGCGTTACTTCGCAGGTGCGAGTCCTGTGGCCAGGTTTTCGCAGAGCCGAAGGCGAGGAGAAGGGCAAGGGCGTCGTCGCGAGGCGGGGTCTGGAGGAAGCCCAATCCGAGGCTGCGGGGCGATGAACAAAAACCGGATATGAGGCGTGATGCATCCGGGACGAGCGGGCACGTGACCGCGAAGCCCTCCATCCATCTGCGGTTGTTGGGATGCACTTTGTAAATCCGGCGGCAGCGCAGAAAGTGACGTGTCTTGGCCCGGGAGGTCTCCACGACAATGGGCCGGCGACATGCCACAAAATGACGGGCAACCGGCATTGAAAGTCATGGAGAAGTCAGCAATCAGAGGACCATCAATTTGCTTGATCCCACAATGTATGGTGATCCCCTCGCCATGCTACTTACCCGTGTTCGCGAATGCGAACTTTGCGCCGGACACCTGCCGCTTGGTGCGCGTCCGGTGCTGCAGATGGATTCGCGCGCCCGTATTTTGATCGCTGCGCAGGCACCGGGCAGGAAGGTGCATGAAACAGGTATTCCCTTCAACGATGCCAGCGGCGATAGGCTTCGTGCCTGGCTGGGTATCTCCCGAGAAGTATTCTACGACGCCCGACAGGTGGCGCTCGTACCCATGGGATTCTGCTACCCAGGCACAGGAACATCCGGAGACTTGCCGCCGCGGCCAGAGTGCGCTCGTGCCTGGCATGGGGAATTACTGCCGCATTTGCAGCATCTGCAACTCACCCTGGTCATCGGCCAGTATGCCCGGGCTTATCACCTTCCCGCCGAGGCCGGAACGCTGACGGAGGTGGTTCATGCATGGCGCGAAAACTGGCCCAACCGGATACCGCTGCCGCATCCCAGCCCGCGTAATAATCTGTGGCTGAAGCGCAATCCGTGGTTCGAGGAAGATCTCATTCCGATGCTTCAGGCGCGCGTGGCCGAGGTGCTTGCGCAGGACCGTTGACGTGGCGTTCAGGAGCGCATTGTCCTTGAATGTGCATGGTAACCTGCGGCCGCGCCCCAGCGAGCGCTACGTCCCGCAAAAGGTTTTGAATGGCCCGAAATCCTCGGGGGCAGGCTGGGTATAGCTCTCCAGCCCCGGACGCTCCGCGAAGGGCCGTTCCAGCACGGCGAGCAGCGCTTTGAATGGGGTGAGGTCCTGGTTCAGCGTAGCGGCGGCCAAGGCTTCCTCGACTTTGTGGTTGCGGGGTATGTAGAGCGGATTGACCTGATCCATAGCCTCGGCGCGCGCCTCCGCGGTGGCGCTTTCGTGCGCCAGCCGGGCTTGCCATTGCGCCAACCAAAGATCAAACGGCGCCTGGTTGACAAAGTGGGCGCGGACCTGCGCCGGATCACCGCGCACTGCCGCTGATAAACCGCGGAAGACCTGGGTGAAGTCGGCATTCTGGCCTTCCATGGCGGATAAAAGGGCTTGCGCCAGCGCTAGATCGCCGTCCTCCGCCGTGGCCAGGCCCATCTTGGCGCGCATGCCATCGAGCCAGTGGCGGGTGTAGAGCTTGGGAAATTCGTTGAGCTGTTCGGTCAGCAGGCGCGCGGCCTCATCGGGGTCGGGGTGAACCAGATCAATCAGGGTTTCGGCGAAGCGCGTGAGATTCCACTGTGCAATCAATGGTTGGTGGGCGTAGGCATAGCGGCCATGGGCGTCGATGGAGCTGAAAACAGTCTCCGGATCGTAGTTATCCATGAAGGCGCAGGGGCCGTAATCGATGGTCTCGCCGGCGATGCTCATGTTGTCCGTGTTCATCACACCGTGAATGAAACCGACCAGCATCCAGCGCGCGATCAGGGCTGCCTGTGCGGCGGATACCGCCGCAAACAGCTCCAGATAGGGATTGTCCGCACCTTTCAGGGGGGGGTAGTGGCGGGCGATGGTGTAATCAGCCAGTTGTTTGACCCGGACGTTTTCGTTGCGTGCGGCAAAGAACTGAAAGGTGCCGACGCGAATATGGCTGGCGGCGATGCGGGTGAGGATGGCGCCGGGGAGCCATGTTTCCCGACGGACGGTTTCCCCGGTCGTGACGGCGGCCAGCGCGCGCGTCGTGGGTATGCCCAGCGCATGCATGGCTTCGCCGATGACATATTCGCGCAGCACCGGCCCCAGTGCCGCTTTGCCATCGCCGCCCCGGGAAAAGGGCGTGCGACCAGAGCCTTTCAGTTGCATATCCCGGCGCCGACCATGGCGATCGATCAACTCGCCGAGCAAGAGGGCGCGGCCGTCCCCCAGTTGCGGAGAGAAGTGGCCGAACTGATGGCCGGCATAGGCCTGAGCCAAGGGCAGCGCGCCTTCCGGGACCTGATTCCCGGAAAAAATGGCGGCACCCAGTTCATCGTCCAGCGTGGCACTGTCGAGTCCCAGCTCCTCCGCCAGTGCCTGGTTCAACAGCAGCAGTCGGGGCGCTGGTGCCGTGGCCGCCTGCCAGGGAGCGTAAAAGCCCTCCAGATCGCGCGCATAGCTATTGTCAAAATGTAATAATGCCTTATCCATCCGTCAGTCTTGATGCACGGGCACCGGTATTTCCAGTTTCACCTCACCGTTCTCGAGGCGCGCAGTGATTCGCGTGCCCTTGGGTAGGTCGCCAAAGAGGATATGCTCCGCCAGCGGCTTCTTCAGGTGCTCCTGAATCATCCGCGTCATCGGCCGGGCGCCCATCTGCGGGTCGTAGCCCTTGTCCGCCAGCCATTGCCGTAGTTCAGCGCTGATTTCCAGGCTATAGCCCTTTTGCAGCAACTGCTCGTCCAGTTCCATGACGAACTTATCCACCACGTGTAGCACCGTCTCCTTAGAAAGCGGTGTGAAGGGTACGACGGCATCCAGGCGGTTGCGAAATTCCGGTGCGAAGACCCGGCGGATGGTCTCCATTTCCTGTCCGCCATCACTCTGGGGGGCGTTCATGAAACCAATATTCGCTTTGCCGCGCGCCTCAGCCCCCGCATTGGTGGTCATAATGAGCACCACATTGCGGAAGTCCACCGTGCGGCCGCCGGCATCTGTCAGCTTGCCGTGATCCATCACTTGCAGGAGCACATTGAAGATATCCGGGTGTGCCTTCTCAATTTCATCCAACAACAGCACCGCATGTGGATTACGGCTCACCGCCTCCGTCAGTTGTCCAGCCTGATCATGCCCGACATATCCTGGCGGTGCACCGATGAGTCGTGACACCGTATGCCGTTCCATGTATTCACTCATGTCGAAACGCAGTAGCGGAATGCCGAGCAGGCTGGCCAACTGCCGGCTGAGCTCGGTCTTACCCACGCCGGTCGGGCCGGAGAAGAGAAAACTCCCCACCGGCTTTTCATGGTGGCGCAGGCCTGCCCGTGCCATTTTGATGGCCGCGGAGAGTTCGTGGATGGCCTTTTCCTGACCAAAGATGACGAATCCCAGATCCCGCTCCAGATTCTTCAGGGCCTGACGATCATCGGTAGAGACGCTCTTACCCGGAATACGGGCCACCCGGGCGACCATTTCCTCGATGTCGTGCACACCGATGCTCTTCTTGCGTCGGGAGACTGGCAAAAGCGCTTGCGCGGCGCCCACCTCGTCGATGAGATCAATGGCCTTGTCGGGTAGATGGCGATCGTGGATGTGCTTGACGGACAGCTCCACCGCCGCGCGCAACGCCGTGTCGGTATAACGCAGGCCATGATGCTGCTCAAATTGTCCCTTCAGTCCGCGCAAAATCTGTACGGACTCTTCCTGAGAGGGCTCCGGCACGTCAATTTTCTGGAAGCGACGAGTCAGCGCGCGATCCTTCTCAAAATACTGGCGGAACTCCTGATAAGTGGTCGCCCCGATACATTTCAGTTCACCGGAGGCGAGAGCCGGCTTCAGCAGATTGGAGGCATCCATGGCGCCACCCGAAGCGGCTCCGGCGCCGATCAGGGTGTGAATCTCGTCGATGAACAGGATGCTGTTGGGTTTTTTGCGCAGCGCCTTCAGCACCCCTTTCAGGCGTTCTTCAAAGTCACCCCGGTAGCGGGATCCGGCGATCAACGCCCCCAAATCCAGAGCATAAATCGTCGCGTTTTCCAGCATCTCCGGCACTTTGCCGGCGACAACAGCACGCGCAAGGCCCTCGACGATGGCGGTTTTCCCGACACCTGGTTCACCGACGAAGAGGGGGTTGTTTTTCCGGCGCCGTGCCAGCACCTGCAGGGCCCGGATCAACTCCTCCTGGCGTCCTATCAGCGGGTCCAGCCGTCCTGCCCGTGCCATGGCGTTGAGGTTGCGCGCATAAGCTGTGAGCGGGTCCTTGCTGTCTCCCTTCTTTTCCGTGGTACCCTCGACTTCCTCTTCTTCCTCATCCATGACTTCATCCTTGCGCACGCCGTGCGCCAGAAAATTGACCACATCGAGTCTTGTCACATGTTCTTTCTGTAGGAAATAAACAGCGTGGGATTCCCTTTCGGCGAAGATGGCGACAATGACGTTAGCCCCCGAAACCGCATCCTTACCCGCCGACTGCACATGGTAGAGAGCGCGCTGAATGACCCGCTGAAAACCTATGGACGGCTGGGTATTGACGGTGCCCGCCGGACCCATGGCGGGCACTTTGCGTTCCAGAAACTGCCGTAGTTCCACAGACAGATGGGTGCGGTCGGCGCCACAGGCGCTGAGCACATCCATACCGTCGGGGTTGTCCAGCAGGGCCAGTAAGAGATGTTCCACGGAGGCGTATTCATGTCCGTACTGGCGGGCAATCTGGAAGGCCTGATTGATGGACTGTTCCAGGGGTTTGTCGATCATGGCTTACTCCTTTTCCATGATACAGCGCAGTGGGTGCTGGTGTTGCCGTGCGTCGGCGGTGACCAGGGCCACTTTGGTTTCTGCGAGGTCATAAGGAAAAATTCCGCACAATCCCCTACCCTGCTGATGGACGGCCATCATCACTGCCACTGCCTCGTCATGGGGCTTATGAAAATACGCTTCAAGAATATGCACGACATAGTCCATGGGAGTGAAATCATCATTTACCAGTAGTACCCGGTACATGCGGGGCTCCTGTGCCTGAGGTTCGCGCTCCAGGATGGTACTGCGACGATGTTGCGTTCTACCCATGACCTGCACTCCATAATGTTTACTCTTCGCTGTCATTGTGGCGCCTGCCTTCTGCGCTGGCAAGGTGTCCCATGAGCCCGTTCCGCATCAGCCGGTCCTTCGAAGGTGGGGGCGCGGGCGGTGAAAAAAAAGCGCCGGGGAGATTCCCGACGCTTTTTGTTTGGGCGATACCAGAATTACTTGGTGATATTGATCTTCGCCTGGCTGCGCAGGTTGGAGACGAACTTGGCGGCCTCCTGCTGCTGCAGTTGCGTCTTGATGCGATCCTTCATGGCACTCAGTGGCGGGGGGGTCAGGGCGCGCGTCGCCTGCACCTCGATCACATGGTAGCCGAACTGGGTCTGCACCGGGCCAACGGGCTTGTCGATAGGAGCTGTCTCAATGGCCTGAGCGAAGGGCGGAACGACCATACCAGGGACAATCCAGCCCAGTTCGCCACCATGAGCGGCGCTGGCCTTGTCGATGGAGTATTTTTCCGCCAGGGCGGAGAACTTCTGACCGGCCTTGAGATCGCCCATGATCTTGTCAGCCTCCGTCTTCGTCTTCACCAGGATGTGCCGCACTTCAAATTCCTTCTTGCCCATGGCCTGAACGAATTTGTTGTAGGCGTTCTGAATGTCCGTTTCCGGGATGGGGTGCTCTTTCACGTACTGTTCGACCGCCGCATCGGCTAGAATCTGACGTTTGGCCATAGCCAGGCGCTCTTTTACGTCGGCGGTCTGGCCCAGCTTGTGATTGACGGCGTACTGCGAAAGCACTTCCATGTTGACCAGATTCTGCACCACCTGCTCGCGGGCATTGGGCTCCTTGGCGAGCGCCGGGCTCATGGACATGATGGCCTGCACCTCGCTGTTATCAATGGCGGCGCCATTGACGGTGGCGACGGGGGCAGCAAAAGCAGGTATAGCAAAAGCGCTGACAGTGGCAGCAAGAATGACCGCGCGAAGTTTCATAAATTTTCCTTCAGGTTAAGTGATGCTGGCCCTATTATCCATAGTGGCGGACAAAGGGGAAGTCTCAGGGGTGCTACGATGCAGTGGTGCCTCCGTTTCCTGACGTTTTTCAGGGCCGAGGAGGAGTTCCACCAGGGTAAGGGCAAAATCCATGGCTGTACCCGGTCCGCGGGATGTGATCAGGGGACCGTCGACCACTACGGCATTTTCCTGGTAGGTATAATCCCGGCTCTGCGGATCGAGGGTGCCGGGATAAGCGGTGACCTGACGGCCATCGAGCAGGTGATGGGCTGCCAGCATGCCAGGTGCGGCACAGATGGCGGCTATGATCTGCCCCTGCCGGGTTCGTTCCTGCAGGAGCCCGATGAGCGGCTGATGCTTTGCCATGCGCTCTACACCCCCGATCCCGCCGGGAAGCAGAATCACATCGATATCAGCGTCGGCCACATCGGCGAACAACGCGTCTGGTTGCAGGCGCAGTCCCCGTCCACCGGTGACCAAGCCGTTTTCCAGTCCGGCAAGGACCACTTGCAAACCCGCCCGCCGCAGAATATCGCAGGAGATCACTACCTCCATGTCCTCAAAACCATCCGCTACGGCGATCAGCACCTGTATCGCAGAAGTCACTGGCGCCTTGCTCCTCTCGAGAAAAAACACACGACCGCCTCTCCGTCGACCAATCGGGAAATCACGTGGAGTTGGACCATGTTGGTGCAGAATTTATCCATGCTCAACGCATATCAGACAAAATAGTCCTGGCCGGATCATTGTCCCACTGCCTTCGGGAGGGGGATCACCATGGTGACGCTACGCCCCTTTTCCTGCACCGGAACCGCTTGGTTCTGCAGAATGGCGAGTGCTTCGCGCAAGGGGTAATCCTTCACCAGATTCGGTTTCAGGGTGCTGCTGGCGGCTATGGCCTCGTCTGCCGCCGTGGATTCGGTAGCGGCGGTCGGTGTCGCCACCGTGGCGGAAGCCGGCGGGGCGATGGTGTACCGGGGTGTGGCCTTGCGGCACTCGTCCGGCGCTTTCAGCACACCATGTAGTTCCGACTCCTTCAGGAGATCCGCATCCAGTGCGCGCAGCCGCGCATTGGATGGCTGCACCTCGATGTTGGGGACGATGCCCTCGCTCTGGATGGAGCAGCCTGCCGGGGTGTAATAAAGTGCCGTCGTCAGTTTGAGGGCGCCGCCGTTGCTCAGCGGTATCACCGTCTGTACCGATCCTTTGCCAAAGGTACGCTGACCCATGATCAGGGCGCGGTGGTCATCCTTGAGCGCGCCGGTAACGATTTCCGCTGCCGAAGCCGAGCCGCCATTGACGAGTACGATCATGGGGGCGCCGTGGAGGTAATCGGGTCCGTGGGCGGAGAAACGCATGTCGCTGTCGTCAGTGCGCCCTTTGGTATAGACGATCAGCCCTTTGTTGAGGAAGGTGTCCGCTGTCTCGACCCCTGCTCCGAGCACTCCCCCCGGATTGTTGCGGAGGTCGAGGATCAGACCTTTGAGGTGCCCGTTGGCTTCCTGCTCCAGATGCTCCACCGCCTTGCGGGTTGCGCTGCCGGTGTTTTCCTGGAACTGACTGATGCGGATGTAGCCATAACCGGGCGCCAACATGGCTGAGCGCACGCTCTGCACCTTGATGATGGCGCGGGTCAGGGTCAGGGTCAGGGGTTGCGTCTGATGCGGCCGCAAAATAGTCAGGGTTACCTGTGTTCCGGGCTTGCCACGCATCATGTCCACGGTTTTCTGTAGGGCGATGCCCTGCAGGGCCTTGTGATCAATTTTGATAATGATATCGCCTGGTTCGATGCCAGCCTTGGCGGCTGGCGTACCGTCAATGGCGCTGATGACCTTGAGTACGCCATGCTCGCCGGTCACTTCAATGCCCAGTCCGCCAAATTTGCCGTTGGTGAACACTTGCATTTCTTTGAGTTCTTTAGGCGTCAGATAGGCAGAGTGGGGGTCCAGGGCGCTGACCATGCCGTTGATGGCGCCATCCATCAGTTTTTTGTCGGAAGTGGGGTCGACGTAGTGAGATTTGACGATCCCGAAGACCTGACTGAAAGTCTGGATCTGTTCCAAAGGGATGCCATTTTGATCCTTTGCCGCGTGAACGGTGACGGCAAAACTGGCGCTGACACCCAGAACGAGCCCGACGCTGACGCCCAGCAGGGTACCGGAGCGCGGCTTGGGGGAGCGGGGAACGGACATAGATAAAATCTCCAAAAGTGTGGATCCAGGGCAGGGCGCTTGGCAGAACCGGCAGCGTGATTCTCAGTTGTGGATGTAATCCAGCGGATTGACCGGGTGGCCAGCATTCCGCATCTCGAAATAGAGACCATCGTTCCCCAGTTCGCCGCCGCTGCCCACACTGCCGACTTGGCGTCCGGTGGAAACCTGTTCTCCAACGTGGACATCGGTAGCGCCCAGGTGCCCGTATATGGACAACAAACTATGTGCGATCTGCACGATGACAATCTGTCCATAGCCGCGCAAAGGCCCCGCATAAAGTACCATGCCCGGCGCGATGGCGCGAACCTTCGTCCCTACCGGAGCCTGAAAGGTGATACCCTGCCAGTCGAGTCCGCCAGTCACCCGGGGCGCGCCGAAACGCGCGGTAACCGGACCGGTTACCGGCGCGGGGTAGCTGCCGCGCCCGACGATGGGGGTTGCGGGTAATGCGGGAGCGGGGGTGGCGACTATCACCGGCGGACGAACTACGGTGGTGGGTGGCTGCTTTTGTGCATTCGCCGCACGTTGAACCTGTCGTGCCCGCTCTGTTTCCTGCACCCGCTGCGCCTGCTGTTCCGCCTGCCTTTCCTGGGCCAGATGATGTTGCGCGACAGCGGCCCGCTGCGCGGAGATTGCCGCCGCGCGACGGGCCGCAGCAGCGGCCTTGCGTCGTGCTTCGGCGGCAGCTTTGGCGCGGGCGACTTCTTCCTGATGACGGAACTGAACGGTCAGACGGCTCACCAATCCGTTGAGAATATTGGCATTCGCTTGTAATTCTGCGATCTTGGTCTTGTCGGCGGCAATACGGGCTGCAAGCTGGTTTTCCAGCGCGGCGTGAGCCTCACGCTGTTGCCGGAGCGTTTGTTCCTGCGCGCTGACCTGTTGCGCCAACTGAGCGAGATGGGTTTCGTGGATTTGCACCTCGTGCCGAGTCTTCCGTATCTGTTGCGCGGTGCCTTGGGTTTTGACGATCAGTGCGCTGCGCGCCCTGGCCAGGGACTCGTAAAAGACGCTCATGCGCCCCAGTTCTCCGGGGCGTTCCGTTTGCAGCCAGACGGCCAGTGGGGTAACTCCGCCGAGCATGTATGCGCCGCGAAGCTGCCGGGCGAGGATGCCTTTCTGTTGACTCAGTTCCGCTTGCAGTGCATTGATTTTTACCCGCAGTTCGGCCAATTGTGCCTGTGCCGAGTGTTGCTGCTGCTGGATTCCGGCCAGCTTCTTTTGCGTCGCAACAACCCGCTGATCGAGTGCGCTGATTTCTACGCGCAGTTGCGCCTGGGTTTTCTGCCCCGCCGCGAGATGCGCCTGTACCTGCCCTAGATTCTCGTGTATATGCTCCAGTTTTTTCTGACTATTTTGTATTTTTTCCTGAAGCGTTGCCGCTCCCGCTCCCGCACCAGCCGGAAGGAGCAAGATCAAGGCAAGCAGTGCGCCGACGCGGGGACGGGACAGAAGGGGCATGGGTCAGAGGAACTGCACCAGGTTTTTGCCGCCCATTTCAGGAGGCACCGGCAAGCCCATGAGCCGGAGCAGGGTGGGCGCGAGATCCTCCAGTGCCCCCCCGGATATAATCTTTGCAGGGCGTCCGATGTAGAGCAGAGGCACCGGGTTACAGGTGTGAGAGGTGTGCGCCTGGCCGCTCCCGACATCCAGCATCTGCTCGACATTGCCATGATCCGCTGTGATCAGCGCTTCGCCGCCGACGGCGCGCACGGCGCTGACAATACGCCCGAGGCTGCGGTCTACCGCCTCGACCGCGGCAATGGCCGCAGCCAGTTTACCACTGTGGCCGACCATATCGGGATTGGCGATATTGCAGATGATGGTATCGTACTGGCGACTTTCAACGCGGGCGACCAGGGCATCGGTCAGTTCATTCACGCTCATTTCCGGTTGCAGATCGTAGGTGGTGACCTTGGGAGACGGAATCAATACGCGATCTTCGCCGGGGAATATCCGTTCGTCACCGCCACTCAGGAAAAAGGTGACATGGGCGTACTTTTCGGTTTCGGCAATGCGCAACTGATGCAGGCCGAATTGGGATACCCATTCGCCAAAGGTATTTTTCAGACGAGTGGGGGGGTATGCGACCAGTGCATCAAAATGCTCACTGTATTCCGTGAGGGTGACGAAGCCTGCGAGTTGGGGTTTGACCTGTCGGGCGAAGCCGTCGAAGTCTGCCTCGACAAACGGCCGGGTGATCTGGCGGGCGCGATCGGAGCGAAAGTTCATGAATAACACTGCATCGTGATCGCCGATGCAGGCGGGGTTGGCACCAATCCACGATGGGGCGACAAACTCGTCGCTTTCGCCACGGAGGTAGGCGGCACCAAGCGCCTCTAAACCCGTGGCATAGTGCTCTCCCTTGCCGAGGGTAAGCAGATCATAGGCCTGCTGGACCCGATCCCAGCGGTGGTCACGATCCATGGCGTAAAAGCGGCCGATCACCGAGGCCAGAGCGCCACCGTAGGTGTTTATCTCGGCATCCAGTCGTTTCAGAGATGACTCCGCGCAGCGCGGCAGGGTATCGCGACCGTCCAGAAAGGCATGCACATAGACCCGTTCAGCGCCCCGGCCCCGCGCCAGACGTAGCGCGGCGAGGATATGTTCTTCGTGAGAATGCACCCCACCCGCTGAAAGCAGACCCAGGATATGGACGGCACCGCCCTGTGCCTCGGCGGCATCCACCGCTGCACAGAGGGCGCTGTTGGAGTAGAAACTGCCGTCGGCGATGGCGAGATTCACGCGCTCGTACTCCTGGTACACCACGCGGCCTGCTCCGATATTGATATGCCCGACTTCGCTGTTGCCCATCTGTCCGCCGGGAAGCCCCACAGAAGCCCCGGAAGCGTTGATGAGACCATGGGGACAATTTTGCCACCAGCCATCCCAGTTTGGCGTGCGCGCCTGGGCAATGGCGTTATCTTCGGAATCCTCCCGGTAGCCCCATCCATCGAGGATCAGGAGCAACACCGGACGTGGTTTTTGAATCATCAGTTTCCTCTGCACAGCGAACGCACCCCGTTGATGATGCGCATTAGAACAGATCAGGCGAATGCTGTCATGGGGTCATGACCAGAGGTGTCAGGTGCCAGATGTCCGTGTTGTACTGAGCAATGGTCCGGTCGCTGGAAAAAATCCCGCTGGCCGCAGTGTTGAGAATGCTCAGCCGTTGCCATTCGGTCTGATCATGCCAGACATCCGCCGCCTCCCGTTGCTTGATTTTATAGCTGGTGAAATCGGCGAGCACCATCCACGGGTCATGGGGATGGGTGACGGCGTGGACGATGGGGTCGAAAATGCCCGGTTCGAACGCGTTGAAATAGCCGCTCTGCAACAGGTCCATGACCCGTGCCAAATCGTGGTCCGCCTGGATATAGAGCTCCGGATTGTAATGCCCGCGCAATTGGCTGACCTCTTCGGCATTCAACCCGAAAAGGAAAAAATGCTCGGCGCCTACCGCGTCGCGGATCTCGATGTTGGCGCCGTCCAGGGTGCCGATGGTCAGGGCCCCGTTCATCATAAACTTCATGTTGCCGGTGCCGGAGGCCTCCTTGCCTGCCGTGGATATCTGCTCGGAGAGGTCAGTTGCCGCGCAAATCTGCTCCATGAGGGAGACCCGGTAATCCGGTAGAAAGCTCACGCGCAACAAGCCTTCCGTATCCGGATCATGATTGATGACATTGGCGATATTGTTGATGAATTTGATGGTGCGCTTGGCCATGAAGTAGCCGGGCGCCGCCTTGCCCGCAAACAGGACGTTGCGGGGGGTCACCTGGTTCGCTTCGCCGCGCTTGATGCGGTCGTAGAGATGAATGACGTGCAGGGCATTGAGCAGTTGCCTTTTGTATTCATGGATGCGCTTTACCTGCACGTCCACCAGGGCATCGCGGATGAAAGTGACGCCGGTATGCTGATGCACCAGCGCCGCCAGCCGTTCCTTGTTGGCGCGACGTACCTCCGCCCAGCGCTTGCGGAACTTCGCATCGTCCGCTGCCGGCTCCAGATCCCGCAGCCGTTCCAGGTCGTGCTTCCAGTCCGGGCCGATGCGCTCGGTAACAAGGTCGCGCAGCCCGGGGTTGGCCCACTGCAACCATCGTCGCGGTGTCACTCCATTGGTTTTGTTGTTGAATTTTTTCGGCCAGAGGTGGTGGAAGTCGGCAAAAAGATCCTCACAGAGGAGCCTGGTGTGCAGTGCCGCGACCCCGTTTACCGAGAAGCTGCCCACCACGGCGAGGTGTGCCATGCGCACCATCTGCTCGTCGCCTTCCTCGATGATGGACAATCGTTGCAGCAGGCCGGTGTTGCCCGGTGCACGCCATGCCACTTCCTGCAAAAAACGTGCGTTGATTTCCATGATGATTTCCAGCAGGCGCGGGAGGAGCTGCCGGAATAAACGCACCGACCACCGTTCCAGTGCCTCGGGCAGCAGGGTGTGGTTGGTGTAGGCCATGGTATGGCTAGTGATGTCCCAGGCTTCCTCCCAGTTCAGGCCGTGTTCATCCATCAGCAGGCGCATCAGTTCCGGTACGGCACAACTGGGATGGGTATCATTGAGTTGGAAGCAGTGATGTTTGGCAAAATTGCGGAAATCTTCACCGTGGATGGCAACCCAATCCGCGACCACATCCTGAAGGCTCGCGGAAGCCAGGAAGTACTGCTGGCGCAGGCGCAGTTCCTTACCGTTTTCACTGCTGTCATTAGGATAGAGCACCATGCTGATGTGCTCGGCGTTGTTTTTGGCTGCGACGGCTTCGGGGTAGGCGCCGGCGTTGAATTCACCGAGATCAAAGATGTCGGTGGCCGTCGCCCGCCAGAGACGCAGGGTATTGACCACCTCGTTGCGATAACCGGGGATGGGAATGTCGTAAGGTACGGCAAGCACGTCGTGGGTGTCGACCCAACGCTGATGGAACCTTCCCTGGGCATCGTGATATCCGTCGCTGCGTCCGAAAAAGTGAACACGCCGTACCCGTTCCGGTCGTTTCAGTTCCCAGGGGCAACCATTCCTCAGCCAGTGGTCAGGTTCCTCCACCTGCTCGCCTCCGCGAATTTCCTGACGAAACATGCCGTAGCTGTAGCGAATGCCATAACCCGTGACCGGCAGTCCGAGAGAGGCGCAGCTATCGAGAAAGCAGGCTGCAAGACGGCCCAGCCCGCCGTTACCCAGGCCAGCGTCGGGTTCAAGTTCCATGATGTCCACCAGTTCGCGGTGCTCCCTGGTCAACGCCTCGCGCGCCGCGTCTTCCAGACCCAGGTTCAGCAGGGCGTTGCCCATGGCCCGCCCGAGCAGGAACTCCAGAGAAAGATAAAAGGTGCGCCTGCCGCTTTCGGCGGCCACCTTTTTCTGGGTGTTTTTCCAGCGTTCGACCAGGCGGTCACGCAGGCTCATGGCCAGCGCCGTATAAACGCTGTTGGCAGGCTCCGCTGTTTCTTCGGCACCCAAGGTGCGCAGCAGATAATGACAGGTGTCCATGCGTAGACTGAGGGCGTCCATGCCCAAGGGCGGTAGGGGGCAGGCGGTTTTGCTGAGGGGTTGGGAGGACACTGTTAGAGATTCCTCAAGGACAGGTAGCAGGCGAGACCATCATAGATTGATTCTACAAATCAGGGAAGGAAAAAACCGTTGCTTGTTTTTTGTCATTGCCGTATCCATCTATGTCAGGGATCAGGCGAAAAAGGAGGATGTGAGATGGCTACAGTGACTTGGGTACTGGTGAGTAACGCCGCAGAGGCGCGCCTCTTTAAAAATGAGGGCTGCAATACCGGGCTGCATCTGGTACAGGATTGGCAGCATCCCGACAGCCGCAAGCACCAGGACGAACTGGTGACGGATGCGGGAGGGCGCGTTCAGCAGAGCTTCGCTGCGGGAGCACGGCCTGGTATCGAATGGCAAACCAGTCCTAAGGAGGCGGAAATGCTGCAATTCGCCAATGAGCTGGCGACCTATTTGGGCACGGCGCGAAAGCAGAATGCTTTCCAACACCTGGTGCTCGTCGCTTCTCCGCATATTCTGGGTTTGCTGCGCGAAAAACTGGATGCACCTACCAGCGCAATGATTTCCGGCACTTTGAGCAAGGATTATACCTATGTCGGTATCGAGGAGCTCCGTAAGCATCTCGCCGAGGTCATGTGTCCATGAGGACGGACCGTTTTTAGTGCGATGGGGAAGGTCATGGGGAAATCTCTTGCGGATTTCATACGGGCGGCGCGCCGTCAGATTCGCGAAATAGACTGCGATACGTTGGAGGATTGGCTGCGGAGCCGGGACGATGTGCTGGTGGTGGACGTTCGGGAGGCCAGTGCCTTTCTGGATGGGCATCTGCCGGGCGCCATCCATGTGCCTCGCGGTTATCTGGAGGCACTGGCGGACCCTGATTACGGCCATTGCCACCCGGAGTTGGCCGTTGCGCGCGATCGGGTCGTTGTCCTTTACTGTGACAGCGGAACACGTTCGGCGCTGGCAGCGGTGACCTTGCAGGAGATGGGCTTCACCGAAGTCTATAACCTTGGTGGCGGTATCAATGTCTGGGATGCCGAGGACAAGCCGGTCGTTTCCTGAGCCAGCCGGAGCCTAGCCGATCGTCTCGCCGAAGTTCTCGCGATAGCGGGCCTGGAATTCCGGCCAGGTAAAGCGGTGATTCTGGGTGCCTGCCTGTTCAATTTTATAGGCGCCCATCAATGAGGCGACCCTGCCGCTGGTTTCCCAGCCAAGTTCGTGTTCCAAGCCGTACAGCAGCCCCGCGCGATAGGCGTCTCCGCATCCGGTGGGGTCTGTAACCGCTTTGGGCCTGGCCGCTGGAATGGTCGTCTCCCGGCCGTCATGATAGATCACCGAGCCATGCTCGCCGCGAGTGACGATCAGGGCCTTTAGGCGCTGGCGAAGTTCGTTGAGGCCGAGGCCGGTGCGCGCCTGTACCATCTGGCATTCATAATCGTTGACCGTAAGGTAATCTGCCCGGTCAATCAGGCGGGTCAGGGTTTCCGCATCGAAGAGCGGCAGACCCTGACCAGGGTCAAACAGTGTGGGAATGCCAGCATTCGTAAGGTCTTCCAGATGCTGCACCATGGCGCCGAGTCCATCCGGTGCGACAATGGCCCAACGCACATTCTCGGGGATACGTCCGGCCAGGCGGTTCTCCTGGGCCTGAAACATCGCGCCAGGGTGAAAGGCGGTGATCTGGTTGTCGTCCAGATCGGTAGTGATGAAGGCTTGTGCGGTGTAGTGGTCCGGGAGAATCCGCAGCAGGCCGGTGTCCAATCCCTGTGCCTTCAGGTGATCGAGATAGGGCGTGAAGTCCTGACCTGCGGTGCCGACGATCACCGGATTGGCGCCCAGCAATTTGAGGTTGTATGCGATGTTGCCCGCACAGCCGCCGAAGTCGCGCCGCATTTGCGGGACAGTAAAGGACACGTTCAGCATGTGTACCTGATCAGGCAGAATGTGCGCCTTGAAGTGGTCCTGAAAGACCATGATGGTATCAAAGGCCAGAGAACCGCAGACGAGAGTGGACATGAAAGCTCCTTGTTGGTTTTTCGGCAAAACGGACAGAGACTTGTGGTAAATGTATCTAAACCGGGCTATGATCATAACAGGTTTTATTGGGCAGTGCTGCCATATACGAGGTGCAAGGTCATGGAGTGGGGGTTGCGCGCGGTGCTGGTGTTCATCGGTCTTGTCCTCGCCGTTCCGGCGTGGGCGGCCGAGCGGCCCGCGCATGATGAGACCTACATCAACCTCTTTGGTGGGAATACCTTTTTTGATGCCTCAAGCGGTCTGGACAACGGTGGCAATGCCGGAGTCGTCGGCTTGCGCATGGGGCGTCGGATAGATGCCCACGTGGGAGTGGAGGCGCAGGTGGCAGCAGCCTTTGCCCATCTGCAGGGTCCTGCACATACCGTCGGTGCCAATCAGTACAGTGGCGCGATCCTCGGTAATCTTTACGCGCTCGGCAGCCCTGACACCCCCTATCTCTCCCTGGGTTTGGGGGCGTCCAGCGACCTGTTTAACAGCCGGATCGGCCGGGGAACCTCGTTGATGGGCGTCTTCGGTGTAGGCTATCAGTATCTCGTAAATGATCACCTGGGGCTGCGCCTGGATGTGCGGGATCAACTGCTCTTCAATACCCCCACGCCGAATGCTTCCAACCTCAACGATGTCCAGGTGACCGGTGGTATTTCCTATTTTTGGGGTGGCAGCAAGAAGTCCTCCTTTCCGGTAGTTGGCCCGGCGCGCTCTTGAGGCCGCACATCCGCCCCGCTTGAGCCAATTTTGCCTTTGCGGTGAGCGGGTTTCACTTCGCTTGTGGCGCTTTCCTTTGATATAGTGCGCGCTGTCCCTGTCGCGCTGCGACAGGTCGGCCTAGCTATTGAGGAGCCCAGTGCATGTCCAAAAGTCATCTTTTCACCTCTGAATCCGTTTCCGAAGGTCACCCCGATAAAGTCGCGGATCAGATTTCCGATGCCATCCTCGACGCGATTCTGGCTCAGGACCCCCGTGGTCGGGTGGCGGCCGAGACGCTGATCACCACCGGCCTGATCGTGCTCGCGGGTGAGATTACCACCACAGCGGTGGTGGATTATGCGGATGTGGCGCGCCAGACCGTGCGCCGGATCGGTTATAACTCCTCGGACATGGGTTTTGACTGGGCCTCCTGCGCAGTGGTGCAGACCTTGGACAAGCAATCCCCTGACATCGCTCAAGGCGTGGACGAAGGCGCCGGGCTCGACCTCGATCAGGGCGCTGGTGACCAAGGCTTGATGTTCGGCTTTGCCTGTGACGAGACGGACGTGCTGATGCCGACGCCCATCTATTTTGCCCACCGTCTGACCGAGCGGCAGGCGATGGTGCGCAAAGATGGTCGTCTGCCTTGGCTGCGTCCTGACGCCAAGAGTCAGGTGACGGTACGCTATGAGGATGACCGCCCAGTCGCCATCGATACCGTGGTGCTTTCCACCCAGCATGCCCCGGATATCAGCCACGCGGATCTCGTCGAAGCCGTGCGCGAGGAAATCATCAAGCCCGTCCTGCCTCCTGAGATGATCCATAAGGATACCAAGTACCTCATCAATCCCACCGGCCGTTTCGTGATCGGCGGGCCCGTAGGGGACTGTGGTTTGACCGGGCGCAAAATCATTGTGGACACTTACGGCGGTCAGGGCAGTCACGGCGGCGGCGCGTTCTCCGGCAAGGACCCCTCCAAGGTGGACCGTTCTTCCTCCTACGCCGGACGCTATGTGGCGAAGAACATCGTGGCCGCAGGACTCGCCAGACGTTGCGAAGTGCAGGTGGCCTACGCCATCGGTGTCTCGCAGCCGGTGAGTCTGATGGTGGATACTTTTGGTACCGGCGTGATCGATGACGACCGGATTGCCGCTCTGGTGCAGGAGCACTTTGACCTGCGCCCCAAAGGCATCATCCAGATGCTCGACCTGTTGCGGCCTATCTATGCCAAAACGGCTGCCTATGGCCACTTCGGTCGCGAAGAGCCAGAGTTTACTTGGGAGCGGACCGACAAGGCTGCCGTCTTGCGTGACGCTGCCGGACTACGGTAAAAATGCCTTGGCGGGGAGTTGTCCCCGCTGGAAGATCGGGTCGAGGGGCGCTGCAGTCGTCATGCCTCCTGCGCTGATCCGGCCGGATGATTTCCCGGCCGGGAAGGCGGCGGGGTGACGATCAGGCTCGGCCTATGCTTCCCATCTGTGAAACCGCGCTCGCTTTCATGCTCAAGGAATGACTTACATGAATGCTGTGCTCAAAGATTCTGCCGATTACAAAGTCGCCGATATTTCCCTCGCTGCCTGGGGACGTAAGGAAGTCCGCATTGCCGAAACGGAAATGCCGGCACTGATGACCATTCGTCGCAAATACCAGGCGCAACAGCCACTCAAGGGTGCGCGTATCGCTGGCTGCATCCACATGACCATCCAGACTGCGGTGCTCATTGAAACGCTGGTGGCGCTCGGCGCGGAAGTACGTTGGTCCTCCTGCAACATTTTCTCCACTCAGGATCAGGCGGCAGCGGCCATCGCGGCGGCGGGCATCCCGGTTTTTGCCTGGAAAGGCGAGACGGAAGATGAATATTGGTGGTGTGTCGAGCAGACCATCACCGGCCCGGATGGCTGGCGCCCGAACATGCTGCTGGATGACGGCGGTGACCTCACTGGCCTGTTGCACCAGAAACATCCGGAATTGCTGGCGGGCGTCCACGGCGTCTCCGAGGAAACCACTACCGGTGTGCATCGCCTCTGGGAAATGGCCCGGGAAGGGAGCCTGAAAATCCCCGCCATCAACGTCAACGACTCTGTGACCAAGAGCAAGAATGACAACAAGTATGGTTGCCGCCATTCTCTGAGTGATGCCATCAAGCGGGCCACGGATCATCTTCTCTCCGGTAAGCGCGCGTTGGTGCTGGGTTATGGCGATGTGGGCAAGGGTTCGGCGGCCTCCCTGCGTCAGGAAGGGATGATCGTCCGCGTCACCGAGGTGGATCCCATCTGTGCCATGCAGGCCTGCATGGATGGTTACGAAGTCGTATCGCCCTATAAGAACGGCATCAACGATGGCACGGATGCCTGCATCGATGGCGGCCTGCTCGGCCAGATAGATTTGCTGGTGACCGCGACCGGCAACTTCAACGTCTGTGATGCCGGCATGCTCAAGGCTCTCAAGAAGGGCGCAGTGGTCTGTAACATCGGCCATTTCGATAACGAAATCGATACCGCTTTCATGCGTAAAACCTGGGCCTGGGACGAAGTGAAGGCGCAAGTTCACAAGGTCTATCGGGATACGGATGCTGGCAAGTCCTTTGATCCCGATAGCGATGATTACCTGATCCTGCTTTCTGAGGGGCGTCTGGTGAACCTGGGCAATGCGACGGGTCACCCCAGCAGGATCATGGATGGTTCTTTCGCCAACCAGGTGCTGGCGCAGATTCATCTGTACGGTGAACGTTTTGCCGATCTGCCTGCTGCGGAGAAGGCCGGTCATGTCTCCGTTACCGTCCTGCCCAAGGCGCTGGATGAAGAGGTGGCCCGCTATATGGTGGAAGGCTTCGCGGGGGTGCTGACCCGTTTGACCGACGCGCAGTCCAGGTACCTCGGCGTGTCTGTCGATGGCCCCTTCAAAGCGGATGCGTACCGTTACTGATGGCGCATTCCGTCGAGTTCTTTCCCCCCAAAAATGCCGCGGGTGAGGAACGTCTGCGGGAGGCGATAACCGCGCTTCTCCCCTTGGGTCCCGAGTATGCTTCGGTGACCTTCGGGGCGGGCGGGTCCACCCGCGAACGTACTTTTGCGACGGTGACCATGATCGGCCAGGATTATGGTCTGGAGGCGGTGCCGCATCTCTCGTGCATTGGATCTACGGAAGCGGGGATACGGGAGATTCTCGAAGATTACCGAAAGCAGGGCATTCGCCGTATTGTGGCCCTGCGCGGTGATTTGCCGGAAGGCATGGAGAATCCGGGCCACTTTCAGCACGCTGCGGATCTGGTTGCATTTATCCGTCACTTCGGGGGCTTCGAGGTGTATGTGGCGGGTTATCCGGACATCCATCCCCGCGCGACTTCCGCCCGGGATGACGTGATGCACTTGGCGGCCAAGGTGCGGGCCGGGGCGGATGCGATTATCACCCAGTACTTTTTCAATCCCGACGCCTACTTGCAGTTGCGCGACGAGTTGCGACGGGAGGGTATTGAAGTGCCGTTGGTGGTCGGCGTCATGCCCATCACCAATTTTGAACAGATCTCCCGTTTTTCTGCCATGTGCGGCGCCGATATTCCCCAATACCTGCGGCGGCGGATGGATGCGTACGCCGCCGATCCGCAATCCCAATATCAGTTGGGAATCGAGTTGCTGAGCAGGCAGTGTCAATTACTGCTGCGGGAGGGGGCACCGAGCCTGCATTTTTACACCCTGAATCAGGCCGAGGCGACGGCGGCGATCTGGCGTAACCTCGGTTTTTAGCCGATATTGACGAGACGACACCCTTTGTTACACTGGCGCGAAGGATGTTTTTGTCCACAGCCCGGATCGCTGCAGGTTTTCTTCACCAAAGAGGTTATATTTCCATGTCCAAAAAACATCCCGTCATTGCCGTGACTGGTTCCTCAGGGGCGGGTACCACCACCGTCAAACATGCCTTCCATGACATTTTCCGGCGCCTGAAAATCGACCCGGTCGTCATTGAAGGCGACAGCTTCCATCGTTACAACCGCAACGAGATGCGCGAAGCCATTGCCAAGGCTGCGGCCGATGGTAAAACCATCAGCCATTTCGGCCCGGAAGGCAATGATTTTGAAGCATTGGAGCGCCTGTTCCGCGAATATGGGGAGAGTGGCCACGGACAGATGCGCTACTACGTCCACGACGAACTGGAGGCAGAACTGCGGGGCAGCGCACCTGGCACCTTCACCCCCTGGCAGGATATTCCTCTGGGGACCGACCTGCTGTTTTATGAGGGATTACATGGTGGCGTGAAGACGGGCGCTGTCGATGTAACCAATTACGTCGATCTGCTGGTGGGTGTGGTGCCGGTGGTCAACTTGGAGTGGATTCAGAAGATTCACCGTGACAATGCCCAGCGCGGTTACTCGGCCGAGGCGATTGTAGACACCATCCTGCGCCGTATGCCTGACTATATCCACTACATCACCCCGCAGTTCTCCCGTGCGCACATCAATTTCCAGCGTGTACCGCTGGTGGATACCTCCAATCCTTTCATTGCCCGGGACATCCCGACCCCGGACGAAAGTATGGTGGTCATCCGCTTCCGGGATCCCAAGGAAGAGAATTTCCCCACCCTCCTGCAGATGTTGCCGGGCAGTTTTATGTCGCGTTCCAATACCCTGGTGATCCCAGGGACGAAGATGGGCTATGCGATGGAACTCATTCTCGGCCCGCGTATCGAGCGGATGCTGGAGGACATGCATCTCACCATTTAGGGCTGCAGGCTTCCTGGCTTTTGAACAACGATCCCGTGGTGGCTGTAGCCGCCGCGGGATTGCTGGTTCTGGCAGCGATATATTGGTGCCCCGAGTTTCCACTAACCCCGGTAATGAACCGATATCTCCTGGAGAAGAAGCCTTGAATGAAAACAATCGGGAGAGGCCATGGTACCGTCAAGCTGCCGAGGTGATCCCCAGGCATGTGTACCTCAAATTTGTCGGAACGACGACGTTTATCAGCATATTTTTCGTTGCCTACTTCTATTTACTCAAAGATCCGGCATACCCGGTAACGGTGATGCCGAGAATCTGGCTGGATCACCTGATTGGCTTTCAGCCACTGTCGTTACCTTTCTACCTATCACTGTGGTTTTATGTTTCCCTTCCCCCGGCATTATTGGCCACGCGGCGCGAGCTGGTTGACTATGCCATGAGCATAGGGGGAACCTGCCTTGTGGGATTGATCATCTTCTACTTCTGGCCCACTGCGGTGCCCGTGGCCCATATTGACTGGGCTCTGTATCCAGATGTGGACTTCCTTAAAAATATGGACGCCTCTGGCAATGCCTGCCCTTCGCTACATGTCGCTACAGCGGTTTTTTCGGGTATCTGGCTACATTATTTGCTGCGACGCTTCGGTGCGCCGCTGTGGATAGTCCTCTGCAATTGGATTTGGTGTGCGGGCATCGTCTATTCCACACTGGCCCTACGCCAGCATGTGGCTGTAGATGTGTTGGCGGGACTGGCGCTTGGGGGGCTGGCTGCTTCCCTGTCGTTGCGGAAGTCGCAGAGCAGAGACGTCTTTTATTGAATGTCTCTCTCAGGCATGCTGCCGGTCAGCCGTCGCGGCGCACCCGGATGCTCTGAAAATGGCGGTAGGTCACCTCTCCGGGTCCGCCGCTCGGTTTACGGTGGACGTGGCGAATTTCCGTCCAGTCCACCTCGCCGCTGATGGCGCGGGACTGGCTTTGCTGCAGGGCAATGCGTGCGGCAGCGGCGAGCACCGATTCGGGCACCGGCGTCTGACTGTTCTCCCGGCGCAGCACCACATGGCTGCCGCCTAAATCCTGAATGTGAAACCATAGGTCCCAGGCCTTGGCCGTGCGGAAGGTCAGGCGGTCATTTTCCCTGGCATTTTTGCCCCAGAGAATCGTAAAGCCGTCGATGACGGTTTGACGGAATGTGGCATCCTCCGGTTTCCCTTTTTTTGCCGGGTTTCCTGAGGTGGGCGACGTGTGGGCTGCCGCACCGTCCACGGACGGTGCATGTGACTCGCTACCCCCAAGGCGTTCCAGCAGCTTCTCTGCCTCGTGCAGTCGGCTGGTGATTTCCCGCTGTGCGCGCTGACTGCGTTGCGCCTGCTGCATATACCACTGTGCCTGCTGGTGCAGAAACTTGCCCGGTGTTAGGGCAATAGTCAGGAGCGCACCTGTTGCGCTGGTGTGGTCTGGGGCGCTGATCTGGGTGTCCGACGCCATCGTGTCAGGCAGGGCGAAGAGGGCGAAGGCCTGGGCACGATATACCTTTGGGTCCTCCCAGCGCGCCATATCCTGGCGCATGTTCCGGATGCGGTGTTGCAGACGTTCCCGCTGCAAGGCGAGGGTCCGTTCCTGTGCCGAGGATGCCGAGGGTGCGGTGGGGGGCGCAAAGCGCAACGCTTCCTGTGCCGGAATCTCCTGCATCGGTGCCCAGTCGGGTAGGGGCACAGGGTAGAGGACGGAGTGGTCGGCTTCCGCCGAAGACCGCCACCAGGGCGCGCAGGGGTCTGCGCGCTGCAACCAGGCCTCCTGCATGGCCTGCTGCTCGGCCGTGTGCTGCGGGCGATAACGGGGTGCGACGCGGCGCAGCCAGGCGGCGGCACTCGGTAAGGGCTGGTCAAAGGGCAGACTGTCTTCCGGCGGTACATACACCACGCCGGGCAGGAAGCGCGGCGTGGCCTTACCGCCGAGACTGTCCCAGCGCCAGGCCCAGCGGATACGCTGCGCCGCATCGAGCAGGGCGATATTGCCGCGTCCGCCAAAGCATTCGGCAATCAGGATGATCTGGTCCACCCGCTTGCTGATATGGACGCGGCGGCAATCCATGCGCACGATGCGATCCGCCCAGGGCACGCTGATGCGCTGAATGCGAAAACCCACCAAACGCTGATTGAGCGGAGTACTCCACGTGGTCAGGGCGCCTGACTTATGGAATGCCGGGTCCTGCCAGAGCCCCAAGGGGGCACGCTGCACGATGAGTGCGATATGCGCCGTGGCGGTGTGCAGATAAATCCCCCCGGGCGCGTCGCTGATGCCCTGGATGGCCTGCTGCGCGAGCTGGCGGTCCAGGCACTGGGCGGCGGCGGCAAGTTGCAAGGTGTCCATCTGTCGCAGCTAAACCGTGCGCACTGGCAACGCGTTCACGCCTCTTTGCGCGCCTCGATCACCACCGGCTTATCCGTCACCGCGCCCAAGCTGCGCAGCACGCCCATCAGTGTTGCCAGCGCGGCCGGCGGCTTTTGCAGGCTGGCGTCCAGTACACACTCCGCACGCTCCGGCGCCTCGTAGGGGTCGTCCACACCCGTAAAGCCGGTGATTTCGCCGCGCACGGCCTTGGCATAAAGACCTTTGGGATCGCGCTCGGCACAGATTTCCAGCGGGGTGGCCACATGGACCTCGATAAATAGACCACCCGCTTCTTCCACCAGACGACGCGCATCGGCACGAGCCTGACGATAGGGCGAAATGGCAGCGACCACCGCAATGCCGCCATGACGTGCCACCAGACTGGCGACGAAGCCGATGCGGCGGATATTCTCGTCGCGGTCTTCGCGGCTGAACCCCAAACCTTTGGACAGAAAACGCCGCACCACATCGCCATCCAGCAGGGTCACGGCGCGCTCGTCATCCGCTTCCAGAGTGCGGGCCAGCATCCCCGCCAGAGTGCTTTTGCCGCTGGCAGACAGTCCGGTAAACCAGATGACCAGTCCGCGCCGGTCCGCACCGCGGTAGGCCTGACGCAATATCTGAATGACCTCCGGTGGGGAGAACCACTCGGGGATGTCCTCCCGGCTAGCCAGTCGCCGCCGCAACTCCGTACCGGAAATGCCCGCCAGGGCCTCGCCGTTGGCCTCTTCCACCGGCACATAACGGCGCCGGGTGCGGGAATACGCATACTCGGGCAGAAAAACGCCGGCAATACCCATCTCATCGGCGTGCCGGGCAAAAAGCTCCTGTGCCGCAAAGGCCGGGTAGAACAGACCGCCCGCCGCTGCGCCAGGGTCGGCATGGCCGCGACCGATGATGAAATGGGTGGCGCCATAATTGCGGCGAATCAGCGCGTGCCACAGCGCCTCCCGCGGGCCGGCCATACGCATGGCCAAGGGCAGGGGCGAGAGCAGGGCAGTCGTCTTGGGATAATGGCCCAGCACCGCACGATACACGCGCATGCGGTAGGATGCCTCCACATCGCCGGGCTTGGTGGGGCCGATAGCCGGATGCAGCAGCAGACGCGCGCCCGCACCCGCCCGTTCCAGCCCCGCCTGAGTCACGGCAATGTGGGCGTGATGGAGAGGGTTGCGGGTCTGAAAGGCGACAACCGGGTGCGTTCCACTCCAGTGCCTTTGCAGCATGGCCGGGGTCTGATATTCGGGCGGAAATTCGACGGCGGCGGCGCGAGTCAGGGTGTCCGCATCCCAAGCCGACACGCGCCCTGCCACATAGTAGGGGCCGCGCGCCAGCAACTCGGCCACACCCGGATGGCTGGGGTCGGTCGTTCCATAAACCGCCGAGGCCTCCAGCAGTTTATCTGGACGATAGCAGGCGCTGACGGCAACGGATCCGAGGGGGGTGCCGTCACTGCGTTCCAGCCGCAAAGTATCCCCTGCCGCCAAGGACCGGCCGAGTGCCTCGCTGACATCGAGCACTACGGGAATAGGCCAGAGCGCGCCATTACTCAGACGCATATCCTGTAGCACGGACTGCCAGTCCGTTGCATCCAGGTAACCCTCCAATGGGGCAAAAGCGCCGGTCAGCAACAGCTCTAGATCGCAGCGCTGGCGCGCCGTCAGCACATGAACCGATGGAATGGGCATGGGCCGGTCCTTACGCGGAGAGCGGAAAGAGCGGCAGGTGCGCCAGGGCGATCACTTCCGACCACTGGGCCATATCGCCTTCCGTACAAATGGCCGCGACGGCGGCGATCTCCGCCTCGGCTTGCACCATAAGCGCGCGCATGGCCGCCAGGGTCGAGCCGGTGCTGACCACGTCATCCACCAGCGCCACCCGCCGGCCGCCGATCGCCGCGCGATCCTTGGCATCCAGATACAGGGTCTGGGGCTTGCCGGTGGTGATGGACAGGGTCTCCGTGGACAATGCCTCGCCCATGTAGGACTTGTAGTTCTTGCGCAGGACGATATACGGGCGCCCACTGTGCACCGACAGGGCGTAGGCCAGGGGAATACTCTTGGCCTCCGCAGTGACGATCACATCGTAGGAGATGCCCGCCATGCGCCCGTTCAGTGCATGGGCTGCGGCCTCCGTCAGTTCCGTATCGCCGAGGATGTTGAGGACGGCGATGGCCAGGTCCGACTGCACTTTGAAAAGGGGGAGGTGGCGCTGCACTCCGTTGATGTTGAGGGGGTAGGTGCTGCTATGGCTATCGGTGTGGGTCATGGATGCTCCTTTTACGCGCATTCTGCCATAGGGGGAGGGGAGGTGGATAGCTTGGGGGGTGTCTTCCAAGAAAAGTTGTTTGGTGGGGAATCACGGGTTGGATGCCACCTGTGCCGCTGATGCGGCGGTTGCGTCTGCGCTTCGTAATCCCTTCGGCATTGGCGCATCATTGCATATACGTTTGCGGTGAGACGGAAGACACAAAAAAACCGGCCCCGAAGGGCCGGCTTTCTAACGCTACAGACGTCGGGGAGTAAGGCTTAGAAGCCGCCCATACCACCCATGCCGCCCATGCCGCCGCCCATGTCGCCCATATCGCCGCCGGACTTGTCGTCTTTCTTCGGCAGTTCGGTGACCATGGCTTCCGTGGTGATCATCAGGCCGGCAATGCTGGAGGCCTTCTGCAACGCGGTGCGGGTGACCTTGGTCGGGTCGATGACGCCCATCTCGAACATGTCGCCATATTCGTCGGTCGCGGCGTTGTAGCCGTAGCCGTCTTTACCGTCCACAACCTTGTTCAGAACCACGCTGCCTTCACCGCCGGCATTGGCGACGATCTGACGCAACGGCTCTTCGATGGCGCGACGGATGATGGCAACACCCATGTCCTGGTCGTGGTTGGCGGTCTTGAAGCCTTCCAGCGCATGACGGGCACGGACCAGCGCCACACCGCCGCCGGGGACGATGCCTTCTTCGACGGCCGCACGGGTAGCATGCAGGGCGTCTTCGACACGGGCCTTCTTTTCCTTCATTTCCATCTCGGAACCGGCACCGACCTTGATGACGGCAACGCCACCGGCCAGCTTGGCCACGCGCTCCTGAAGCTTCTCGCGATCGTAGTCGGAGCTGGCATCTTCCATCTGACGACGGATCTGCTCAACGCGCGCCTTGATCTCGCTCTGCTGACCGGCGCCATCGATCATGGTGGTGTTTTCCTTGTCGATGACAATCTTTTTGGCCTGGCCGAGATCGGCGAGGGTGGTGCTTTCCAGCTTCATGCCGATTTCTTCGGAGACCACGCGGCCGCCGGTCAGGATGGCCATGTCCTCGAGCATCGCCTTGCGACGATCACCAAAACCCGGGGCCTTGACCGCAGCGACCTTGATGATGCCGCGCATGGTGTTGACGACCAGAGTGGCCAACGCTTCGCCTTCGACATCTTCGGCCACGATCAGCAGCGGACGACTGGACTTGGCGACCTGCTCCAGGATGGGCAGCATGTCGCGGATGGAGGAAATTTTCTTGTCGTGCAGGAGGATATAGGGATTCTCCAGTTCGGCAACCATCTTGTCCTGGTTGTTGACGAAGTAGGGGGAGAGGTAACCGCGGTCGAACTGCATACCTTCGACGACGTCCAACTCGTTGGCGAGGCCGGAACCTTCTTCCACGGTGATGACGCCTTCGTTGCCGACCTTCTCCATGGCTTCGGCAATGATCTTGCCGATGGAGTCGTCAGAGTTGGCGGAGATGGTACCTACCTGGGCCACTTCCTTTTGGGTCTTGCAGGGCTTGGATTGCTTCTTCAGCTCCTCGACGACGACGATGACCGATTTGTCGATGCCGCGCTTCAGGTCCATGGGGTTCATGCCGGCGATGACGGCCTTGAGGCCTTCGCGGATGATGGCCTGGGCCAGAACGGTGGCGGTGGTGGTACCGTCACCGGCTTCGTCGGAGGCCTGGGAGGCGACTTCTTTCACCATCTGCGCGCCCATGTTCTCGAACTTGTCAGCCAGTTCGATTTCCTTGGCGACGGAGACGCCGTCCTTGGTAATGGTGGGGGCGCCGAAAGACTTGTCGAGCACCACGTTACGACCCTTGGGACCCAAGGTGACCTTGACGGCATCGGCGAGTACGTTAACGCCACGCAACATCTTCTCGCGGGCATGTTCAGCAAAGGCTACTTGTTTGGCTGGCATAAATACTCCTCAAAATGAGTGAAATGGTTGGGATATTCAGCAATGCTTACTTTTCGATGACCGCCATGATGTCGTCTTCACGCATCACCAGCAGTTCTTCACCTTCGACCTTGATCTCGGTGCCGGCATATTTGGCGAAGAGCACCTGATCACCAGTTTTGACGTCGAGGGCGCGCACTTTGCCGTCTTCGAGAATTTTGCCATGGCCGGCAGCGACGATTTCGCCCCGCACCGGTTTTTCTTTGGCGGTGTCGGGAATGATGATCCCACCGGCAGTCTTCTGCTCTTCTTCCAGACGACGAATGACGACGCGATCATGTAAGGGACGCAGTTTCATTGAGCATTTCCTCGTTTTTGCAAGTGAATGGATGACTTCATCCTGGGTGTTGTTAGCAGTCACACCCATCGAGTGCTAATCATAGGCGCTGAGAATGCCCTGTCAAGGGGCGGGTGTTACAGGGTGCTCAGGAGATGCGGGTCCAGAGGGATTGCAGGCTGCGCAGGAGCGTGGCATCGGCACCTCGTAGGCGATGATCGACGCCTGGTAAGGGACGGATGGCCAGTTCTGGCGCATGGGCGCGGGCGGCGAACCGATAGCTGAGGGCGAGAGGTACGGCCTCATCGGCGCTGCCGTGCAGAATCTCCACCGGACAGTGCAGGTACGGCGGAAAGCGCAGCAGGTCGTAGCGCCAACTGTCGGCGACCAGGTCGAAGCGCATGTGTAACTCACCGAGTCCGTAAGGATCCTCCCAGCAGCGCAGATTGCTGTCCTCCCAGGCTTGCCTTTCGGCAGCGGGCAAACGCCGGAAAATTTCCTGAATGAAGTTGTAAGCGGGGGCAATGAGCAGCAGGGCGCGGATCTGTTCCGGCCATCGGGTGGCGGCGATGGTGCCCAGCCATCCGCCCATGCTGGAACCCACCAGCAGCACCGGGCGATCCTGCAGCATATGATGTAGAATCAACCGGAGGTCGGCCAGATACCGGGACAGGGTCAGCGCCTGGAATGGTCCATCGGAGCGCCCGACGCCACGTGGATCAAAGCGTACCCAGGACCAACCTTGCGCCTGCGCGTTGCGGGCGAGGATCTGCGATTTGGTGCCTTCCATATTGGAGGCGAAGCCAGGGAGGAAGATACCGACGGGGTCGGTATGGTTTTCGTGAATGAGTCCGCAGACGCGGTCGCCATTGGGGTGAACCAGAGTAAAAGCTCTTTCGGCCGACGGGGACACAGGCTGCTCCATGTAAAAAAGGGCAACCCGGAGTCGCCCTAAAACCACAAAGGAGAAAAGAAACATGCGCTCGCAACCAGCTACTGGCTGCGGGTGGAATATTAGCAAAAGGTGGATGGACTGGCAAGTTACATTCCGACCGGTCGGACAAAAAGAAAGGGCGGAACCAAACGGCCCGCCCAAAACCACCAAAGGAGGAAGAAACATGCGCTCGCAACTATCACAGCCGCTTGCAAAGGATTAGAGAACAGGGGCAGCAGAAAGTTCCATGCGTCTGTGATTTCTTTCCCGGACCCCGTATCCTCGGTGTGGTAGCGTAGGTCCTGTGGTCTTCAGGAACGATTCGGCTGTGGAACCTGTCTCTATGGGTGAGGACAAAATGGCGAGGAACGACGTGGGTATGAGAGCCGGAAACGGGAGAAGGGCCGGTTGGGCCATGGGTGTCCAGTTGTGGAGCGGAATTTGCGGTGTCCTGCTATTGTCCTGGCTGTCTCTCGGCTGTGCCGGTACGTTTCTGACCCCGGATCAGGCATTTCATTTTGAAGCGCGGCTGAGTGGCCGGCACCAGTTGCAACTGCACTGGGATGTGGCGCAGGGATACCACCTGTACCGCGATCGGATCAAGTTCTCCGTGACGCCGAGCAATGTGCTGCTAGGGCATTATACATTGCCCGCAGGAGTGGAGCTGAACGACCCGGTTTTCGGCAAGACACGGGTATTGGAAGGGAAAAATACCCTCACCGTACCTTTTACCGTCCAGGGAACCGCCCCTGCTTTCATTGAACTGAAATCTACCTATCAGGGCTGTGCCAATGCGGGTGTTTGCTACCCGGAGCAGGTCAAGACGATCAAGCTGGCCTTGACCCAGCAGGCCGTGCCGCCCCCGGCGGCGGTGCCGGTCGTGCCCCCGCCGGGGACGGCGGTCCCGGCTGCTGCGGTCAGCCCCGTGAATGATGCCGGGGCGCTGGCAGGGGCTTTGCGTGACAGCTTCTGGCTCACCTTGGGTCTCTTTTTTATCTCTGGACTGGGTCTGGCCTTTACGCCCTGTATTTTTCCCATGATTCCTATCCTCTCCGCCCTGATCGTCGGTAAGGAGGCAGGGCGCGGCCCGCAACGGTCACGCGCCCTGGGGCTTTCCGTCGCCTATGTGCTGGGAATGTCGCTGACCTACAGTATTGCCGGGGTGCTGGCGGCGGTGAGCGGCGCCTATATGCAGGCGGCCTTCCAGAGTCCCTGGGTGCTGGGGGCTTTTGCCTTTGTTTTTGTGCTGCTGGCGCTGTCCATGTTCGATTTTTACGAGCTGCAAATGCCGAGTGGCATTCAGACACGTCTGGCCGGCATGGGACGGGGCGGGCACCTGTTCAGTACCTTTGTCATGGGGGTACTGTCAGCGCTGATCATCGGGCCCTGCGTGGCCGCCCCCCTGGCAGGCGGGCTGCTCTTCATTTCCCAGACGGGAGATGTTTTTCTTGGTGGATTGTCACTGTTCGCTCTGAGCCTGGGGATGGGCGTGCCCCTGCTGATCATCGGTACTTCCGCCGGGCATTTTCTACCGCGGGTTGGTGCCTGGATGAATGCCGTTAAGGCGGTTTTCGGTGTAGTGCTGCTGGGCGTCGCCATCTGGTTGCTGACACGAGTTCTGCCGGGGCCCGTCAGCTTGGCCCTATGGGCAGCGCTGGCAGTCATCAGTGCCATCTATCTCGGGGCGTTGGACGCAATCCCGGCGGGTGCTTCGGGCTGGCGCCGTTTCTGGAAAGGCCTCGGAGTGCTCATGCTGGTGTACGGCCTGGTCATGGGTGTGGGGGCGCTGGGCGGCGCCAGCGATCCCCTGCAACCCCTGACAGGCTATACGGCGGCGGTGCCGCCCGAAAACCGGGCCGAGGCCCTGCATTTTACTACCGTGAAAACCCCCGAGGCCCTGCAGAGCGCACTGGTACAGGCCAGGGGCAGACCGGTGCTGGTGGATTACTGGGCAAGCTGGTGCGTGGAATGCCTGCGCATGGATAAAGTCACGTTTGCCGATCCGCAGGTGGTGGCCGCCCTACGAAAGCGGCTGCTGATCCGCGTGGATGTGACTCAGGATGATGCGGCCAGTCGCGCCCTCCTGAAGCGTTACAACCTGGTGGGCCCCCCGGCTTTCATCGCTGTAGCCGCAGATGGCAGGACGACGGCGCAGCAGGAGGGATATCTGGGGCCGGAGGCGTTTATGGGGTGGTTGCACCAATCCTAGAGAAGCCGGCGCTGGTTTTTCAGTGCCCGGCCGCCTGCTTCAGCGGCCCGCCCTTCAGCACATAAAGCGTTCCGCAATACGGGCAGCGGACCTCCCCGGTCTCTTCGATTTTGAGGAAAACGCGGGGATGCCCGTCCCAGCGGCTCATGCCGGGCGTGGGGCAGCAGAGGGGGAGGTCTTTGGCTTCGATCTCTGTGTAGTTCTGGTCACAGCACTTGCCGGGGCTGGTCATACGGTCAGCCTACGTGGTGCAACCATTCCGGGTGGTCCTCACGGCGCCCGGCGACGGTGTCGAAATAGCGACTTTGCAGCATTTCCGTGATCGGGCCGCGACACCCTTCGCCAATGACCCGACCATCGATTTCGCGGATGGGGGTGACTTCGGCAGCGGTACCGGTAAAGAAAGCTTCGTCGGCGATGTAGAATTCATCACGGGTCAATTGCTTCTCGACGATGGGAATGCCGGCATCCCGGGCAAAACGCAGGATGGTGTCGCGGGTGATGCCCTCGAGGGCGCTGGTCAGCGTTGGCGTATAAAGAATGCCGTCACGAATCATGAAAACATTTTCACCGGAACCTTCAGACACATAACCCTCGCGGTCCAGTAACAGGGCCTCGTCGTAGCCGCAGGAGGCCGCCTCACGCTGGGCCAGCATGGAGTTCATGTAGTTGCCGGTGGCCTTGGCCTTGCACAGATGTACGTTGACGTGGTGGCGGCTGAAGGAGCTCACCTTGACGCGGATGCCCTTTTCCAGTGCCTCCTGGCCCAGATAGCTGCCCCAGCTCCAGGCGGCAATGAGCACATGGACCTTGAGCCCCTTAGCGGACAAGCCCATACCTTCAGCGCCATAGAAGAACAGGGGGCGGATATAGGCGGATTCCAGATGATTGGCGCGGATGACTTCCTTGGTGGCGTCGTTGATCTGGTCCTGCGTGAAAGGGGTATCCATCTGCAAAATCTTGGCGCTGTTAAAGAGACGGTTGGTGTGCTCCGGCAGGCGGAAAATAGCGGTGCCCTGGGGCGTGGCATAGGCTCGTTCCCCTTCGAAACAGCCCATGCCGTAGTGCAGGCTGTGGGTAAGACCGTGCACGGTGGCCTCCCGCCAAGGGACCATCTTGCCGTCAAACCAGATAAAACCGTCGCGTTCCGCCATGGACATCGTCACATCTCCTTAATCGGTATAACTGCCAATGAGTTCCTGCCAAATCTTCCGCACCCCGTGCGCGGCGGCTTGCAGCGTGTCCCAGTCGGGGAATTCCGCGGCACGGACGACGGGATCCTGTAAACCAAGCCAGCGCCGGTTTTCCATCTCTCGGTACAGATGCCAGGCCTGCCCGAGCGCAACACCCTGCTCCGTGCTCCAGATGCCGACGCGGGTCAGTGCGGCTATGCCAGCGGCAGTCCCGGTACCCTGGCACAGGACGGGCTGCTGCGAACAGGCCCCTAGCATAGCAAATTGTACGAGAAACTCGATATCCGTGAGGCCGCCGGGGCTGAGTTTCAGATGAAAGGTGTCCCGGGCGATGCTTTTGCTCTGGTAAATGCGCTGCCGCATGCTGCGAATATCTTCTCTCAGTTGTCCGGAGTCGCGTGGCCGGCCAAGGATTTCTGTGCGCAGGGCGGCGAAACGGGCGCCGAGCTCGGTATCCCCTGCGACCCAGCGGGCACGGGTGAGGGCCTGATGTTCCCAGGTCCAGGCCGATTCGCGCTGATAGCGGCTGAACGCATCCAGAGTGGTAACCAGAGGGCCGGACTGACCGCTGGGGCGCAGGCGCATGTCGATTTGATAGAGCAATCCGGCGCGGGTGAGGGTGCTGAGGATGTGGATGAGTCTTTGTCCGAGGCGGGCGAACCAAGTGGGCGCCGGGATCGGGACAGGGCCATCACTTTCGGCGTCAAGGGGGGCATCGTACAGATAGACGAGGTCGAGATCGGAGGCGAAACCCATTTCCTGGCCACCCAGCTTTCCGAAGGCGATGACCGTGAAGCGGGCTACTTGGCCGTTGCCGGTGCGCACGTTGCCGTGGCGACGCTGCATCTCTGCTTCGGCCCAGCCCAGCGCCGTTTGCAAGGTAAGCTGGGCGAGCCCGCTGAGTTGGGGTAGCAAGGTTTCCACCGGCATCTGCCTTGTCCAGAAGACGGCGGCGAGACGCAGAACTTCCGCATTTTTGAAGCGGCGCAGGGCATCCATGCGCTCTTCCATATCTGCCGCGAGCTGTAATTGCGCCGCGAGGGTTTGTGGCCAATGCTCAGGACTGACGGGCGTATCGCTGAGCACGTCGTCCAGCAGGATGGGGAAGCGGGCCAGTTCCTGTGCCAGCCAGGGGCTGTGCAGTAACCGGGCGATGCGGACGAGATAGGGCGGGTTCTCGGCGAGCAGCGCGAGGTAGTTGGCACGCCCGAGAATGGCCTCGATGAGGGCCAGGAAGCGTTGTAACAAGGCGTCGGTATCCGGCTGTGTGCTGCACAGGTCGAGGATCAGAGGGAGTAGGCGGTTGAGCCGTTGCCGTCCTTCCGTGGAGAGACGGCTGGCCACGTCGCGGCTGTGGGCAAAGCGCCAGAGGCACGTCCACGCGGTTTCCGGGGCGGCAAAGTGCAGGACTTGGAGCAGGTCGCCGAGCGCCGTTTCCATGGCGCCGGTCTGGGCGAGTTGCCAGAGCCGGTTGGCGTTGTCCTCTGCGGGCGAATGCGGTGTGGGCTTCAGCGCCAGCGTGCGCTGGAAGATCGCATGGGTCTGCAGGCGGAGTTCGTCTAGGGTCGCCCGCAGGGTTGCCGCATCCATAAAGCCCATAGCGCAGGTCAGTCGCTGCCATTCCGTTTCGCTTTTTGGTAATTGCTGGGTCTGCTGATCATCGACCATTTGCAGGCAGTGTTCGACGTTACGCAGGAAAAGATAGGCGTGGCGGAGCAGGCCGATATCGTCTGCGGGCAGGAGCTCGGCATGGGCGATGGCCGCGAGGGTGTCTAGGGTGTTGGTGCTGCGCAGGGCAGGCTGGCGGCCACCGTGGATGATTTGCAGTGACTGGCAGACAAACTCGATTTCGCGGATGCCGCCCCGGCCTTTTTTGATGTCGTTGCCGCTGCCAGCCTGTTCCGCATCCATGAGGGCTTTGACTTCCCGCAGGCCGGTGAGGGCGGTGTAGTCCAGGTAGCGGCGATAGACAAAGGGGCGCAGGGTGTCGAGGAGGGATTGGCCAAAGGCGACGTCACCCGCGACGGGGCGCGCCTTGATAAAGGCGTAGCGCTCCCAGCCGCGCCCATGCACCTGATAGTATTGCTCCATGGCCGCCGCGGAGATGCAGAGTGGGCCGGCATCGCCGAAGGGGCGCAGGCGCATGTCGACGCGGAAACAGAAGCCGTCCGCGGTGCGCTGGTCGAGAGCCTGAATCAGCCAGCGGCCGAGGCGCAGGAAATACTCGCTGTTGTCGATGGTGCCGGGGCCGTCTGTCTCGCCACCTTCGCCGTAGCAGAAAATGAGGTCGATGTCAGAGGAAAGATTGAGCTCGCGCCCGCCCAGTTTGCCCATGCCGAGGATGGTGAAAGGCACTTCCAGACCGTTTTTGTTGCGGGGAATGCCATGGCGTTGGCGCAGCGTCTGCACGCCGTAATCGTAGGCGTGCTGCAGGCAGGTTTCGGCCAGCGCGCTGAGGGCGGCTACCGTTTCCGGGTAATGCTCTCCGGGTTGACGATCCTGCCAGATGATTTCCACCATGCGCGCATTGCGGTACTCCCGCAATCCGGAGAGGAAGGCATCGACAGGGACCGCTCCGACGGGCATAAGGGCGTGTCCTTCCCGCCGCGCGAGGTGCGGCAACCAGTCCGGATGACGCTGCAGAAGGTGCCGTGCGAAGGTGCTGACGCAGGCTATCTGCACCAGATGTTGGGCAAAAGAAGGACCAAGGCGGACGATCTCGGCCTGTTCTTCCCCGGAAAGAGCGGGCCAGATCGCAGCAAGCGATGCGGCGATGGCCCCCGCTTCCATAGGGGATTGGCGGATGGCCTGTAGGATCTCTGCGGGTAAATCGGACGCTGGCATGCCGCGCTCCCTCCGGAGGGGTCTCTCGCTCTGTAAATGGGGAGTGTAACTCATCCCCGTTTTGCAATCTGCTCAGGACGATGCGGCGTTTTTATGCTAGGATTTTGCCCAATATCGCGGGAGTGTGACGCCTGATGGTAACACAGCAGAAAGTATCGTAGCAGGGAGCATGTTCATTACCTTATGGTTGTTACCGGCGTTGATCGGACGGGTTGACGGATGATCCGGATTCTCGGGAGGGGCGTGCCTTGTCGCGGTTGCGCCTGATCCTTGCCGGTCTCCGCCGTTTCGGCGGATGGCTGCTGGCCGTCGTGCCGACGTTGCTGGTATTGCTGGCGGGGGCTTTTTATCTCCTGGTGGTTCCCCGGCTCGACCTTTTGCGGCCCTACGTTTCACAGTCTTTGTCGCGGTCTTTGGGAGCGCCGGTGTCGGTACAGGGCATGCACCTGGGCTGGAATTGGGGACCATCGCTGGAACTGGCGGCGATGCGGGTGGGTACGCCGTCCCGGCCCGAACTGACGCTGCAAGGGGTGCATCTGCGCCTTTTCGCCTTGCCCCTGCTTTGGGGGGACTGGGTAGCCCAGTATTTTAGCGTGGCAGACGGGGTGGTGTCTGTCGTTCAAACAGCCGATGGCTGGCGGGTGGCCGGGCAGAAGCCAGGACCCAGTGGAAGAATGCTGCCACTGGATCTGAACTGGGCACATGTGGATGTCCGACACCTGACCGTGCAATGGCGCTCCCAGCCTCAGGCCAACCCTGTCCTCCTGCATGTGCAGTGGCAGAGCAGTGGCGGTTTGCGCCCCCAGATGCAGATGCAGGTGCGCTGGTCAGCCCAGGGTCTGTTGCGTTACACCGGCGCAGTGCGCGGCATCTTCCCGCGTCCGGGGCGCTCCTCGGGCAACGGTAAGTGGGTGTTGGAGTCGTTGCCTTTGTCCTGGCTCCATCAATTGGATACGCATCTGCCGGCGTTGACCGGAAGCATGAGCAGCCATGGGTATCTGCAGTGGCGTTATGGAGTGCCACGCCTGGCCAGCGGGCAATTTGTCCTGCACGACGCCGGGCTGGACGCCAGACAGTGGACACAGATCCATGGCCGTTTGAGCTGGAATGGAACGGGTTCCTCCGGAACATTGCAGCTTGCCGACGTGACAGGACTTGCTGTACAACCCCTGGCCGCGCGATTGGGGCTCGACTGGCGCCGTCGCCTGCAATGGCAGATAGAGGCGCCGCTGCTTCCCGCCGCACTCCTCCGGAGCGTGCCGGAAACGGCCCTGCCCGTCCCATTGCGCTGGATACCCCGGCAACAGTGGCGGGGCAGCTTGCGCAACCTGCACTTCCGCTCCGGCGGTACTGGACACCAGGCTGCGGCCTGGCAGCTTCAGACGGTACTGCGTGACGTCGCTGTCTCGCCCCATGGAAACTGGTTTGGCGTGCAGGGTCTCAGCGGTGACGTCAGCCTTCGTCCAGAAGCCTTGCAGCTTCATCTCGCGAGTCGGCAGTTCACTCTGGACTGGCCGCAACGTTTCGCGGCACCGCTGCGCCTGCGTGAAGTGTCCGCCCGGATCGTTGCCCGGAAAGCCGGTACCGACTGGTCGATTCGGGCCGATCCCATCGTGTTGCAGGGACCAGGTCACCTGCATGCCAGTGTGGCGGTGCAAGGTCAGGAACTGCGCCTGAGAGCCAGACTCGACGATATGCCGGCGACGGCGATAGCCGATTTCGTACCCCGGACCGGCATCAGCCCGGCCCTGCGCCACTGGCTGTTGCGGGCCTTTCAGGCGGGATCCGTGCAGCATGCCGATCTGCAATGGCAGGGGCCATGGAACCACCTGCCGAGCCAGGCGCCGGGTGAGCATTTTTCCCTGAAGGCCGATTTCCGCCACGTCACCCTGCATTTTGCCCCGCACTGGCCGGTGGCGTCGCAGATGAACGCACAACTCCTCTGGAGGGGAGACCATCTCTCCGTCCGGAGCCGCCAGGGTGATATTTTCGGGGTGCCGGTGGCTTCCGCCAGTGCCGATCTGGACCATCTGTTCGCGCCCCATACCTCGCCGTTGCAGATCACGGTGAATACGCCGGTCGCGCTCGAAAAAGTGCTGCCTTTTTTGCGGGCAACCCCCATACTGGAAGGCAAGTCCGTGGCGGATATCCCCCTGCACCTGACGGGGCAGGGGCAATTGCAATTAGCCCTCAGCATCCCTTTCGGGCCGGAAAAGACTGCGGTGAATGGTCGGGTCGATGTCCGTGACATGGGGGTCGGCTGGGACGCTTGGCAGGCCACGGGTATGCAGGGGCCGGTTTATTTCCAGCGGGACAAAATTCAGGCCGGTGCGTTGAACGGCGTTTTTGCCGGTGGCCCGATGCAGGCGAGTTTGCGGGCCAGTCAACTGGAAACCGCGCCGCGGCTGGATTTTTCGCTGCAGGGTGCATTGCAGGCGGCGGATCTGCCCGTGCCGCAGCGCTGGCGTACGGCTTTCCGTGGTGCTGTGCCATACCAGGGCAGTGGGACGTTACTGAACAACGAGTTACATTTCAGCGGTGGTGCGGATTTGCGCCAGACGCGCAGTGACTTGCCGCAGCCTTTGAGCTGGGCATCGGGCAAGGGCGGAAACCTGACCTTCCAGGGTCAGGGCGATGTGACCCGTCATCTGCAGGCCGATTTGAGACTGCCGGTGGGGTCTGCCGTCCTGGCCTGGCAGCGGGGGCCATCGGTCTGGCGATGGCAGGCAGGAGCCGCACGCCTGGGTGGGGGAACCACCCCGCCGCTGCCCAAGACCGGATTTTCCCTTCGGGGCAGTGCCAACAGCTTCGCTGTATGGCCGTGGCTGAGTCTGCTGAAGAACGAAGAGGATCGTGGTACATGGCCGGAAATCCGCTTCGACCTGCATTGGCGGCACCTGCTGCTTTTTGAACAGGATTGGCCGGACGTGCGGATGCGCGGTCAGGCGGCGGCGGAGAAGCTGCATCTGCAATTGACCGGTCCCCAGGTGGCGGGTGCCCTGCAATATACGCGCGCGGTACCGCCGGCGGATTCTGCGCAATTGCGCCTGGATATCCGGAAATTAAGGATCGCGGCGCCTTCATCTCCCCAGGTTCCGCCCTCTGGTTTTCCGCAGACGCTGGAGGGAGCAACTGGCAGCCCGCTGGCGCTCCACGCTCATATCGCCCAACTCGATTGGCATGGCCACAAGGTGCGGGACGTGCTGCTGGATGCGGGGCGATCGGCGACGGGCTGGAAGATCGCCATGATCAAAGGCGATTGGGCGGGCAGTCAATGGGATTTCAGGGGATCGTGGCAGGGCGCCGGGGCAGGTCAGTCGGCCTTTCAGGGGAATATCCGCAGCGACAATATCGCCCCCGTTCTGCAGGACATCGGCATGGAGACCCTGGACTACGGCCGCGCCGATTATGCGGGACAAGTGTCCTGGCCGGGCGCGCCCTGGGATTTTTCGGTGGCGCACCTCAGCGGCAACATCCAGTCAAAGCTGTGGAATGGCCGTCTCCGGAAACTGGGTACAGATATTTCCTGGCTCGTATTCCTCAATCCCACCACATTGTTCAGAGATGTGATCACCTTTGATTATCGCCCGCTCTTTGGCAGAGGACTGTTCTTCTCAAAGCTTTTTGCCGATTTTCAGATACAGAACGGTGTCGCCCGTACCCGCAACATGCTTCTTCAGTCCAGCGCTCTGGAAATGGCGGGGCGCGGCGCCATCGATCTGGCGCATCAGTCCCTGAATATGGAACTGCAGGTTTACCCGCTGCAGAGTTTCGACCTGCTTCTCGGGCGTTTTCCCATACTGGGTCCCGCCCTCTTTGGGAAATCGGGTAAGGTGTTAATGTGAAAGAAATCCGTGGAATGGGCACGGCAATCCCTGGCCATCGGGTGGCCATATTGGGATCGAAGTGACGCTCTACGCTGGCTGATGCTGCGGCAGGAAGCCGAATTTGATCAGTTTCTTGATCCAGCGAGAAGCATTGCGCTGCACACTCAGTGCCTCATAGTCCGTATCGGCATCCCGGTAGTACTTGCCGTGTGAGAGCATGAAGTAGATGATGCGCAGCATTTTGTGGGCCAGGGCGATGATGGAGCGCTTGTGCCCCCTACGGACGACCAGACTCTGGAACTTGGAGCGCAGGGCGCAGTGGGTACGACTGGCGGCGTGGGCGCATTCGCAGAGGATCCGACGGACATACGGGTTGCCCTTGCGGGTTCGCCCACTTTTCCGTTTTCCGGCAGACTCATTGTTCCCGGGACAAAGGCCGGTCCAGGAGGCCAGTCGATCGGCGCTCCCAAAGACGCTCATGTCGTCTCCGATTTCGACCAGCAGCAAGGCAGCACCCACGGTATCGATGCCCGGCAAGGTCTGCAGGAGTTCGAGAGCATTCTTTTGCGGCTTCAAGCCCTCCAGCAGTTGGACATCGAAGCGCGCGATTTGGGCCTCCAGAGACTCGATATGGCGGAGCGTCTCGTCCAGGACAAAGCGGTGACTGGCACTCAACTCGCCTTGCAGGGCATCCAGGATCTCCTCCTGGCTGGCTTTGAGCCGTCGGCTGGCCAGTCGGAGTACGGCCTCCGGGGGACTCCCCTGAATCAGGGCCTGGATCATGGCCCGGGCCGATTGCCCATGGATATCGCTGACCACCACCCCCAGTCGAATTCCGCCATCGGTCAGCACCTTGTGCAAGCGGTTTTTCTCCGACGAGAGCATGCCCACCAGATTTTGCCGCTGTCGGGCGATCAGCCGCAGCTCCCGCAGTTGTGCCGGGGGAACGAAGGAACCCCGCAGCAGTCCGGCTCGAGCCAGGGTGGCGAGCCACTCTGCATCCCCAACATCGGTCTTGCGACCGGGGACCTGTTTGACGTGCCTGGCGTTCACGACCTGTGCCTGGATCCCCACCTTTTCCAGGGCCGCATAGGGACTCTTCCAGTAGATCCCGGTGCTCTCCATGACCACCGTATCGGGCCGATGGGAGGCACACCACAGGGCCAATGCCTTCCGGTCCTTCTGAAAAGCACCAAATTGCCGGCGCTCAATCGTAACGTTTCCGTCAGGGTCCGTGAGAATGGCACAGGCGGTGACCTGGGCCTGATGAACATCCAGTCCGATAACCCGGTGAAAGAGGGATTGCAGTTCCATAACGACGTCTCTCCAATTACTATCAAAGGGAGAGATGGCGAATGCCAGCGCCGAAATCACCAGCCTGTGGCAAGCCTCAGGCGGCCCTTTTAATGTGCGCTCTCAAGGGAGGCAATCCGGGGTACGAGTCGGCCTGGCGGGTCACGTTAGAGTCGGGATGGAATCACCAAAAACTTGCTCGACCTCAATCCGCCATCTCCTCACCCCCCATTCTCTTTCATCCTCTGGGGTGGCGCGAGTCGCAATGTCCGTTAGAATGGCATTATCAGGTTGACGGACCCTGGGGGCACCCCGTGGTGCGTCAGGTGCATGCGCCGGCCACGGCCGGGAAGGACTGAGGCCATGAAGGTGCAACTTGCCGTAGTGCAAATGGTGTCTTCGGACGTGGTGGCGGATAACCTCGCCCGCGCCGGATCCCTGCTGGAGCAGGCGGCTGCGGGAGGCGCGGAGCTGGTGCTCCTGCCCGAAAATTTTGCCCTGATGGGACGCGATGAAAAAGCCAAGCTGGCCATCATGGAGAGGGATGGCGATGGCCCGATCCAGTCCTGGCTGGCGGCACAGGCACAGCGCCTGGGCTTATGGCTGGTCGGGGGCAGTATGCCTCTGGCCGCCGCTGATGGACGCTGTTATGCCGCCTGTCTGGTTTTCGACCCGACCGGCCAGCGTCAGGCACGTTATGACAAGATGCACCTCTTTGACGTCGATCTGCCGGGTGGCGAAAGTTACCGGGAGTCCCGTACCATCGCCCCCGGCAGCAGTCCGGTGGCCGTGGCCACGCCGTGGGGGCGGCTGGGTCTCTCCATTTGCTATGACCTGCGTTTCCCGGAGTTATACCGCAGCTACGCTGGAGCCGAACTGCTCGTCGTCCCCAGCGCCTTTACCAGGCAGACCGGTGCAGCGCACTGGGAGTGTCTGCTGCGGAGCCGCGCCATCGAGAACCAGGCGTATGTGCTTGCCGCCGACCAGGGCGGTTTGCACGAGAATGGTCGTCAGACCTTTGGCGGTAGTATGATCATCGACCCCTGGGGTCAGGTCCTGGCCCGTCTGGATCAGGGCGAGGGGGTCGCGCTGGCCCAGGCGGACGGAGAATTTTTGCAGCGCTGCCGCAGTAACTTGCCCGCCCTGAGGCACGCTCGTCCGGCATTTTACGGCGCCTGAGCATTTTCAAACCCCACCCGCGGCAAAGACCACGTATGGCTGGGCGGGCTTTATACCCGTCTGGGGAGCACCCATGCTATCCTCCCGGGCTTTACGGGCGGTGGTGATCGCCCGAGGACGGGTAAAATTTGCGGTGAGCGGGAGTTGGCAGATGAGGAGCGTATGAATGCTGAACAGGACTTCTTTGGAGATGGTGCATGAAGCAGTTTAACGGCGCATTCTTTCGTGACCTGTGGCGGATGGTCAAACCTTACTGGTGGCACTCCGAGGAGCGCTGGGTGGCGCGCGGGGTCTTTGCCTTCATCATTCTCCTCAATCTGTTCATGGTGTTTATTTCTTATCGCATCACGGAGTGGTACGCGGTGTTCTGGAACGCCCTGCAGCGCTTTGCGGTGAACGCCGCCTGGCACCAGATGCTGATTTTTCTGGGACTGGCCACTCTCTATATCATCGCCGCGGTCTCCCAGACCTTTTTTACCCAGATGCTGGAAATTCGCTGGCGGCGCTGGCTGACGCGGCAGTATCTGGATTCCTGGCTCGCCAAAAGTACCTTTTACCATATGCAGGTGCTGGGCGATGGTACCGACAACCCGGATCAGCGTATCAGCGAGGATCTGGCCAGTTTCACCGGGCAGACACTCAACATCGTGATAGGCCTGCTCAGTTCCGCCACGACCCTCGCCGCCTTTGTGTTCATGCTTTGGAATTTGTCGGCCATGATCACCATTCCCTGGCAGGGGAGTATCTATACCATCCCCGGCTATCTGGTCTGGGCGGCACTCATTTATTCGGTGCTCGGCACCATCCTCACCGCCCTCATCGGGCGGCCGCTGATCAGTCTGAACTTCAACCAGGAGCGCTATCAGGCGGATTTCCGTTTCAGTATGATGCGCCTGCGGGAGAATAGTGAAAGCATTGCCCTCTACGGTGGGGAAACGGAGGAGCGTCATCATTTTCTGCAACGGTTCGCCAACGTCTATGCCAACTACTGGCGGATTATCTGGCGGTCCATGCGTCTCAACTGGTGGGTGTCCGGTTATGGTCAGGTGGCGATCATTTTCCCGATTCTGGTGAGCCTGCCCGCCTATTTCGTCAATAAGGCCATCGGCATTGGTGGCTTGCAGCAGATTGCCTCGGCTTTTGCCCAGGTGCAGGGTGCGCTGTCTTTCATTGTCAGTAGTTATGGCAGCCTCGCCAACTGGCACGCGGTCGTCGACCGTCTACGTTTTTTTGAACAGTCGATGGACGAGGTGCGGGTCATCCGGGAGACCCATTACCAGATCGAGCACAAGGATGGTCCGCGGCTCATTGTGCGGGCCCTCAACGTGCGCCTGCCCGATGGCCGGGAATTGATTCATCACCTGGATCTGGATGTGCGCCGCGGTGAGCGCCTGCTGATCATGGGCCCGTCAGGCGGAGGCAAAAGCACACTGGTACGCGCTCTGGCCGGTATCTGGCCTTTTGGTGAGGGGGAGGTGAAACTGCCCCGGAGCGACCGCCCGCTCTTCCTGCCGCAGAAGCCGTATCTGCCCCTGGGTACTTTGCGCGATGTACTGGTCTATCCCTTCGGGGTGCCCGGCGTCGGAGACGCCCGCCTGCAGCAGGTGCTCCATCTGGTCGGCATGGAGGCGTTGGCCGACAAACTGGATGACGCCCGTTTGTGGTCTCATGTATTATCTCTGGGGGAGCAGCAGCGTCTGGCCTTTGCCCGTATTCTATTGCAAAAGCCGCAGTGGGTGTTTTTGGACGAGGCCAGTTCGGCACTGGATGAACCCGCCGAGGACGCGCTCTACCACATGCTTGTCGAGGAACTGCCGGAAACCGCCATCATCAGTGTCGGTCACCGCTCCAGTCTGTTGCGGCATCATGAGCATTGCCTGCATCTGCTGGGTGACGGATCCTGGCGTCTGGAGGCCGTCGTCCATCCCGTTCCCGGGGGGCAGCAGCCGGCACTGGCCTGATGATTCGAAAGGAGACCCAACATGGCTATGACCGCCAAAGAATTACCCATCGGGAGCAAGCTGCCCGAATTTTGTCTGCCCGTCGGTGGTCAGGCGGGGCAGTGGTGCAGTGTGCAGGCGCAGGGCAAGCCCCTGCTGGTGCTTTTCATCTGTAACCACTGTCCCTATGTGATCCATATCAGTAAACGCCTGGGTGAGCTGACGCGGCAATGGCAGCAGCAGGGTGTGCAGGTGGTGGGTATCAACAGCAACGATGCCCGGACCTATCCAGAAGATGCGCCGGAAAAAATGCCCGTCGAAGCCCGGCGCGCCGGATATCATTTCCCTTATTTATTGGATGCAGAACAAGAGATTGCCAAGGCTTTTAACGCGGTGTGCACGCCGGATATTTTTCTTTTTGATGCTGCGGGCGGGCTGTTCTACCACGGTCAGTTCGATGCGAGTCGTCCCAGGAATGATCTGCCGGTGACCGGTGAAGACCTGTCTGCAGCCGTGGCGGCAGTGCTGGCAGGTGCCCGGCCCCCGGCCGAAGTGCTGCCCAGCATGGGCTGCAGTATCAAGTGGCGGCCGGGCAACGAGCCGGAGGGCTGGGTATGAGTTGGACACAGGCCTCGCGCTAATCAGTGAAGAATGGTCTGTAGCAAGCTGCCGGGTGTTTCCTGCCGCTTTGCGGCAAAGTGGTCAAGCTTGTGGCTTTGGCGCTGCCGGCGTAAGCGCAGCAGGCGCTTTTGCAGTTCGCGTTTGATGCGCTGCCGCTCATGGCCAGCCATAAAGGATGTGTAACTCGGGAAGCTGCGTACCCGGCGTAAGGCGGCCAGAAGATTGGCGGTGCTGTCCATGTCTGTCTCCATTGCGTTCCGGTGATGAATACGAATGGATCAAGCAATAGTCGTGCCACAAAAATTATCCATTAAAAACAGGATGACGACGTTCTTACGCAGGTCGCCGGAATAAAAAGCTGTCTCGTTTGGACGACAATGCCCCGTAGCGAACGTATCACGGCACAGGCATGTGCTCTGGCAGCGTTGTTTTTTCTGCCCTAATCCTTGTTGCAAAAAGTCTCCATGGTGGTTTGCCGCTGCTCTGGATTAATGGCGCCGGAAAGCGTCCAGGACCAGTATCACGGCTCCGATGGAGATGGCGCTGTCGGCGATGTTGAAGTAGGGCCAGTAGAGGCTGCCCCAGTGGGCGCCAATAAAATCGATCACATAGCCGAGGCGGATCCGGTCGATCAGGTTGCCCACCGCACCGCCGAGAATCAGGGCAAGGGATATGGCGGTCCAGGTGGCGCCGGGCTTGAGCCGACGCAGGATGGCGACGATGACCACCACCACCAGCAGGGCGACGCCGATGAGCAGCCAGCGTTGCCAGCCGCCAGCCCCCGCCAGAAAGCTGAAGGCGGCACCGGTGTTGTGGACGAGACGAAAATTGAGCAGCCCCGGAATGATGACAAGGCCCTGCCCCACCCGCCAGATGTGGCTCAGCCAGAGTTTGACGCCCTGATCCAGCAGGATGACCCCGAACGATAACCATAAATAGCGCAGCATCAGCAGAACTCCCGTGTTTCTCCGGGTAAGGCGAGATTCTCCACACAACGGTCGCAAATGTCCGGATGCCCCGCATGGAGACCGATGTCCGGGCGGCGGTGCCAGCAGCGTGCGCACTTCTGGCCATCACTGGGCCGGACCTGTATGGCGATGCCCGGAAGCGCATCGTCGCAACCCTCCTGGCGCTCTTCGTAGGGGCGCAGGGCACACGCGGAGCTCAGCAGGAAAAAGCGCAGCTCCTCGCCGAGTGGTGCAAGAAACTCATGCCATTCGCTGTTGGCGTAGAGGGCGACTTCTGCGTCCAGGCCCGAGCCGATCTTTTTCTCCTGACGCAGGGGTTCCAGTGCGGCGTTGACGGCGTCCCGCAACTGACCGAGCCGTTCCCAGCGTCCCATCAGGACTTCGCTGTCGGCAGGCAGGGGTATTTCCGGATATTGCGCAAAAAACACGCTGGAGAATGGGCGATTGCCCATCCCGTCCCAGATTTCTTCAGCAGTGAAGCTCAGGATGGGGGCCATCCATACCACCATGGCTTCGAGTATCTGCCAGAGCACCGTCTGCGCCGAACGCCGCGCCCGCGAGGCTGCGGGGGTGGTGTAGAGGCGATCTTTCAGCACATCCAGATAGAGTCCCCCCAGCTCCACCGAGCAAAAGTGGTGCAGACGCTGCTGGACGCGGAGGAATTGATATTCGCTGTAGGCCGCACGAATTTCTTCCTGCAGGAGCGCGGTACGGGCCAGCATCCAGCGGTCCATTTCCAGCAGATCCGCCGTGGGCAGGGCGTCCGTGGCTGGATTAAAGTCGTGGGTGTTGCCCAGCATATAGCGGGCCGTATTACGGATGCGCCGGTAGCTGTCGCCCAGTTGCTGGAGGATGGTGTCGGAGATGGGGATCTCGCTGCGGTAGTCCTCCGATGCCACCCAGAGTCGCAGGATGTCCGCGCCGTAACGGTCGATGATCGTCTGTGGGGCGATGACGTTGCCCACGGACTTGCTCATCTTCCGGCCTTCGCCATCGACGGTGAAGCCGTGGGTCAGTACCGCCCGGTAGGGCGCCCTTCCTCGGCTGGCGACGGATTCCAGCAGGGAAGACTGGAACCAGCCGCGATGCTGATCGGAGCCTTCCAGATAAAGGTCGGCGGGGCTGTGCAACTCAGGCCTCTGCTCCAGTACAAAGGCGTGGGTGCAGCCGGAGTCGAACCAGACGTCGAGAATGTCCGTGACCTTGTGAAAGTGATCGTGGCCGCAACCGCTGCAGCGCGCATCCGCAGGCAGGAAATCGCTGTCCGGGTGGTTGAACCAGGCATCGACCCCACCCGTTTCCACCGCGCGGGCGATACGTTCGAAGGTGTCGGCATCGCGTAGGGGCTCGCCGCACCGGGTACAGGAGAAGATCGCGACGGGCACACCCCAGGCCCTTTGCCGGGAGATGCACCAGTCCGGACGCTGGTGGACCATGCCGGTGATGCGGTCTTTGCCCCAGTCGGGAATCCACCGGGTGGCTTCGATGGCGCCGATGGCCTTCTCACGCAGGTCATTGGCGCTCATGCTGATAAACCACTGAGGGGTAGCGCGGAAGAGTAGCGGTGTCTTATGGCGCCAGCAATGGGGGTAACTATGGCGGATCTTCTCGAAATGGAGCAGGGCATTGCGCCCGCGCAGGAGTTCAGGGATCCGCTCATTGGCCTCCTGTACGGTGATGCCTCCCAGTCCCAGCGGCAGTTCGTCCTGAAAACGGCCGTTGCCGAGCACGGGACTGTCCACCGGCAGGTGATAACGCCGGGATGCTTCATAATCGTCCGCGCCGTGGGCCGGGGCAGTATGTACGCAGCCGGTGCCCGCTTCCAGGGTCACATGCCGACCGAGGATGACAGGCACTTCGTAATCCAGGAAGGGGTGTTTGAGGCGGAGGCCCTCCAGCGTCACACCGGCGAACTCTGCCAGCACCTCCGCTTCCGGGTGACCATAGCGGGCGAGGGCGCTTTCTGCCAGATCTGCGGCGAGGATCAGATGTCGGTTGCCGGAGCGCAGCAATACGTAAGTGTATTCCGGGTGCAGGGCTACCGCCTGATTGGCGGGCAGAGTCCACGGCGTGGTCGTCCAGATCACCACGCTGGCCTCTATGGGTTCAGCGAGGCCAAGGCGTTGGCTCAGATCGGGGGCGTCAGCGACGACGAAGGCGACGTCGATGGAAGGATCGCTGCGATCCTGATATTCCACTTCCGCCTCCGCCAGAGCACTGCCGCAGTCCACACACCAGTGTACCGGCTTGGCACCGCGTACCACCTGGCCGCTCACGGTCAGGCGACCGAGCTCCCGCAGGATATTGGCCTCAGCCTGGAAGTGCATGGTGAGGTAGGGGTTTCCCCAATCTCCGATGATGCCGAGGCGCTCAAAATCCTGCCGTTGCCCGACAATCTGGCCTTCGGCATAGGCACGGCAGGCATTGCGGAAGGCCTGGGCACTGACTTTTTCGTCGGGACGCCCCAGTTCCTTTTCCACCTGGATTTCGATGGGCAGCCCGTGGCAGTCCCAGCCCGGCACATATGGCACCCGGAAGCCTTCACTCAGCTTGCTTTTGTTGACGATATCCTTGAGCACCTTGTTGACCGCATGACCGATATGAATCTTGCCGTTGGCGTAGGGCGGGCCATCATGCAGGATGAACGCGGGGCTTGCGGCACGCGCCTTCTGCAACGCCCCGTATAGATCGTGCTCCTGCCAGCGGGTCAGAGTCGCGGGTTCACGCTCCGGCAGTTTTCCCTGCATGGGAAAACCGGTTTTAGGAAGGTTGAGGGTCTGCTTATAGTCCATGATTATTCAAAGTCCTGGGGATGTTCGGCGAAAAAGTTCCGGGTGTTCACGACATCGTTGTCGATGGCCGCCTTGAGGGTATCGAGATCCATATATTTCTCTTCGTCCCGCAGCTTGTGGTGCAGCTCCACGGAAACCTGCTGTCCGTAGAGGTCGGGGCTGTCCGCATCCAGACAGTGGGCCTCCAGTACCATCTGTTTGCCGCCGACGGTGGGGCGCAGACCGATACTGACGGCGGCGATCCAGTTTCCTTTCGGACTCAACAGGCGTCCGGCAAAGATACCTTTGACGGGCACCGGGCGACGATTCAGAGGGATGTTGGCGGTCGGGAAGCCCAGTTCCCGACCTAGATGGTCGCCATGCACGACCCGCCCACAGAGGGCATAGGGACGTCCCAGCCAGGACGCCGCATGGGTCAGGTCGCCGCTCTGCAGAAAGGCGCGGATGCCGGTGCTGCTGACCCGTTGGCCGTCGAGCAGAAAGGGGGGCTGCTCTTTCACCGAAAACCCATACTGTCGCCCGAAGCGGCTGAGCATGTCCAGATCACCGCGCCGTCTCGCCCCGAAGCGGAAGTCATGGCCGACGCTCAGCAGCCCGCAGCACAATTGCCTGACCAGTATCTGAGTAATGAAATCCTCGGCGGGCAGGTTGGCCAGCGCCTGATTGAAGGGCAGGCAAGTGATGCTCTGTACCCCATTGTGGCGGAGTGCCACCACCTTCTCGCGCAAACTGCTCAATCGTGGTGGCGCGTCCGCAGCTCGGAAAAACTCCCGGGGAAGGGGCTCGAAGGTGAGCACCGCAGTGGGCAGGCCGCTATCCTGCATGGTTTTCAGCAGTGCCTGATGGCCGCGATGCACCCCATCGAAATTGCCGATGCTGACTGCCTGAGGCAGGTCAGCGGCGCGGTTGCTGCGGTGGTGGAGGAAGGAATGCATGCGCTTCGGTGTGTCCGGGTTTGCTGAAAAATGCGGTCATCTTAGCCTAAAAATGTGGATTTCCCTAGGTTGGGGCAGCGCCCGCCCTTTCTTTCTCATCATTCCCCAGCTTCGCCGGCCGTCGCCCAACCCGGCGGATGTTCCCGCAATATGTCCAGCAGGGGGCGGCGCTGGCCAAATCCCTGGTCGTGGCCATGATAGAAGCTCAGGGCGGCTTCGGGGTACCGCCAGCATACATACCCATCGCCGGTGTCGAAGTCGATCAACCAAAGGCCGGAAACGACCACGCCCAGTCTTTCCATCTTGTTGATCCATCGCTGAACGATCGCTTCGTAGTCGCCCTCGTAGCGGGTCAGCGCCGCGCGGTTCTCCACGCTGGCGCGCATGGCATCGAGTACCGGCGCCAACTCATCGTAAGCCTGGGCGGTAATGACACGGACCAGGGGAAAAACGGCCTCTGCTTCGCGCAGGGAAAATACTTTCACCTGGCCGGGCCGTTGAATAGCAAAGACTGTATCCCCATGTCCATGTGGTCCATCTGAATCAGACATGCATAGACCTCCGTCTGTATAAGTCGCGCAGTTCCCCGATGCCGAGCCACCATCCACCCATAAGGTATAAAACGGCAGCGAGAATCACCAGGCCGAGCACCCGTAACAGCCGTTCCCAGAGTGGCAGCGATAGCCAGAGGGGCGTATCTCCCCGCAGATACAGCAGGACGATCCCCATGAGCAAGGCTAACCCTCCGGTTTTCAGCAAAAAGACTCGCCAGCCCGGCTGCGCCTGATAAATTCCGTCGCGCCGCAGACGACGCCAGAGCATCAAGGCGTTGACCAAGGCCGCCGTACTGGTTGCCAGAGCCAGGCCCAGTTGCTGCAACGGCCAGGCCAGGATAAGACTGATACCCATGTTGACGACGACACTGATCATGGCGAAACGCACCGGTGTGCGCGTATTCTGATGAGCGTAGAAGGCTGGAGCGAGTACCCGTGCCGCAATGATCGGCAGGATACCGAGGCCATAACCTATCAGGCTCAAGGCGCTTTGCCGCGCATCTTCCGCCGTGTAGGCCCCATAACGAAACAGACTGATCAGCAAGGGCTGGGCCAGAATGAGCAAGCCGACGGTAGCGGGCAGTCCGATGAGCCAGGTGAGACGCAGGGCCCAGTCCAGCGTTTGCGGGAATCGCGGCGAACGCTCTGCCGCCTGGCGGGAGAGCAGCGGCAGCACGACTGTCCCCAAAGCCACTCCGAAGACGCCCAGGGGAAACTCCACCAGGCGATCGGAGTAATACAGATAGGACACTACATTGGCCCCCACCAGGGAGGCGAGGATGGTGTTCAGAAACAGGTTGATCTGCGCTACCGAGGCGCCGAAGGCCGCAGGCCCCATCAAGCGCAGTAGCTGGCGAACGCCGGGATCGCGGCGCCGCAGGCGCGGCCAGTGCAGGTACCCGACCCGCCTGAGCGCGGGCAGTTGAAAAAGCAACTGCACCACCCCGCCGATAAGCACCCCCCAGGCCACCGCTATGGCGGGTTGTTGCAGGTGCGGCGCCCAGAAGACGGCTGCGGCGATGATGCTGAGGTTCAGGAATACCGGCGTAAAGGCGGGTACCGTAAAATGTCCATAAGTGTTGAGTACACCGCCGGCCAGCGCGACCAGCGAAATAAAGAAAAGGTAGGGAAAAGTGATGCGCAGCAGTTCTACGGTGAGGTGAAACTTGTCCGGATTGTCTGCGAAACCGGGGGCGATGGCATAGACAACGGCGCTGGCCCCCAGCATCCCGACGATGGTAACGATCGCCAGCGCAAGGGCCAGCCACCCGGCCACATCGGCGACAAACGCCCGGGTCTCGCTGGCCGGGCGTGTAGCCCGATATTCCCCCAGCACCGGGATGAAAGACTGGGAGAAGGCCCCTTCACCGAACAGGCGCCGGAACAGGTTGGGAACGCGGAATGCCACGAAAAACGCATCCGCCATCTCTCCTGCGCCAAAGAGTCGCGCCAGAATCACGTCGCGGGCAAAGCCCAACAGGCGTGACACCATAGTGTTGCCGCCGACCTTGAGCAGGCTGCGCAGGGGGTGGTGGCCGCTCATGAGGACGGGGGATATGGGGGATTGGGCATCATCGCTGGATGATGGCATGGGGACGGGAGGACGCCAAGAGCGTCGCCCTGACCACACACAGGATACCGGTAGGGTTCGCCGCCTTTTACCCTGCGCATTCGCTACGATAGATCCGCTGGTCAGCAGCGTTGTGCCAGGGCGGGGCACGGTAACCGTGCGTTCCGCTGGGCGGCATGGTGCGGTGACCTTGAAACCCGGCAGCGTCGCCGCTGGCGGACAGGTCGTCGACCATTACGTCGGAGCGATGGCTCCGCCCGTCATCTTCTGGCGCCTGCTCTGGATGTGTCCGTGGGTGTTAAGGCTGACGCGCTTGCCCTTCGGCCTTCGGGGGCCGGATCAGTAACGGCGCGGGAGCCGACACGATGGCCTTGTCACTCCGACGGAGATCTGTTTCCACCGGGCAGGCAGGCCGACGATGATGGCGCGCATACAACCGTTCCCAGTCGCGGCGGGTCTCCGCGGGTTTGGCGCGCGCCAGCGCCAGCATGGCAAAGCCATCGTCATCCCAGCCGCAGTCGCTCAGCACATCCTCGGGCCAGCGTTGCATGTATGCGTCGCGCATGATCCTTCTGCCCAGTTCGGCGAGATCCTCCGGCACTCCCTGAGCCAATGCCCGCGCTTTCCATTCATCCCATTCAAACAGCATCTCTTCAGAATCTGTCATGTGGCACGCTCCTGTAGTTACATCGATACCCTGGCCCGCGAACCCGATGCGTCGATCACCCCGGTCAGGCGCCCCGGTTTTTTTCGATATAGCTGTTTAGGTGTAGTTCGGGATCCCGGCGGCGTCAAGGTGGCTTGCGCGTATTTTGTACATGGCAGGCCGGCGAGGATGTCGCCGGACGGGCGGCCGTATGCTAACTTTACCGGAGGAAGCCCGTTTTCCGCGGGATGGTGCTGGAGATCCGTCAAAATGATACGCAGTATGACCGGGTTCGCCCGTTGTGAAAGTCGTGGGGCCTGGGGCACACTGGCCTGGGAGTTGCGTACTGTAAATCACCGTTTTCTGGACGTCGGTTTGCGCCTTCCCGAGGGCTTGGGCGCCCTTGAAGCAGCGGTGCGGACCCGCCTGCAAAAAACGCTGGCGCGCGGTCGGGTGGACGCCTGGTTACGTTTTCAGCCTGCTGCCGGCGGGTCATTATGCCTCAACACGGCACTGGCGACGGAGTTGCGCGGACTTTACGGGGAATTGGCGGATATATGGGAATTTGAAGAAACCGCCTTCAACCCTTGGGATGTACTGCGCTGGCCGGGCATGGTGCAGGCCTCCGGCATCGATACGGAGGCGCTGGAGGCGGAAGTACTTGCGCTGCTGGACACCGCGCTGACCGGATTGCAGGAGGCACGCGAGCGGGAAGGCGCCGCCCTGACGCAACTGCTGCTCAGTCGCGTCGATGCCATTGCGGGGCAGACTGCGGCGCTGCGTGATCACCTGCCACACCTGGAAAAGGCGTTGCGCGAACGTTTGCAGGCCCGCTTGCACGATTCGGCACAGCAGGTGGATGCAGGGCGCTGGGAGCAGGAGTTGCTCTTCTATCTGCAACGTCAGGATGTAGCCGAGGAGTTGGACCGTCTGGATACCCATCTGGCGGAATTACGGCGTGTTTTACAGCGGCGGGAGGCGGCGGGACGACGCCTCGATTTCCTCATGCAGGAGCTCAATCGCGAGGCCAACACCCTCGCTTCCAAGGCCGGAGACAGCCAGGTAACCTTTGCTTCGGTAGAGCTGAAAGTGCTCATCGAACAGATGCGGGAGCAGGTGCAGAATGTGGAGTGAAAGTCAATGACGGGGGGAGCGGAACGCGGTATCCTGTGGATTATTTCGGCACCCAGCGGTGCGGGAAAGACCAGTCTGGCCCGGGCGCTGGTGGCGGCGACCCCGCAATTGCGCAGCTCCGTCTCTTACACCACACGGCCCCCGCGACCGGGCGAGGCAGAGGGAGCGGACTATCACTTCGTTTCCATGGAGGCCTTCACGGCCATGGCGGAGCGGGGCGAGTTTCTGGAGTATGCCCGGGTGCATGGCAATGGTTATGGCACTAGTGAACCTTGGGTGAAGAGTCAGCTGTTCGCCGGGACCGACTGCCTGCTGGAGATCGACTGGCAAGGTGCGCGGCAGGTGCGGGAAAGACTGCCGGGGCAGGCGGTCAGTATTTTTATCCTGCCGCCGTCTGTCGCCGCTTTGGCGGAACGTCTGCGTGGCCGTGGCCAGGATTCGGAGACGGTCATTGCGCGCAGGCTGGCGGCAGCACGTGAAGAGCTGTTGCATTATGATGAGTTTGATTATCTGGTGGTGAATGACCATTTCCAGGATGCGTTAGCCGACTTGCAAAGCATTGTCCATGCGGAACATCTGCGGCTGGGTTATCAGCAGCATGCCCAGCATCAACGATTGAAGAATCTCCTCGGTATTAACAGTTAAATTGACAAAAGGGTGAATAGACGATGGCACGAGTAACAGTAGAAGATTGTCTGGAGCATGTGGACAATCGTTTTGAATTAACTTTGGTGGCGGCGCGACGGGCGCGGCAATTGGCCTCCGGCGCTGCGCCGGAAGTGGAGCCGGGACGTGACAAAAATACGGTCATAGCTCTGCGCGAAGTGGCCGCCGGCAAGGTGAGCCGGGCGATTCTGGACGAGCAGATGCCGCCACCGTTACCCAACTTCCCCGGTGCAGCGAACCGCGAGGCAACTGGAGCTGAGGATGCCGCTGGCGAGTGAAAGCGAGCCAGGCACCATGGTGCCGACCCTGCCTCTGACCACAGGGGTGGGCGATGTGTTGCGCCTGCCGCCGGTCTCTCCGTCTCTGGAGGACCCCTGCGCGCCGCTGCGGGCGTTGCTTCAGCAGTACATGACGCCAGAAGAAGTGTCGCGCGCACGTGATGCCTACGAATTGGCCGCCAACGCACATGGCGCACAAACCCGGCGCAGTGGTGAGCCCTATATTCATCATCCCGTGGCGGTCGCCTGCATCCTCGCCGAGCTGCAACTGGATATTTTCACTATTCAGGCGGCCCTGCTTCATGACGTGATCGAAGATTGCAATATCAGCAAGGAAAACATCACCGAGCGCTTCGGGCCGGAAGTGGCAGAGATGGTGGATGGGGTCAGTAAGCTGGGGCAGGTACGTTTTGAAACCCGTGAAGAGGCACAGGCAGAGAATTTTCGCAAAATGTTTCTGGCCATGTCCCGGGACATCCGGGTCGTGTTGATCAAGCTGGCAGATCGCTTGCACAACATGCGCACCATGGGCGTGATGACGCCGGAGAAGCGGCGGCGTATTTCCCGGGAAACCCTCGATATCTACGCGCCCATTGCGCAACGCCTGGGTATTCATGCCATTCGCATCGAGCTGGAGGAGCTGGCCTTCTCCCACCTTTACCCCAAGCGTTGGCACACGCTCAATGAGGCCGTAAAGGCCGCGCGTGGTAACCGTAAGGAAGCGGTGCAGAAAATTGAGCATGCCCTGGAGGACCGCCTCCTGCAGGAGGGCTTCGCCGCCCAGGTCAGTGGCCGTGAGAAACACGTCTACAGTATCTACAGAAAAATGCAGAAGAAGGGTATGCCCTTCGGTGACATCCACGACCTCCACGCCTTCCGGATTATTGTTGCTGATGTGGATACCTGCTATCGCGTTCTGGGTCTGGTTCACAGTCTGTATCGACCGATTCCCGGACGTTTCAAAGACTACATCGCCATTCCGAAATCCAATGGATATCAGTCTCTGCACACCGTGCTGCTGGGCCCTTTCGGGCATCCGGTAGAGGTGCAGATCCGCACAGAGGATATGCACCGGGTCGCCGAGGCGGGGGTGGCTGCACACTGGCTGTACAAGACGGGCTCGAATAACGCCCATGCCGAAATTCAGGCGCGTGCCTGGTTGCAGCGTTTACTGGAACTGCAGATACAGGGGGGAGATTCCCAGGAATTTCTGGAAAGCGTCAAGCTCGATCTTTTTCCCGATGAGGTCTATGTTTTCACCCCCAAGGGTAAAATTCTCAGCTTGCCACGGGGTGCGACGGCGGTGGATTTTGCTTACGCCGTGCATACGGATATCGGTGACCAGGCCGTGGCGGCCAGAGTCAATGATATGTACGTTCCCTTGCGCAGTCCTCTGAACAACGGCGATAAAGTGGAAATCGTCACGGCGGCCTCGGCGCACCCGCAACCCGGTTGGCTGGATGTGGTGGTGACCGGCAAGGCGCGCAGCAGCGTTCGCGCTTATCTCAAGACCATTCAGCGTGGCGACGCGGAAGTGCTGGGTCGCAATTTGCTGGAAAAGGCGCTGCAGAGTCTGGGTGCCGACCTCCAGCAGATCGAAGCGACTGATTTTCAGCGGGTGCTGGTGACGTTCAACGTGCAGGATGAGAGCCAGCTGTTGGCGGCCATTGGCATGGGTGAGGTTTTTCCGCTGGTCGTAGCGCACAAGCTGCTGCCCGAGGAGGGCGATCGCGGGCGGCTGGCGCAGACTGCCCGCCGTCTGGGCCATGCCGTCAGCCAGCTCCTGCCAAGTCGCCTCAGTCGCGAGGAGGCCACGAAAAAGCCCTTGCTGATTCGGGGGACGGAAGGTATGCCAGTGACCCTGGCTCGTTGCTGTCGTCCCATCCCTGGCGACCCTATTTTGGGTTTCATCAGTGTCGGCAAGGGTGTGGTGGTACATACCCATGATTGTCACAATATTCGCGAGTGGCGCAAACGCCGTGACCGCTGGGTGGACGTGCAATGGGATCCCGCAGCCCAAGGCGAGTTCCCGGTCGCGATCCGGGTGGTTGCGGAGAGCGCCCGCGGCGTACTGGCGCGCATTGCCACCCTGATTTCCGATGAGGATTCCAACATCGATCATGTGGATATCGAGCCGCAGGATGGACTCTACACGGGCATCACATTTACCATAGAGGCGCATGACCGCGACCACCTGGCCAGAATCATGCGGAGTTTGCGCAGTTTGCCCATGGTGTCGCGGGTACAGCGGGTCAAAGGCTAACAGGGAGTTCAATCCATGCCGGTATCAGTAGAAAGCAGTTCCGCACCCCAGGCGATCGGGGCCTACAGCCAGGGTATGGTGCATGGCGGCCTGCTCTACCTCTCTGGTCAGATTCCCCTGGATCCCCGCACCGGGCAGATGGTGGAGGGCGACATCGCCCTGCAGATCCGGCGGGTGCTGGATAACCTGCAGGCGGTCTGCAATGCTGCGGGCGGACGTCTGCAGGATGCCATCAAGCTTCAGGTCTACCTCACGGATCTCGGCCATTTCGCACAGGTGAATCAGGCCATGGAGGCAGAATTTTCCATACCCTATCCGGCACGGGCGGTGGTGCAGGTGGCGGCGCTGCCGCGAGGGGCGCAGGTGGAGATAGATGGCATCGTCGCCCTGGGCAAGGCTGGCTGAGATGGAACGCTCAGAAGCGCTCGCCCAGCCCATGCGCGTACTGCTGCAGGCGCATCCGGTTTTGGTTTCGCTGCTGGAGGAGCGCGGTATTCATTGCGGCGAGTGTTTTATTGCCGAGCGGGAAACGCTGGCTGGGGTAGCCACCATGCACCATGTCGACCTCGACGAACTTCTCGCAGAGTGGGCACGTCGCGAGGCCTTGCCGCGCACGGAATAGCATGGCGGGAGCCAAGGCGGGACTGTATCTGCAAAGTTCCGTCTCGGCGTTACGGGGGGTCGGTCCTGCGCTGGTTCCGCGTCTGCAGCACATGGACCTGTGGCGGGTACAGGATGTCCTGTTCCATTTACCCAGCCGTTATCAGGACCGCCGCCATATTGCGTCCATGGCGACGCTTCAGGCCGGTCAGGAGTGTGCGATACTGGGCGAGATCGTTCGTGTCGACCACCAGCGCGGAGGACGTGAACAATGGCTGGTGACTGTGAGCGATGGCAGCGGGCGTCTGCAGATCCGGCTCTTTCACATGACAGTGGCATTGCGTGCGCAATGGCAGGTCGGGCGGCGGCTCTGGTGTTTCGGAGAGTTGCGCGGTGGTTTTCACGGCCTCGAAATGATCCACCCCGAATGGCAGATGGCGGATGTCCCGCAGTTTCAGGCTCCGCGTCACCTCACCCCCTTTTATCCCAGCAGTGAGGGCATCACTCAGGCCCAGTGGCGACGCTGGATGGCGCAGGCGCTGACTCTCCTCGATCAGCTTCCCGACTACCTTGAAAACCGGCTGCCTCCACAATGGCCCGGTTTGCGCGAGGGGTTGCGCTTGCTGCATGAAAGTGCTGACGAGATTCCCTCTCCGCAACATCCGGCCTGGCAACGGCTGGCGTTGGAGGAACTGCTGGCGAATCATCTGGCGGTACGCCGGATGCGGCAATCGGGGATGATGCAGAATGCCCCGTGTCTGCGGAGTAAGGGGCAGTTGTGGCACCGTTTCCTGGCGCATTTGCCGTTTTCGCCCACCATGGCGCAGGAACGGGTGATTGCGGAGATAAATGCCGATCTGGTGCGTCACCGGCCCATGCGTCGTCTATTGCAAGGGGATGTGGGCTCCGGCAAGACCCTGGTCGCGGCGGCCGCGACGCTGACCGCGCTGGAGGCGGGATATCAGGTGGCGATGATGGCGCCGACCGAGATTCTCGCGGAGCAGCTCCATGCGCGGTTCCAGCAATGGCTGGAACCGCTGGGCCTGGAGGTGGGCTATCTGGTGGGCAGCCGTTCACCGCGTGCCCGTCGCGAGACGGCGGAAACGCTTGCTGGTGGCAGCCTGAGGTTGGTAATCGGCACCCAGTCGCTGTTCCAGGAAGGGGTGGTGTTTGCATGTCTCGGACTGGTCATCATCGACGAGCAACACCGCTTTGGCGTGGAGCAGCGCCGTCAATTGCTGGAGAAGGGCGCCATGCCCCACCTGCTGGTAATGACCGCTACCCCGATCCCGCGAACCCTGGCGATGACGGTGCATGCAGATCTGGAGGTCTCGGTGATCGACGCTCTGCCGCCGGGGCGCACCCCCGTGGAAACCCTGGTGATGCCTGACAGTCGTCGGCCCGAACTGATCGGCCGGATGCAACACATGCTGGAGGCGGGGCGGCAAATCTATTGGGTTTGTCCCCTGATCGAGGAATCGGAGATTCTCGAATTACAGGCGGCGGAGGCGAGCGTTGCGGATCTGCAGGCAGCCTTGCCGGGCGTGGCCGTCGGCCTGATACACGGGCGAATGCGCAGCACAGAAAAGGCGGAGGTGATGGCCGCGTTCCAGTCAGGCGCGGTACGCATTCTGGTGGCGACGACGGTGATCGAGGTGGGGGTGGATGTCCCTGGCGCCAGTCTGATGATCATCGAACATGCGGAGCGTCTGGGTCTGGCGCAATTGCATCAGTTGCGTGGCCGGGTAGGGCGGGGTGCGCAGCGGAGCAGTTGTATTCTGCTCTATCATCCGCCCCTGAGTGGCAAGGCGCGGGAGCGTTTGCGGGTGATGCGCGAAACCCATGACGGTTTTGCCATTGCGCGCAAGGACCTGGAGTTGCGCGGGCCGGGCGAATACCTGGGTACGCGGCAGGCCGGCATCCTGCAGATGCGTGTTGCGAACATTCTGCGTGACGAAGCATTGCTGGTCATGGTCCCCGCATTGGCGGAACGCCTGCTGCAGGAAGACCCCGAGGCGGTGCAAGCCATCGTGCAGCGCTGGCTGGGGAGCCGGGTGGACTACGGGCAGGTTGGCTAGTGAAAATCTGTCACAAGATCATGGATTCCGCGCCCAGACTTCGGGTATATTATGAAGCACTGTGAGCACGAGTATTGGGGAGAAGTGGGGTGATGCGCAAATTCTGGGTATGGGAATTGTCGGGAGCGGTGCTGGGTATTCTGGGATTGGCGGGTTGCGCCACGACACCTGTAGCCACCGTGCCGGTACACTCGGTAGCTTACTATGCCGCACGGATTCCTCCTCCGGTCGTTCAGCCAGTGGCGCCCGTGGTCTCTCCGGCAATTCCCGCGCATGTGGCCCGGTCGGTGCATATCGTCATTTCGACCATTACTCATTCCCTGAAAATCTTCAAGGGTGGTACCGTGCTGGCGACCTACCCGGTAGCCATCGGCTTCCACGGCGCGGCCCCTAAGCGGATGCGGGGAGATGATGTCACCCCTGTAGGACGTTATCGCATTGGCTGGGTCAGTCGGGGTACACGCTACGGCCCCTTCATGGGTTTGACCTACCCCAACCGGGAGAACGCAGAGTGGGGATTGCGGGAGGGCATTATCAACAGGGCGCAATATCGTGCCATTGTCGATGCCATCGACGCCGGGCAAACGCCGCCGCAAAATACCCCCTTGGGCGGTGAAATAGGCATTCACGGCATGGGTCCGCAATTTTCGGACGACCCACAGAGCAAAGTATTCCCCGGGCGCTGGACGGCTGGCTGCGTGGCGTTGTCCAACTGGGATGCACAGCAGATCGCCGCGTTGGTGCGGGTGGGGACACCCGTGGAAATCGTGGGGGACGCACATGGATTCCGGGGTGGTTATGACCGGGTCAGCACGGGCTCCCGGTACAAGTCCACTGCCGCGTTCGATACCATGGCGACGCCGAGGGCTGTTGCGAAGTCCCAGGATACCGCCATGGACACCTTGGTGTCAGCGCTCGCCCCGATCGCCGCACACTGATATCCCGGATTTCAATGCTGCCAGTCGGCGGTCTGACTGAACTCCCAGGCCTGTTCGATACAATCTCCCAGGGCGACGCCTCCCTGCCAGTTGGCACGGAAGTGCAGCCCGGGGTGCCCGGCACTCAGGGTGTCGATCCGCTTCATCCGGTCCAGGTGTCCGATTTCGTATTGCGGGATGGCTTTCGGCCAGACCCGGCAGCGACTGAAAACGGGATCGCCACTGATCCCCAGCAGTGGGCCGATCTCGCGTAATACCGTTGCCAGCAGGTCGTCATCGTCCCGTCCGGCAAGGACATTCTGACTGCCACCGATAAAGGCCGTCAGCAATACCTGCCCCGCCGGTGCGCGCCCGGGGAAAAGGGTGGAGGAGAAAAGCACCCCCAGTGTTTCCAGCCCCATGACTCGCGGAATCAGCATGCCGAAGCCATCCAGTGGATGCTCTACCTGTGGGCGCCGAAAACCTATGGACAGGCTGCCTACGGCAGGATAAGGGATGGCGTCCAGTTCCCGGGCAAGCGTAGCGTCGGTTTGCGCGAGCAGTCTGGCCGCGGCGCCTGCAGGCAGGGCGAGAACGAGCCGTTTGCTTTGCCAGGTCTGGTTACCGCTGCCGACCTGCCACATGTCGCCGCTATAGGCCAACTGGTCGACCGGAGTATCGCAGCGCAGCGTATCGCCGAGTGTGTTTGCAACCCGCAAAGGGAGGACCTGCAGGCCTTCGCGAAAGGACACGAGGCGGGTTTTGGGGGTGCCGGGCAACTTCTTCTTCCGGGCACGCAGCGCACCGCGCAGGAGCGAGCCGCCATCCTGCTCCAGCGCGGCCAGGCGGGGCAGAGTGGCCTGCACCGAAAGGCGTGCAGGATTGCCGGCAAAGACGCCGGAAACAAAAGGGTCGACCAGCCAGGTGAGGGCCTCGTCTCCGAGACGTCGCCGGACGAAGTCGGCTATGCTTTCCTCGCCATCCGGCGTCGGATGCGGTGGCTGAAAGGGCTCGCCGAGGAGTCGCAGGCGACCGCGTATACTCAGTAGTCCGCCGCCGAATAGCACACCCGGTCCCAATGCGACGGGTTGCCGGTGGCGATTGAGGACATAGCGGCGCCCGGCGAGCGGGTTGGCCTCGACGATGTCTCCTTCCAATTGCAGTTCGCGGAGCCATTCCGGGACGATCCGGCCTTTGAGCATCAGCGAGTTTGGTCCCATATCCCGCAGGTAGCCTTCTTCCTGTCTGCTCTGCAGGTTGCCGCCGGGGGCGGCACCGGCCTCCAGCAGCAAGGGAGACCAACCTCGTTTACGCAGGAAATATGCCGTCGCCAGACCTGAAATACCCCCGCCAATGATGATGACTTCTTCCATAGGGTTATGACTCCTTACCCAGATAATAACGGCTCTGCACATACCAGCCGTGAAGGTGGCGGAGCAGGGCGATGAGGACGGCGGTAACCGGCAATGCAAGCAGCAGGCCACTGAAGCCGAAGAGTTCGCCGCCTGCCAGCACGGCAAAAATGACGGCGACCGGGTGCAGACCGATGCGGTCCCCCACCAGATAAGGGGTAAACACCATGCTTTCCAGTATCTGGCCGATGCCAAAGACGATCAACACCCCGAGAATGGGCAAGAATGCGCCGGTCTGCACGTACATGGCGAGGGTGGCCATGGCTATGCCGCTCACGACGCCCAGATAGGGCACAAAACTGAGCAGTCCCGCCACCAGGCCGACGAGGATGGCGGTTTTCAGGCCGACGATACTGAGGCCGATGGCGTAACTGGCGCCGAGAGCCAGCATCACCAGGAGTTGTCCGCGTAAGAAGGCCATGAGCATGGCGTCGGCGTCACCGGCCAGACGTCGGGAAAGCGGCAGATAGTGCGGTGGGATGAGTGCGGCAATACGGGCGATGAGGCGTGGCCAGTCGCGCAGCAGATAGAAGCCCAGCACTGGCACCAGAATGATGCTGAGCACACTGCTGATCAGGCTGGGACCGGAGCTCAATGCCATCTGGAGGCTGCGTCCCAGCCATCCCGCCAATTTCTGGGCATTGGCCGTAGCGTAATGGGTGAGGCTCTGACTGTCGAGCGGAATGCCGATCCGCGCGGAGAGTTGTGGGATGATCCGGGTTTGCAGGAGTTCCAGATACTGGCGCAGGTATTCCACGAAGAGCAAAGATTGATGGCGGATCACAGGGAGCAGGGCCATGGTGATCCCGGCCAGAACCAGAATGACGAGAACAAAAACCAGTGTGGTACCCCAGGTGCGATTGATCCGGTATCGTTGCAGGCGGGTCACCAGGGGGTTGCCGAGATAGGCGAGAATGCCGGCAATCAGAAAGGGGCTGAGAATGGGGGAAAGACGGTAGGCCAGCCAACCCAGCAGGATCAGGATGGCCAGCACAAAAAATCGTTGCATCGTTCGCGAGGCTCCCCGGCCCGAATCTGCTAATGGTCCGGCCAGAATACCCCAGTATGGTCGGGCTTCGCCATGGGTTAAGGCCGTCACTTTTCCGGTGCGGCCGCCCAACCCGGATGCTGCACGGACGATTGCGCGCAGCCACTCCCGATACTGGATTTCCCGACGAGCGCATGTTTCACTCTCCCGTAGCCAGGGCCCCTTGAAAAAACCTGTTCCCATCCAGATATATCCGGTATGCAGATATTGGCCGGATGGCGGCCGGGGGGTGTTCCGTGAAACTTGTCAGACCAGCAGCGGTGGCCGGTATGTTTTATCCTGGCGAGGCTGCCGTTTTGCGGACCGAGGTAGAGCGTTTGCTGGCCAGAGCTGAACAGGACGGTGAAGCGGCCAGTGCCCCATGGCCCAAGGCCATCATTGTCCCCCATGCGGGCTATATCTACTCGGGAGCGGTGGCCGCTTCCGGTTACGCCCTGCTGGCCAAGGGGCGTGGGCATATCCGCCGGGTGGTGCTTCTGGGGCCGGCACATCGTCTGCCATTTCGCGGTCTCGCCCTGCCGGGTGTTCAGGCCATGCAAACGCCGCTGGGTACTGTCGCGGTGGATCAGGCGGGGGTGGAGGCACTGGCCGGGTTGCCCGAGGTCCGGGAAATGCCAGCCGCGCACGCTCAGGAACATGCCCTGGAAGTACAATTGCCTTTCATCCAGGAGGTGCTGGGTGACGTCAGCGTCGTCCCGCTGGTGGTGGGAGATGCCCGTCCGGACGAAGTGGCACGGGTTCTGGAGAAGCTCTGGGGTGGCGAGGAGACGGTCATCGTGATCAGTTCCGACCTCTCTCACTATCATCCTTACGCTGAAGCCCGTGCCATAGACCACCATACGGTGGAGGAAATATTGCGCTTCGATCCCACGCCCATAGACCACGAGCAGGCTTGCGGCGCCACGCCCATCAACGGCCTTCTCCCGGTCGCCCGCAAGCACCACTTGCACCCGCGTCTGGTGGGTCTGTGTAACTCGGGTGATACCGCAGGGTCGCGTGATGCGGTGGTGGGCTATGCCGCAGTCGCTTTTTACGGAGAGAGCCATGACCACACAGGAAGGTGACGAAAAGACCGGCGGGATGCCGCCGGAAGCCGGGAAAACTCTGCTGCGTCTGGCTCGTGCCACCATTGCCGGGGCGTTGGGTTTGCCCGCCGAGTTTGCGGCTGTGCCGGACTGGGCGCAGCAGCCCGGTGCGACTTTCGTGACGCTCACTGGATCACAGGGTTTGCGGGGCTGCATCGGCAGCCTCCAAGCCCACCGGCCTATCGCTGAAGACCTGCGCGCCAACGCCCTGGCGGCAGCCTTCGAGGACCCGCGTTTTCCGCCGCTGGGTGTGTCGGAATGGTCACAGGTGCGAGTGGAAGTTTCATTACTTTCTTCGCTGCAAGCCATGCATTTTGACAGTGAGGAGAGTCTGTTGGCGCAGATTGAACCCCATCGGCATGGGTTGGTTCTCACTTATGGTGCGCGTCGTGGCACCTTCCTTCCCCAGGTGTGGGAACAGCTTCCCCAGCCACGGGAATTCCTGCGGGCGCTCAAACGCAAGGCTGGTTTGCCTGCGGATTTCTGGGCCGGAGAAATGGAAGTGTATTGGTATACAGTGGAAAAATGGAGTGAAGAGCAGACGCCAAAAGGGAAGGGCAATGGATAAGGAAACGATTATAACGCATCCGGGCCGCTACTGGCACAAACTTGCCGATGGACGCATTCAGTGTGACCTCTGTCCGCGCGACTGTCGTCTGCAGGAAGGGCAGCGCGGAGCCTGTTTCGTGCGGATGCGGGAAGGCAATACCATGGTCCTCACCACCTATGGCCGCTCCTCGGGTTTTTGTATCGACCCCATCGAGAAAAAACCCCTGAATCATTTTTACCCGGGCAGCAGTGTGCTCTCCTTCGGTACGGCGGGCTGCAACCTGGCCTGCAAATTCTGCCAGAACTGGGATATTTCCAAGTCCCGCGAGATGGACCGGCTCCAGGACCAGGCCAGCCCCGCGGGTATCGCGGCAACCGCCCGGTCGTTGGACGTCAAAAGTGTGGCCTTTACCTATAATGACCCGGTTATTTTTGCCGAATATGCCATGGATACGGCGGATGCCTGCCATGCCGTCGGCATCAAGACCGTTGCTGTTACCGCCGGTTATATCCATGCGCAGCCGCGGGCGGAGTTTTTCGCCAAAATGGATGCAACCAATGTCGACCTCAAGGCCTTTACCGACGAATTCTACTTCAAACTGACCGGAGCGCATCTGGCCCCGGTGCTGGAAACGCTGGAGTATATCGTCAAGGAAACCCGGACCTGGCTGGAGATTACCACGCTGCTTATTCCGGGCCACAACGACTCAGAGGCGGAAATTCGTGCAGCGGCGGAGTGGATGATGGGGCATCTGGGTCCCGACGTACCGCTGCATTTCTCCGCTTTCCATCCCGACTACCGGATGCCGGATGTGCCCGCCACACCGGCAGATACCCTGGTGCGGGCACGCCGCGTGGCCATGGAGACGGGTTTGCATTACGTCTATACCGGCAATGTGCATGATCAGGAGGGCGATACCACTTTTTGTCCCGGATGCGGGGCGGCATTGATCGTCCGCGACTGGTATCAGATATTGTCTTATCACCTGACCCCGGAGGGGCATTGCCCGCACTGCGGGCACCATATTGCCGGGCATTTCGAGGCCAAGCCGGGGAGTTTTGGGCGCAAACGCATTCCTTTGCGCATCGGGGCCTGACGGCTGACTACGGGTTTGCACCCTTGTCCAGCAAGGCATTTATGGCTTCCAGGTCCGCCATGTTGATCTGGCCGGATGCGGCCTTGAGCTGTATGCGCGCTATGATCTGGTTATAGAACGCCACATTGTAGTCCTGCTCGGCGCGGATGTAGTCCGTGGCGGTTTGCAGCAGGTCGATGATGGAGCGGGTACCTACCTCATAGCCCTTGCGCGTACCTTCCAGGGAAACCTTGGCCGAGGCGACGCTCTCCCGGGCGGCGTGCAGTTGGGCCACGCTGTCCTTCAGATTGAGGAAGGCGGTCTGGGTATTGAGCGTGACTTCGTCGCGGACATTGGCGACGTGATCAACACTGGCAATGGTCTGCGCCTGTGCCTGCTGTACGGAGGCAGAGGTGTGTCCGCCCTGATAGAAGGGTACGGATAGGTTGAGGCTCACACCGGCCTGATTGATGGCCATACCGGGAAAAGGACTACCCAGGGAGTGTTGTGCGATACCCTGAAGATCCACCACCGGCCAGCGCGCACGGCGGTTATATTCGACCTGATCCTGCGCGGTTTGTAACTGTGCCTCCGCCTGATGCATGAGCGGCTGGTCTTTGACGGCGCTCTGCACCCAACTGGTCATATCGTCGGGCTGAGGCCCCATGGCCACATAATGCCCCAGGTTGTCGAGCACGCCGATGGGATGATGGGTGAGCCGTTGCAGGCGGCGTTGGGCAATGGCGACCCCGTTGCGGGCCTTGATAAGATCGGCTTTGGCGGCATCAAGGCGGGCTTGTGCCTCCCGCACGGCAATGATATCTCCGGTGCCGATCTTCAGTGCGGCGTCCGTCTGTTTGTAAATGCTTTCGAACAGCGATTTCTGTTTTTCGGCAACGTAGTTCTGGGCTTGGGCCTCCAGTACGCCGAAGTAGGCCTGAGCCACCTGCAAAGCCAGTTGTTGCTCGGTATAGGTGAGCGCCGCTGCGCTGGCCTGAATTTTGGTATCGGCCTGCCTGAGCGCCGTCCATGCCTGACCATCAAAAACGGATTGGGTAATATTGACGCTGTAGCTGTCCGAGAGGTACGCGCGATTGATGGGTTCCGCACCAAAGCCGGTGATGTCGGCCGTGTTGAAGCCAACCCCAGCACCGGCACCCACATGAGGGAGCAGGGCGGAACGGGCCAGGGGCTTGTCCTGCATCTGAGCCGCCAGTTCGGCGCGAGCCTGCGCCAGGACGGGGTCGGTCCGGTACGCCTGCTGATAGGCCTCAACGAGGCTTTCCGCCCAGGCGGGCGTCGTTCCCAGAATCAATGTCACCATGAGAAGCGAAAGACGTGGGGATAGACGATCTGCGCGCATGGGAATGACCCTGTTATGACGGTAAGTCCACAAGATACTGACCGATCGGTCAGCCGTCAAGGGAGTATCCCGCGGTCATGCGCCTCGATGCCGCATCCGGGAATGGGCAAAATGGCGCTTCTCCCTTATGCTGACGCTCCCGTTTCGGTGGATTCCGCGCTGCTTATGCCTCACTCCGTTCTGACCCGATGTGCGGTGCCCTATCCCGAGGATGCCGCCACAGTGTTTGCGCCGCTGGCATCGATACCCTGGTCCTTCTTTCTGGATAGTAGTGCGACGGTGTCGCTGCAGGGGCGTTACAGCATGCTGGTGACGGCGCCGCGCCGGCGTCTGTGGCAAGAGGCGAAACAGCTTTGGGTTGCCGATGGGGATGGCCCCGCGCGGCGCTCGGCGCTTTCGCTCTGGGAGGCGTTGCGCGAGTCGGTGATAAGGCTCCCCGATGCCGCTTCTCTGCCCGCAGAGTTACCGTTTGCGGGCGGGGCGCTGGGTTACCTGGCCTACGATTTCGGGCTGGCGGGGCAGGGTATTCCGCCGCCTCCCGCACAGTCTCTTCCTGAAGCAGCCTTCGGTATTTACGATACAGCGCTGCTGGTCGACCATCATGGGCGTAAGGCTTGGCTTTGTGCGCCCGAAGACCGGATGGTGCAGGCACTCGCGGAGTGGCAGCCACGCCTGGCTTGCGGGAAGGTATACCCCCACGATCCGTCTTTCCAGGCGCGAGGGCCGGTACGGCCGCTCTGGAGTCGCAGCGAATATGCCGCAGCTTTTGCCCGGGTGCACGCCTATATCCAGGCCGGCGACTGCTATCAGGTGAATCTGGCTCAACCCTTTGTAGCCCCATACGCAGGTTCGCCATGGTCGCTTTACCAGCGTCTGCGAACGGTCAATCCGGCACCTTTTTCTGCATATTTGTCCATGCCGCAGGGCGCGGTGCTGAGTTTTTCCCCGGAACGGCTGCTGCAGGTTCAAAAAGATCGTTTGCAGGTCCGGCCCATCAAAGGGACGCGCCCGCGTCTGAAGGATCGGCAGGAAGACCAACAGATGGCGCAGGCACTTTTGGCCAGCCCCAAGGATCGTGCCGAAAACGTGATGATTGTCGATCTGCTGCGCAACGATCTGGGGCGGGTGGCAGCGACCGGCTCGGTGCAGGTGCCGCAACTTTGCGCGCTCGAATCTTACGCCGAGGTTCATCATCTGGTCAGTGTGGTAGAGGCGCGGTTGGCGTCGGGGCAGGATGCCTTGAGTGCGCTGAAGGCCTGCTTTCCGGGGGGGTCCATTACCGGGGCTCCCAAACGCCGGGCCATGGAAATCATCGCCGAACTGGAGGCGGGAGCCCGTGGCCTGTATTGCGGGAGTGTTGGTTATCTGGATCAGCGCGGCAGCCTGGATATGAATATCGCCATTCGCAGTATGACGGCTGTCCGGGGGGAATTACGCTTCTGGGCGGGAGGCGGCATCGTCGCAGATTCTGATCCGGACGCGGAGTATCAAGAGACACTGGATAAGGTGGCTGTATTTCATCGCGAGCTTGCCGCATTGGCAGGAGAGGGATGAGGATGTTTGTCATAGTGGCCCCATCTGGCATAGAGTCGCTCCCAGCCTTGACTGCAAAAAACTGAACATGTCCAAAGAAAACAAAAAGCATCATACCCATTGGCAACTATTGCTGCAGATCGTCTTTACGGTCGGCATCCTGTTTTGGCTCCTGCACAACACCAACTGGCAGGAACTGGGTCAGCGCTTTGCGGATATGCGCCCGCTCTGGTTCGTGGCGGCCGTGTTGTCCTACGCCATGAATCTGTCGGTGTCCGCCATACGCTGGCGCATCATTCTCATGGCGTTGGAGCGCTCCGCACCCATGCTCTGGTTGCTGCGGCTGAACTGGGTGGGTGCCTATTTCAATCAGATACTGCCGGGGTCCGTGTCCGGTGACGTGATCCGCGCCTGGTACACCCGCCACCAGACCCACTCCCTGCCGCTGGCGCTGGCCGCGGTATTCGGAGACCGCTTCATGGGTTTGGGGGCGCTGATTGCCATCGCCGCCGTCGCCTTTGTGCTGGGCGGTGAGCGGGTGGGATTGCTGCCGCAGATGGGTTGGACGATCGGGATTCTGGTCATTGCTTACGTCCTGATTGTATTTTTGATTCTGAGCCCATTGCTCAACTTTCTGGAAAAGTTTGCGGGTAAACTGGGCGAAAAGCTGCACGACATTCGTCTCGGCATGGGCGCGCTGCTGCGTCATCGCCTGGCCCTCTCCGGAACCATTGTACTCTCCTTTGTGGTGCAATTTTTTTCGATCCTGACCTTCTGGCTGCTCGCCCGTGCCCTGGGCGAAGCCCCCGACCCCGTGGCGGTCTGGGTGGTCTGGCCGGTGATCAGCCTTTTTCTGGCCTTACCCATCTCTTTTGCGGGCTGGGGGCTGCGTGAGGGGCTGATGGTGTTTTATCTGTCTTATCTGCACATGGGGCATGATCAGGCCCTGGCGCTCTCACTTTTGCTGGGCTTCACCGTCGTGCTGACCAGCCTGCCGGGTGCGCTGCTCTGGATCGGGCTGCACCGCCACCATCAGGCTCCGCCAGATTTGAAAATGCCGCCCGCCTCGCGTTAAACTGCGCCTCTTGCTGGCGTAGCTCAGTCGGTAGAGCTACTGATTTGTAATCAGTGGGTCGGGGGTTCGATTCCTCTCGCCAGCACCAGATGAAACAGGCGCTTAGAGTAATGTTCTAGGTGCCTTCGTTTTTCCGGGCTAACCTCAGAGAGAAATAGGGTTAGCCGGACTGATCCCGGCCAGGCGGTGCGCTTCTGGGATGTCATCGCGCCGATTAAATGCCCGCCTCTGGTTCTTGGGCTATATGCAAAAAGTGGTTGACCCGGGTTCATGAGACGGCAATGGGAGAAATACCTGTTGCGCGCAGCAAGGACTGGTTGGCAAGACGCGCCCTGCCGCTATGCTGGTTTGCGCAAAAACCGGTTGGAGCACAGCATGGCAGAGAGAATTTGGATTTTCCGATCGACCTCTTTCATTCTCTGGGGTGGCGCGAGTCGCAATGTATGTTAGAGGCATTGGGTGGTTGGTTGCCCACTTCGCTGCACCGCAGACTTCCAGGCGGCAAGCCATGAACGGCGGTAGACGCTCGAGCACTCGGGATCTGCGTTGGATTTTTCAGGGGCAGATCATCCGCAGAAAGCCCTGGCGCCCCGTCAGGAACTGGAGGCGTTATACCGGTTCATTTTAGGCACCGCCTATTGGCTGGCGGACATCCTTGGGCCATGGGAGGACGACTGATGCTGGGCAAGGTCGGCAAATCCCGCAGTGGCGCCAAGGCCACCGGTAAGAGCCAGTTCGGCGATCTGGTGAGCTATATTGCCTGCGAGGCGGGCGGCAAGGGCCGGGAGGTGAACAAGGGAGGATGGGTACCTTCAGCTAATTGTGCCGCTTGGGCATCCGCACTGTCTTATGTCCCCTGATGGCCGGAGCCCCTCTCGAAGAGCCGACTGGACGGCCTCGTGGTGCCAGTTCAGGCAGCGACATTGATATGCCGTAAGGCATCCGCGCCGCCTTTTTTCGAGGCATCCAGTATCTCTATGCCGACGAGGTTACCGTCTTTGTCGTAATCGAGGACAACGCCATCGGCAACTTCTTCGCTTTCTTCAATGGGCGCCGACGTCAGTTCCAGATACACCGCATCCGCCTCTCTATCCACTCGCACTAACATGATGCCCTCCTGTCAAAATAGACGGTTATCACATGGTGATGGTTGTCCTCCCGTGTCACCACGCGGAGCATCTTCCCTCGCTCCCCGTGGCACTTGAGAAACGATTGTTTGCCGTCACGTACTTCTGTCTTATCAGGCGTAAGGATTGCCGCCTCAATCCACTCCACTTTGATGCCGCGCCGCTGTACCGCGAAGGCCGCATGCTCCGTCAGGGTCAAATCCATGTTTTTAGCCCAGCAACTTCGCCAAATCCTCCGCCCGCAAATGAGTATAGCGCTTCAGCATCTGCAAAGTCTTGTGGCCGGTGATGGCGGCCACTTGCATGGGGTTCAAGCCCTTCTCGAAGAGGCGGCTGGTGGCTTCGTGGCGGAGGTCGTGGAAGTGCAGATCCTCAATGACGGCGTGTTTTCGTGCCCGGCGCCATCCCTGCTCGACCGCAGGCTCGCTAATGGGAAAGACGCGCCCGGCCAAGTCCCTTGGCAGGCTATGGAGCACGGCAACCGCAGCGCTGGAGAGGGGGGCGGTCCGGTCATCCCCATTTTTGGTGTCATAAAACACTGCTGTCTTTCTGGAAAAGTCGATGTTTTCCCAGCGAAGATCCAGAAGTTCCCCCAGCCGGCGGCGGTTTCCAAAGCAAAGAGCATGAGCGGGCGCATGTAGGGATTCTCACAGCCTGCGAGAGCGGCCAGCATGCGCTCCTCTTCACCACCGGCCAACCGTCGATCTCTCGGCTTGGAGGGGGCGGGCATTCTCACATTCAGCACGGGGTTCCCCGCCGGGAGAGCGATGTCCCATTCCACCATACCTTGTTTGATGGCACGGGAGAGGAGGGCCAGATCGTAGCGTACCGTCTGGGTTTTCAGGCCGTTGGACAATCGGGCATCCCGGTATTCTGCAACATCCCTGGCGGATAGTGCAGCCAGGGACTTTTCCCCCAGGCCAGCCTTGAGTGCCCGGATATGTGGCATTACCTTACCTGCATCTCCGCGCTTGGTGGGCAGTATCTCGTGGGCGTAGCGATCCAGCAGGTCGTTGATCGTGGTGCGCTCCGCTTCGCCCCGGTCTTGCCAAATGCCCCGGTCCATCTCGGTTTCGACCTGACGCGTCCAAGTTTGGGCTTGCGCCTTTTTTTCAAAGGTTTTGACTTGCAGTGGCTACCTTTTTTTGCGTACCCGCACCTGCCAGCCAATGATGAGGCTGTCCCGGTCCTTTCTTGCGGTAACGCTGGCCAGGATTCGCTCCTTATGATCCTCCTAACCACGTTCACTGGAGCAGAAATGGAGCAAAAAGGCAAAATGGAGCACAATATTTTGTTGTAACTATCTGTTTTATATGGTGCCCCGAGCGCGAATCGAACGCGCGACCTACCGCTTAGGAGGCGGTTGCTCTATCCACTGAGCTACCGAGGCTGCGGGTCATTCTAGCAAAAGGCAATACCGTGCGGCGAGTACCTTTCCGGCGGTCAGGTAAGGGCAAAGAAATAAGCCCCGTAACACAGGCCATTGAAAAGAAAATGATAGGGCCGCAGGGTAACGCCGCGGCGCACCAGAAGATAAGTGTATCCCCCGGCCAGCAGCGTGAGTCCCGCGCCCAGTAGAACAGGAGGGGAGGGTGACCATGGGGTCAGCATCACCCCAATAGCGGGCAGCAGGCTCCCTTGAAAGACCAACGCCCCGGTGATGTTGCCAAACGTCAGCGTATCCTTGCCGCGGCGAACCCACAGGATGCTGTTGATCTTCTCCGGCAGCTCCGTCGCGATGGGCACCACCAGTAAAGACAGGATCAGCGCAGAAATACCGAGCCAGTGCGAGAGTCCCTCGATTCCGTCGACAAAAAGGCTGGCGCCAAAGACGATCATGCCAAGTCCTATGGCAAGCTGAATCAAAATGACCTGCATCTTCGTGGGCAGGCCCGTCTTGCTCAAGTACAAGGCGTGCCCTGCTTCGGTGCCGTGTCCCTCGGCGACCAGCGCCGCAGAGGCGCGCAGGGTCACCATCACATACAGAAAATACAATGTGACCAGCATCAGGCCGATGCCGATACGCGCCAGAGTAATGTGGTGAGGCACGAAAAGGGCAACGGTCGAGAGGCCGAAGGCAATCAGAAACCAGCCAAGATCGCGACGCAGGCCGGTAGGTTCCGGATTTAATGCTCCGCGCCAGCCGCGCTGTGGCGATACAAACAGCGCCATCATGAACAACGTCAGCGTGGACAGCATCATCGGGGCGCCCAGAATGGCGCCCACACCCACCTCTTCTCCCAGGTGCACCGCTTGCCCGCTGGTCGCAGCAAAAACCGCAACGACAGGTACCATGGTCTCGGGAAGCGCCGTGCCCACCGCCGCGAAAATGGAACCGGTAACGCCCTCGGAAATACCCAGACGGTCGCCCAGGTGCTCCAGTGCGTTGGTAAAAGCCTCTGCGCCGGCGAGGATGATGAGGAGTGCGGCGACCAGCAGGAGGATATTCATGGGCACATTATGCCACAGAGCCTGCACACCGCAACGCGCCGCAGAATGGGTTATGCAGCGGATTATGGGTATACTTGCAAGATCCATTCAGCTGGGCGGCAGGAGAAGGACTATGCAGAAGCTCTGCAGCTTTTTTGACCGGGACGTTTACCATGTGGAGGGCGGGCAGGGTAGCCCTGCCGTCTATTACGTGGCCGACAGGGATGCTGGTGGTATTCTCGTCAACGCCCCGCGCTTCCGTCCGGAACTGCAAGCCGGACTGAGTGCCATCGCCCCCTTGCGGGTGCTTTTTTTGCCAAGTCGTTTCGGGGCGCAAGACCTGGCGCAGTGGCAGACGGCGGGCTGCAGGCTGGTGGCCCAGCCAGCGGAGAGCAAGGCGCTGGGCGTGCCGGTCGACGTGCCGCTGGACAGTAAACTGCGCCTGACCCGCACCATCGATTTTCTACCCATGTCCGGACGTACGGCTGGAAGCTGTGCCATGCGCCTGCGTAACAAGCCGGGGGCCGTATTCTTTGGCCCGATACTGGAGAGCGAAAAGGCGTGGCAATGGCCGAGCCTGATACCACATGCCGACGATGCCTCCTGGGAGATGCGCATCTTCGGCAGCCTCGGCTTGCGGGATATCCGTTACGCCTATGCCTTTACGGACACGTACACGGCTGGTCATACTCCCATCGGGCCAGGTGCTGACGCGGCGATCCAGATGCAGCTGCAGGCGGTGCTGGACGCAGACTGATTTTGAAGTCTCATTCGGTGTGTACCAAGAAAACGCTGCAAGTTGTCCATAATTAGCGTATAGTCTGGACGCTGAATTCTCTTCGTTGTCCAGGTGTATGCATGTCTCAAGAAACCGATCTCCGCTTTATTGATTTTGCCCTCGCTGAACCGATCCAAAAAGCAGTTACGGAGATCGGCTATGAACAGCCATCCCCCATTCAGGCGCAGAGCATTCCGCCTCTGCTCGAGGGGCGGGACGTTATCGGTCTGGCACAGACCGGCACGGGAAAGACTGCCGCCTTTGCGCTGCCGTTGCTGAGTCGTGTCGACCTCGGCTTGCGCGCGCCGCAGTTGCTGGTACTCGCGCCGACTCGTGAACTCGCCATTCAGGTAGCGGAGGCCATGCAAAGTTATGCCAAGTTCCTCCCCGGATTTCATGTGCTGCCCATCTATGGCGGGCAGGCCATGACCTTGCAGCTCAAGCAGTTGCAGCGGGGTGTGCAGGTCGTGGTGGGTACGCCCGGACGCATTCAGGATCACCTGCGCCGCAAAACCTTGCGTCTGGATCATTTGCAGGCCGTGGTGCTGGATGAAGCCGACGAGATGCTGCGCATGGGCTTTATCGACGCAGTGGAGGATATCCTCAAACACACGCCCGAAGGCCGACAGGTGGCGCTGTTTTCCGCGACCATGCCGGACGCCATCCGCCGCATCGCCAAGACCTATTTACGCAATCCCTTGGAAATCCGGATTAAATCGGCGACGACTACGGTGGCTGCCATTCGTCAGCGCTACTGGCAGGTCAGCGGTACCCACAAGCTGGATGCCCTTACCCGTATTTTGGAAGTAGAGGAGAGTAACGCCTGGCTGGTTTTTGTGCGTACCAAAACGGCGACAGTGGAGCTGGCGGAGCGCCTGGAAGCGCGCGGCTATGCCTGTGGCGCGCTGAACGGCGATCTCAGTCAGGCCATGCGCGAGCAGACCATTGAGCGATTGAAAGCCGGGACACTGGATATTGTCGTTGCGACCGATGTGGCGGCCCGCGGTTTGGATGTCGACCGGATCAGCCATGTGATCAACTATGATATTCCTAATGATACGGAAGCCTATGTCCACCGTATCGGGCGCACGGGACGTGCCGGACGTACCGGAGATGCGATTCTTTTTGTCGCACCACGCGAACGTCACCTGCTGCACGCCATCGAGCGCGCGACGGGACAGACGATCACCGCGATGCACCTGCCCAGTATCGAAGACGTCGCCGACCGGCGGATGAGCCAGTTCAAGGATCAGTTGACAGAGGTGCTGAATAGCCAGGATCTGGCAGTCTTTGAAACCCTTATTGCGGATTATCAGCGGGAAAGCGATGTGGGTTTGGGAGAAATCGCTGCAGCGCTGGCATACATGGTGCAGAAGGAACGGCCCCTGATTCCCGTTGAAGCGGAGGTGTCCAGGCCGATGCGTAGCGATTCCGCCGGTTCGGGCGCTGGTCGCCCGCCTTCCTCCCGTCGCCGCGCTGACGACGAGCGGGGCGCACGGCCACCGCGGGCTGCTGCTGCATCGGGGGGAGGCGATGATGTGCCCATGCGTCGTTTCCGGCTGGATGTGGGCGAAAGCCACGGTGCGCAGGTCAAGAATATTGTTGGTGCGATCGCCAATGAGGCCGGGATACCCAGCCGCAATATTCGCAAGGTACAGATTAATGCAGAGCACACTACGGTCGAACTTCCTGCGGATATACAGCCATCAGTGCTGCAGCATCTGCAAAAGGTGTGGGTAGCCGGACGGCCGTTGCAGATCGCCCCGACGGATGCCGGTGCGTCTGCAGGGCGGGCGTCAGCCCGGCCACGCCCGGCTATCCATGAAGGGTCGCGGGTACCGCGCAAGATACTTTCCGCCAGGACGGAAAAAGGTGAGTATAAAACCAAGGAGCGTGGCGCTGGGGCCACGAAGCGGAAGAAACCCGCGCGATAGACGCACAAAAGAAAACCGGAATCGCGAGCGCCAGACCGGTAAAGCTACTTTTCCCCGCAGGGGGGACGGGTGGCGCAGCGCCACCCGTTAGGCTGAATTAAGCCCGGCGGACCTTCTCGGCCTGCAAACCCTTCGGGCCACGAGTCACTTCAAAATTGACGCGCTCGCCTTCGGCCAGGGTCTTGAACCCCGTACCTTCAATAGCGGAATGATGCACGAATACATCTTCCTTGCCATCTTCCGGCGTAATGAACCCAAACCCCTTGCTGTCATTGAACCACTTCACTGTACCAACCGCCATTTTACACCCCAAATTAATCAAAGATGGCCCAACTGGCCGTCGCCAAGGATAACATATATACAGTACGACGCAAGTTTAAATATCTGGAGCGGATGGCGAGCATTCATGTAATCAGTAAGGGGTCCACATCCAGCGTCCAGCGGACGTGCCTAGCGGAGCTGAGTCCGGCGAGTTGTGGAAGCCAGAGATTAAGCGCCTTCTGCATTTGCGTACGATTTGGCGCCTGTACCCACAGTTCTGCGCGTTCAAAACCGGCACGACGTTCCATGAGCGACGGTAGCGGACCGCTGATTTCCACCAGAGCGGGCGGTACGCACTGGCAGGCGGCACTCAGGAAGGTGTCTACGCGGTATCTCTGGTGTGCCTCGGCACGCAGTAGGGTGAGAGCGGCAAAGGGCGGCAACCCTGCCGCCCTTCGTTCATTCAGGAGTGCCTCGGCGGGAGGGCGGTAGTCGCCCCGGGCGAGGCTCTGCAATAAAGGATGTTCTGGCAGATGAGTCTGCAACAGGACCTGTCCTGGTCGCTCTTCACGGCCGGCGCGGCCTGCGACCTGCACAACGGTCTGTAGCAGTCGTTCCGGTGCGCGAAAGTCGGCACTGAATAGGCCTTGGTCCGTATTGATAATGCCCACCAGGGTGACCGCCGGGAAATGATGACCCTTGGCCAGCATCTGGGTACCCACGAGTATGGCAGCACGATTCTGGCGAATGTCGGCGACCGCCGTAGCGAGGGAATCGCGGTCGTGCAACGCATCGCGGTCGATGCGCCAGATGGGGGTTTGTGGGAATCGCTGGCGAAGCACTTCCTCCAGTTGCTCAGTGCCTTGTCCGGCGGTGATCAGTGCCGTACTGTGGCACGCAGGGCAGGCTTGCGGCCAGCGCGACTCGTGTCCGCAATGGTGGCAGCGGAGACGTTCCTGCCGGCGGTGCCAGGTCATGGGCGCACTGCAACGGGGGCATTGGATCACATGGCCACAATCGTGGCAGAGCACGGCCGGGGCGTAGCCGCGACGGTTCAGGAACAGCAATACCTGATTGCCGGCTTCCAGGGTTTCCTTACACGCCGTCAACAGGGTGGTGGAAATGCCACCCTGTAGATTTTCGCGGCGCAGTGGCACGATGGTCATCACCGGTAAATCGGCTGAAGTAGCGCGTTGCCGCAGTTGCAGGTGTCGATAGCGCCCCTTTTGTGCATTGCATAGGCTTTCCAGAGAAGGTGTGGCGGAGCCCAGGACGATCGGAATGTTTTCCAGCCTCGCGCGTTGAATCGCGAGATCCCGTGCCGAATAATGCCAGCCGTTTTGCTGTTTGAAAGAGGGGTCATGCTCTTCATCGACGACAATCATGGCAAGACGGGGCAGGGGCACGAATACTGCCGAGCGGGTGCCGATGATGACTTGTATCCGGCCCGCAGCGGCCGCCGCCCAGATGCGCAGACGCTCTCCGTCGCTTTGAGCAGAGTGCAGAGCGGCCACGCGACGCGCGCCGAAACGCATCTGGCAGCGTTCCACGAGTTGGGGGGTGAGGCCGATCTCCGGGACCAGGACGAGGATCTGTGCCCCGGACTCCAGATGAGGCCGGATTGCTTCCAGATAGACTTCTGTTTTGCCGCTACCGGTCACTCCCTCCAATAACCAGGCGTTAAAGCCCCTGGCCATGCGCAACTGGGTCACGGCGCTGGCCTGTTCTGTATTCAGGCAGTGTGGAGAGGGCGCCACCTGCGTCGGCGGGGTGTCTTCCATCACGGCTTCTATCCAGCCGCGGCGGACAGCCTGGCGCAGGGTGGCGCGCAACTCTTTGGGGATGGCTGTTGTATGCACAACCCTGTGGGTGATGAGGTGCTCCCGGAGCGCCTGTTGTAACTTGCCGGGCTGGCGCTGCGCCGTCTGTGCTTCGTCGATGCTGAGGCGGTAACCCTGGGGAGCCGGTTCCGGCAGTGGCCGCCCCTGGCGCAGCAGGGTCGGCAGCGCGGTGGCCCAAGCATCGCCAATCGGATGATGGTAGTATGCCGCCCCAAATTGTACCAGTTGCTGCAGGGCGGAGGGTAAAACAGGGTGCGCATCCAGGACCTGGCCGATGGGCTTGAGCGTTACATCGGGCGGGCAACTGGCATACCCGAGAACGATGCCAACCCGACTGCCTTTGCCGAAAGGCACCCTTACCCGCATGCCCGGCTGCAAACGACCCTCCGGCGGCGGGGCATAGGAAAAGATGCGGCGAAGCGGCACCATCACGGCGATCTGAATGCAGGTGTTTTCGGCATTCATGAAGTTGCCCACAACTTCTGTGGATAAGTCTGTGTATGAGTATCCTGAAAAGTCCCAGACCCCCTGTCCTTCAAGGCATTAGAGTATGCGCCTAAAAAAGGTGCAAACAAAAAACATATATATAACAATGAGTTGTTAATTAACATCAGAGATCTGGCGGGAGGCATCCGGCTCACTTCGCTGTATGAGTAAATTGTGTATAAGTTTGTCAATAATTGTTTTCAAGACGCTTCGGTGGCATGGGGGCAGCCTCGGAATGGTCGGTCTTCATGCCGCTCCAGGCAGAACGGCGGATACCCCGCCCGGCGCGAGGCCTGCGACAATCCCCCAAAAGAGTAGCAGTCCAATCCAGTTATTGTGCAGAAAGGCGCGAAAAGCCTGATCCCGGTCGCCGCCGAGCAGCGTCTGCTCATAGGCCGCGAGACCAGCGGCACCCGCCAGGGCGATCCAGTAAGGCCAATGCATGGCCTGGGCGACACCTATCCCGATAAAGACGATCAGCATGACCGCCTGCAGGCCGGCAATGATGTGACGGTCGAAGCGTCCAAAAAGAATGGCAGTCGACTTAATCCCCGCTTGGATGTCGTCGGGACGGTCCGCCATGGCGTAGGCCGTGTCATAAGCCACGACCCAGCAGGCATTGGCCAGCATCAGCCACCAGGCGAGGGTGGGCACCTGGTTGAGGGTTGCAGCAAAGGCCATGGGTATGCCAAAGGAAAAAGCGATGCCCAGGTAGGCTTGCGGGAGATGGGTGAAGCGCTTGAACAAGGGATAGGTAATGGTGATGAGCACTGCGCCTGCGGATAACCAGATGGTCAGCCAGTTGAGGAGGGGCAGGAGGGCCGCGGCCAGGAGGCACAGGACGACAAATAAACGCAGTGCCTCTTGCGGAGTGATCAGGCCTGCCGCCAGGGGGCGCTTGCAGGTGCGGGCTACTTGTCGGTCGAAATCACGATCAAAGTAATCATTGATCACACAACCTGCCGAGCGTGTCAGCCAGGTGCCGACAGTGAAAATCAGGAAGAGGCGGAGTGATGGAGTGCCCTTTGCGGCAAGCCAGAGTCCCCAGTAGGTGGGCCAGAGCAGGAGCAGAGTACCGATGGGACGATCCACGCGCATCAGGCCTGCATAAGCGCGCAGGCGCTGGCGGAGCGGCGAGGGTGCTTGCATCAGCGTCGTCCCCGCCCTGCCCAGCAGGGCAGATCTGGCAGAAAATGCTCTTCTACCAACACACCTGCGCTGCCGCGCCGCAATACGGAGCGCCGCTGCCAGCGCCGCGGGCCGAACCGCGGCCGGCTGTCGGCCTGAATCGGGGAGCGCCGCAACCGGCGGTGGCGGAATAAGGTGTTGCCGATGGGGCGCGTGCCATGGCGGGTCAGAGGTAACAGACCGTGGCGCAGTCCTCGCAAAGGAATGGTGGTGCGCGCCCAGAGTGCCGGGTATGCCGGGTCACCACCGTGCAGGAGCACCTCGCGCCAGAAAATCCGCTCGCCGCGGCGCATGCACAAAATGCGGCGCTCGACCGGCGAGGGGTTCGCGCGTCCGCTATCCAGCAGCAGCGCCCGCACGGTGTGCGGTTTTCCATAAGCCCGTTGCAGAGCGGCGGTGAGGGAGGCAGGCAGGATGAGCCAGGGCCAGATTGCGCGGGGAGCGTGGCGCAGGGCAGGGGGCTTGCCGGCCATCATCCTGGTGTGCGGCAGCGATCCCCTGCGCAACACGGATACGGCATGTTGTGCCTCTTGATCACGCAGCATTACGACCACCTTTCTTTATCACCCGTCACCCTCGAATCCGTCCTTCTGCGGGGGGTGGTAAATGAAGGTGTCTACCCGTGCCGGTGGAACGTTGCGCCAGACCACGGCGACGCGACTGCGGCGAAACTCGGCTGGCAGTCCCTGGCAGGAGGTACGGAAATGGTACGTAAACTGGATGAAGACCGTGCCGTGCCGGCTGATCCCGGGAAGTTGCTGGAAGATGCGCTCGACCACCGCTTTGGGAATGCTGCGCAGCGGCAGGCTGGATACCACGGCGCGAACCGGCCCGCGATGCGCCACAAGGTGCTGAATGTGGGCGGCATCCCCCTCGATGACCTCTATTTCCGGATAACGCTGACGCAAGTGCCGGACCATGGTCGGCGCCTGCTCGACAAGGACCAGATCTTCCGGCGGAATGCCGCTTTCCAGCAGGGCTTTGGTCACCGGCCCCATGCCAGGCCCCAATTCTACCACCAGGCCGGGCCCCTGCGGCACCATGGTGGCCATCCGCCGGGCGAGGAAGGGCGAACTGGGCAGCACCGCTCCGATAGCATGGGGGTCGCGTAAAAACTCGCGGGTAAAGTGCCAAGCCTGGGACATCGGCCCGGAAAATCGGGACATGGGCTTTCTCCACCAGTGGAGGCAAAAACGCGGGCTAGCGCGTCGCCGAATGAACGGCGCGTATTGTAGCATGGCGCTATGGATGGCGTCATGCTGAAGCGCTTTTGCGCTATACTGGCGCAGTAGGGAGTTGGTTTCCCGGTTAATTTGAGGATGGATATGAACAAGCGATGGCTCCTGCTCGGCATGATGATACTGTCCCCGCTCTGGCTCAGCGCCTGCAGCACGGAAAGCGGGCCGCTGGCGGCCGTTTATACAGGCCAGAGCATCCACTATTATCCGAGACCGTTTCAGCCTACCCTCACCGCGGCCACCCGGGTGTTGGGGCAGATGCATTGTGTCATCCTGGGGACCGGAAGTGCAGGCGGTCCCTCCCGGGGCAGCGTCATCCACGCGCGTACCGGGCACACACTGGTGGACGTAACGGTCACGTCCAAGGGACCACAGGTTACTGCGGTGACTACCCGTTTCGGGCTGCTGGGCAGTGTTCAGGATGATCGGCGCTTTCACTTCCTGCTGAAATCGGCGCTGGGTCTGGGGTGAGGGGTGGCCCTGGGCTGCCCCTTGTCAATCCTGCGGGGTGGCCCTATCATCATTTATAAGCCTTTACTCCTTCCGGGAATGCATTGCAGAACCTGTATATCAAGACTTACGGCTGTCAGATGAACGAATATGACTCCGAGCGCATGGCGGATACGCTTGCGGTCAGTCATGGCCTGCGTCTGGTGGACGATCCGGTGCTCGCCGATGTGCTCCTGCTCAACACCTGCTCCATCCGTGAAAAGGCCGAAGACAAGGTCTTTACCCAGCTCGGCTTCTGGCGCCCTTTCAAGGAAAGGCGCCCGGAGGTGGTGATCGGTGTAGGGGGCTGCGTGGCCAGCCAGGAGGGAGAGCGACTGAGGCGGCGCGCCCCTTACGTGGACCTGGTGTTCGGTCCGCAGACGCTGCACCGGTTGCCAGATTTGCTGGATGCCTGTCTGGCCGAGCGCCGTCCGCAGGTGGATATCGCTTTCCCGATGCTGGAAAAATTTGATCATCTGCCGCAACGGCCGGGCCGCGACGGCGCGACGGCCTTTGTCACCATTCAGGAAGGTTGCGACAAATTCTGTACCTTCTGTGTGGTGCCCCATACCCGGGGGCGGGAATACAGCCGCAGCATGCCTGATATCCTGCGTGAAGTGCGTGCGCTGGTGGAGCAGGGGGTGCGCGAGATCACCCTGCTGGGGCAGAATGTCAATGCCTACCGGGGCGCGACAGGACTGGTAGGCGAGGGTGGCCTGGCCGATCTGCTGGAACGCCTGGCGCGGATTCCCGGTTTGCTGCGCCTGCGTTACACCACGTCCCATCCCGCCAACCTCGACGACGAATTGATTGCTGCGCATGGCAGTATCGGTATTCTCGCGCCGCATTTACACCTGCCGGTACAGAGCGGATCGGATCGCATCTTGCGGCGTATGCATCGCAAGCATACGGTCGGGCAGTATCTGGACAAGGTTGACCGTCTGCGTGCCGCCCGTCCGGGTATCCAGATTTCTTCGGATTTCATCGTCGGATTTCCGGGTGAAACCGATGCAGATTTTGCCGCGACCATGGAATTGATCGATGCGGTGCGCTTCGACCAGTCATTTTCCTTCAAATATAGCCAGCGCCCCAACACCCCGGCGCTGAAACTGAAGGACAGCGTGCCAGAGGCCGTGAAGGAAGATCGCCTGGCGGTATTGCAGGGACGTATCAACGGCTTGGCGCAGGGCTACGCACAAGCTCTGGTGGGCACGCAGCAGGCGGTCCTGATAACGGGGCCGTCGCGCCGCGATGCGCAGGAACTGACGGGGAAGACCGCCTGCAATCGTGCAGTCAATTTGGCGGGATCCATGGATTGGGTCGGACAGATGCTGGATGTCGAAATTACGGCGGCGTTGCCTAACAGTCTGCGCGGGCGCGCGGCGCTTGTGGCGCCGACGAGCCAGCGCCTTGCCGTATAATCCCATGGAGCCTCCGGGTAAGACGCCGAGTATCAGCCACAGCGATTTCACCGCTGAACACGCCAGCGCCGCCATGCTGTCCGAACTCTCCGGCGAACTGGACAGTCACATCAAGCAGATCGAATCCCGTCTCGGGGTGGTGATACTCCCCCGCGGGACGCGCTTCCATATCACCGGTCCGGCTGCTTCCGTGCAGGCGGCGCAGGATGTGCTCTCCCAGCTGTATGCCCAGGTGCGCCAGGGGCGCTCCCTATCCAGTCACTGGGTGCACCACAGCATCCAGAATGTACAACTGGAGGCGGAAACCGGCGCCGCGGCGGTGGAGTCTGCGGGCGTACAGACCCTGCGAGGGGTGATCCGCGGTCGTGGACAACGGCAGCGCCATTATCTGGAGTCCATCCGCCATAATGACCTTACCTTCGGTATCGGCCCCGCCGGTACCGGCAAGACCTACCTGGCCGTTGCGGCGGCGGTGGAGCAGATGGACAGCAATCAGGTGCGACGTCTGGTGTTGGTCCGGCCTGCCGTGGAAGCGGGGGAGCGTCTGGGTTTTCTGCCCGGATCCCTGAGTGAAAAGGTCGACCCTTACCTCCGCCCGCTTTATGATGCGCTTCACGAAATGCTGGGTTATGAGAAAGTCGCCAAACTGATGGAGCGGCAGGTAATCGAAGTGGCGCCTCTTGCCTACATGCGCGGCCGCACTCTCAACGATGCCTTCATCATTCTGGATGAGGCGCAGAACACCACCCCGGAACAGATGAAAATGTTCCTGACCAGGATGGGTTTTGGTGCCAAAGTCGTGGTGACCGGCGACGTGACCCAGGTGGACCTGCCGCGCGGCCAGCTTTCCGGGTTGGTACAGGCCATGGATGTGCTGGGGAATATGCCGGGTATCGATATGGTGTTTTTTGAAAGTGCCGATGTGGTGCGTCACCCGCTGGTGGCACGGATCGTGGAAGCCTACGACCGATTCGGAGAGAAGCCGTGAGTCGCCTATATCTGCGCATGGCCGTGGACGATGTGGTCGCGGCCATGCCGCTGCCGCCCCGTGGTGAGGTGCGCCGGTCGATTCTGCAGGCGCTCTCCGCCCCTTCAGCGCGGGTATCCGCAGATGACCGGATACGCGAGTTGTCCCTGACATTCGTAGGGGACGCGGAAATGGCGGCGTTGAACGAGGGGTACCGGCATAAGGCCGCGCCGACCAACTGCCTGTCCTTTCCGCAGGATGCGCTGCCGGTGTTGTTCCGCCGAGATCTGCTGGGGGATATCGTCATTGCCCCGGCGGTGGTTGGGCGCGAAGCTGCGGCGCAGGGTAAGAGTCTGCGCGACCATTATCGTCATTTGCTTATTCACAGTACCCTCCATCTCCTCGGCTACGACCATGAACTGGCCGCCGACGCGCAGGAAATGGAGGCGCTGGAAACCCGGTTGCTGGCTGAAATGGGTGTGGCCGACCCTTACCTGAACCAAATGCATGAGTGAAGATCGCAGTAGCCAGGAACGGCCGCGGGGCTGGTGGGAACGTTTTACTCAGTCTTTGCGTGGCAATGTGGAGGATCAGGATACCCTCTTGGAGCTGATCCGTGAGGCGGGCGAGCGGCAGATCATCGACGCCGAAACGGCACGGATGGTGGATGGCATCTTCCGTATGGGCGAACTCACGGTGCGGGATGTGATGATCCCCCGTGCGCAGATGGAGGTGATCGAACTGGACATGCCGCTGGCCGAGATTATCGCCCGGGTGTCGGAGGTTGGTCACTCGCGCTTTCCGGTGGTGGGGCATGACCGTGATGATGTGCGCGGCATTCTCCTGGCCAAGGATCTTTTACGAGGATGTCGTGGGGATGTGCCAGCGCTGCGGCTGACGGATCTGCTCCGCCCGGCGACCTTCATTCCCGAGAGCAAGCACCTGGATCACCTGCTCTACGAGTTCCGTACGGGCCGACATCACATGGCCGTGGTCGTGGATGAATATGGTGGTGTTGCCGGTCTGATCACCATCGAGGACGTGCTGGAAATCATCGTCGGTGAAATCGAGGATGAATACGATATTGACGAAGACGTGATGATCGCACCGCGCGAAGATGGCGATTTTCTGGTGAATGCCCTGATTCCTCTGGAAGAGTTTAATGCACATTTTGTGACACACCTGGAGGATGGACACGCCGACACGCTGGGTGGATGGGTGGCGGCAGCCCTGGGGCATGTGCCGCGCACGGGCGAAGTCGTGGAGGAGGGGGACTTACGGCTGGAAGTATTGCGGGCGGATCGTAAACGAGTGCAGATTTTGCGGGTCACGCCGCCGCGCGGCGCTCCCCTGCCGGAAACTACGCCCCAGGGTAATGCATGAAGGTGGGTGCGTTGAAAAAACCGTCCTTTCCTCTGCGGCTTCTGGCCGCATTAATTTTGGGCGCAGCCTGGCCTTTGGCCTTTGCGCCCTTCGCCTGGTGGCCGCTGGCCATAGCCCTGCTTTTTGGCTTGTTCTGGCTGGCGATCACGGAGGAGCGCCCACAGCGTCTGGCGGCTCTGGGCGCGGGTTTCGGTTTTGCTGCTTTTGCCGCGGGAACGAGCTGGATCGCCATTACCCTGCATAATTTCGCCAACATGGATTGGGCACTGGCAGGTGCCGCGGTCGCTTTGCTGGCGGCTTGTTGCGCCGTCTACGCGGCGTTGGCCTTATGGCTGGCGGGCCGCTTTTTTGTCGGGAATGGCCGGTTGCTGGCGCTGCCGGTGTTGTGGACTTTGGTGGAATGGGCGCGGGCACGCCTCTTTACGGGCTTCCCCTGGCTGGCGACGGGATATACCCAGACCCATGCCTTCCTCGGTGGCTTTGCGCCCTGGCTGGGGCAATACGGAGTGGGGCTGGCGACGGCCGGGGTGGCGGTCATCCTGGTCTATATGCTGCAACGGCGGCAGTCCCGCCCGGTGCTCTTGGGCGGCGTCGTGTCGCTCCTGGTGATTTCCGGGGCAGCCATGGCGGCGGGGTCCGTGTCCTTCACCCATCCTGTAGGCAAGCCGCTGCGGGTAAGTCTGCTGCAGGGCAACATTGCCATCTCGGAGAAGTGGAATGCTGCCAAAGTCAGCGCCATCCTGCATCATTACGTAAACATGATTTTGCAGACGCCGCCCGATACCCGGCTGATCGTCCTTCCGGAGACTGCCTTCCCTCTCTTTCAGACCGAAATACCAAGCCTGATCGAACAGTTGCAGCAATGGTCAGCGACGCACCGTAAAATCCTGCTCATCGGTATTCCCGAGGAGGTCGGCCGCAAATATTACAACGCGGCGATGGAAATTGACGGGAAGGCACCGCTGCGCTGGTATCGGAAAGAGCATCTGGTGCCCTTCGGAGAATATATTCCGATGCCCGTTTTACTCGGGCCTCTGGTACATCATTTTTTGCCGGGGCTCGGCAGTTTCTCTTTTGGAGATGGACCTTACGCCCTGCCCGTAGACGGGCAGAAAGCCGGTATGACCATCTGCTATGAAGAGTCCTTCTCCCGGGATGTGCGCAAGGGCGTCAGGGAGGGTGCCACCTTTCTTTTGAATATCAGTGATTATGCATGGTACGGCCACAGCATCGCCGCCGCGCAAAGTCTGCAAATGGCGGCCATGCAGTCCCGGCAGGAGCAGAAACCCGATGTTCGCGCGACCAATACGGGTATTACCGCCCTGATCTCCCCCCATGGGCGGGTAATTTCGCAACTGCCCCAGTTTGTGGGGGGCACTCTGAACGGGGCCATCCAGCCGATGAGCGGAGAAACACCCTTCGGGCGCTGGGGCAGTCTCCCCTATCTGCTGTTGAGTTCAGTTCTTTTGCTGCTGGCCCTTGTCCTCAGTCGCCGGCAATCATCATCTCGTCAATGAGGATGGAGGGGCAGCCGGTGTTGCCGTGAATGAGCAGGTCATTGCCTACGGCGCGCATGCCCTGGAACATGCCCTGCAAGGTCCCGGCGATGGTGATCTCTTCGACGGGATACTGGATCTCCCCATGCTCCACCCAGAAGCCGGCAGCGCCTCGGGAGTAATCACCGGTCACCATGTTGATGCCGAAGCCGATGAGCTCGGTAACCAGCAGGCCGTGCCCCATCTGGTGGAGCAGTTCATCGAGAGATGCCTTGCCCGGCTGCAAGGTGAGGTTGTGGGCGCCGCCCGCATTGCCCGTGGTCTTCATGTTTAATTTGCGGGCACTGTAACTGTCGAGGATGTAGCCTTCCAGTACGCCCCCGGAGACGATGTCGCGGTTGCGGGTGGCGACCCCTTCGCCGTCGAAACTGCAGCTACCCAACCCACGACGCCGTAAGGGTTCTTCATAAACGCGGACGTGTTCCGGGAAGAGTTGTTTGCCAAGGCTGTCCACCAGAAAGGAACTTTTGCGATACAGGCTGCTGCCGCTGATGGCGCTGGCGAGATGGCCGATAAGGCTGGACGCGACTTGGTTTTCAAAGAGCACCGGGGCCTTGGTGGTGGCTACCTTGCGGGCGTCCAGGCGGCGCAGAGCGCGCTGCGCGGCGGTCCTGCCGATGGTTTCCGGCGTCGCCAGCGCATCGGCGGCACGGGCCACGTCATACCAGTAGTCCCGTTGCATTCCGCCGTTACGGTCTTCCGCAATCACCGAGCAGGACAGGCTGTGTCGCGATGATCGGCTGCTGCCCATGAAACCCAGGCTATTGCCATAGACCGACGAGCCCTCGCCGGTGCCGAGGCTGCCGCCTTCGGAGTTGTGAATGCGCGGATCGCTCTCACGGGCGGCCGCCTCGCAACGACGCGCCAGATCGGCGGCGCTGTCTGCATCTATGGACCAGGGATGATAGAGGTCCAGATCCGGGAAGGTTTTGGCGAAAAGTTCGGGATCGGCAAGCCCGGCAAACGGGTCTGCCGCCGTATGCCGGGCAATGGTGAGCGCCGCTGAAACGGTTTCTGACAAGGCCTTGCGGGAAAAGTCCGAGGTGGAGGCGCTGCCTTTGGACTGACCGAGATAGACCGTGACCCCCAGCCCCTTGTCCTGGTGGTATTCGATGGATTCCACTTCTCCGAGGCGCACGGTTACCGACAAGCCTTTGCCGGTGCTGGCGGAAGCCTCCGCCGCACTGGCACCCTGCTCGCGGGCGAGGTGGAGCATGTCATCAACGATTTGGGTCAGGACGCTGGTATCCAGCGTAGAATGGGGGGCTTGGCTCATGGGGTGCTTTTCCAAAGGTGATGAAACAATGGGGTCATCTTACCTCCAAGCTTCGTGGCAGGGGAAGCTTGGGGGTGGAAACTTGGCGCCGTCGGAAAGCGAGCGCCGGCTCCAACCCGGAATCACGTGCGGAACCAGAAGATTGACATTGAATCCCTATTTCCATACTGTGCAACACAGTTGCATGAAAAGTTGTGCGGCCCTCCGCCGCAGGCTTTGGCAGCCGTTTTCCGAGGATTTGAAAAATGACCGACCTGGGCTTTCGGAATGCACGTATTCATCCGGCGTCCGCCTTGCTGACGCTGATCGCCCTGTGCGCGGGGCTGGGCACGGCGCAGGTGGCTGCCGCAGCGACCATTCATGCGGTCGGGATAGAAAATCAATATGCCAACGTGATCAGTCAGATCGGCGGTGAATATGTGTCGGTCACTGCGATCCAGAGCAACCCCGGCACAGATCCGCACGCCTTTGAAGCCAGTCCTGCGGTGGCCCGGGAGCTTGCCGCGGCGCAGCTCGTGGTGCGGAATGGGGTCGGCTATGACGGTTGGGTCCGGAAAATTTTGCGGGCAAACCGGAACGCGCAGCGCAGGGTGATCGTCGTCCAGGATCTGCTTCATCTGCCGGAAAACACCCCCAACCCCCATCTCTGGTACAAGCCGGAGACCATGCCTGCGGTGGCGCAGGCAGTTGCGGCGAGCCTGACCGAACTGGATCCGGCCCATGCCGCCACCTTCGCGGCCAATGTGCGCAGGTTCGATGCCTCTCTGAAACCGTGGTACCACGCCATCGCCCGCTTCAAGGCCCGCTTTGGCGGCACGCCGGTGGCAGTGACGGAGCCCGTCGCCGATTATTTGCTGGAAGCCGCGGGTTGCGACATCAAAACGCCGTGGAAACTCCAGGCCGCCATCATGAATGGTACGGACCCGGCACCGCAGGATGTGAGCGCCCAGAACCAGCTCCTGCAGCGGCATCAGGTCAGAGTCTTTGTGTATAATCAGCAGGTGACAAATTCATTGACGGCTTCTTTCCTGAGTCGGGCGCAGGCGGCGAAGATCCCCGTGGTCGGTGTCTATGAAACCATGCCGGCGGGTTACCACTATCAGTCTTGGATGCTGGCGGAGGTAAATGCGCTGCGTAACGCGGTGGAGCATGGCACTTCGACGACCGTGCTGAAGTAATCCGGCATGGGAAATGTCTGACCCGATACTTTCAGTCGCCCACCTGTCCGTGGATCTGGGCGGCCGCAGCATTCTGCGGGATGTCAGTTTTGACCTCTATCCGGGACAGCTCTGTGCTCTGATCGGTGAGAATGGTGCGGGTAAAACGACCCTTTTGCGCGGTCTGTTAGGTCTGACGCCGATCCGTGCGGGGCAGGCCTTGATGGATGGTGCGCCAGCGGGTCAGCGCCGTGCTCTGGTCGGCTATGTGCCCCAGAAAATCGCTTTTGATGCGGATACCCCCCTGCGGACCAGAGATCTGGTGCAGTTGGGGCTGGATGGCCATCGCCTGGGTCTGCCGCTGTTTTCCGGTCGTAAAAAAGCCTTGGTAGATCAGGCGTTGCATGCGGTTGGGGCAGAAGACTTTGCGGATCAGCGGGTTGGAGAACTCTCCGGCGGCCAGCAACAGCGGGCGGTTATCGCCCATGCCCTGGTGCGTCAGCCGCGCCTGCTCATTCTCGATGAGCCCTTGGCTAATCTGGATTTCGGCAGCGCCAATGCGCTGGTGGCGTTGTTTGGGAGATTGACGCGTACCCGACAGATTGCTGTACTGGTGACTGCTCATGATATGAACCCACTCTTACCTGTCATGGACCGTCTGGTCTATCTGGTGGGCGGACAGGCCGCCACCGGCAGTGTGGAGGAGGTGGTGCAGCCTGAGGTGCTGAGTAAGCTCTATGGTTACCCGGTAACGGTACTGCGGCATGGGCGGCGGATACTCGTACTACCCGATGTCGCTGCTGAAGATGCCGAGGCGGGCACGGCAGCGTCTGTAGCGCATCCGGAAAAGGCGGTTTAACGCCATGTGGAATCTTTGGATGTTTTTGGAAAACTCCGGTTTCTTCGCTAGCGGACCGGTGCAAACCGCGTTGATCGTAGGGACTTGTGCAGCGCTGGTCAGCGCGGTGATCGGTATGTTTACCATATTGCGCGGCAATGCCTTTGCCGGACATGCCCTGGCCGATGTAAGCAGCGCCGGCGGGGCGGCCTCCTTCCTGCTGGGCATCAATCCCTTGCTGGGTTTTCTGGGTATGGCCTGGATTGCGGCCTTCGGCATGGAGTTTCTTGGTGTACGCAAGGTGCGGGAGCGTGATCTTGCCACGGGCATCGTTCTGGGGGCGGGATTGGGGCTGTCGGCGCTCTTTCTCTATCTGGACGTGACGACCACCAGCACTACGGGCGCAGCGGTGTCGGTGATGTTCGGCTCCATGTTTGCGATTCCGCAGAGTCTTATCGGTCCTGCATTGATGGCCTCCGCCGGGGTGTTCTTGCTGGTGGGTCTGCTCTACCGGCCTATGATGTTGATGGCGGTGGACCCTGATCTGGCGGCGGCGCGAGGTATTCCCCTGCGTTGGATCGGTTTGCTGCAACTGCTGGCCCTGGGACTGGCGGTAGCAGTCTGCGCCCTGGCCATCGGCGCGGTGCTGGCGACAGCTTTGCTCATTGGCCCGGCGGGTGCGGCGATTCGCCTGAGTCGGCGCCCGGTACAGGCGATATGCTGGGCCATTGCTATCGGTTTGACCGCGGTCTGGGTGGGTATCTGGATGGCCTATGAGAGTTACTACTGGTTTTCCGGTAATGCCTGGCCAGTGAGCTTTTTTATCGTGGCGCTGGTGTTCCTGTTTTATTTGGCGGCGGTGCTGGTGGCTAAAGTAGCGGGCTTGTCAGCGCGTCCGAAGTCGGTCAGTTGGCCGCACTGCGAGGCATAGGGCATGTTTTCCAGTTTCATGATCAATACCTGGATTGCCGCCACCGCCATTGCTTTTGTCGCTGCTTTCATCGGCTTTTTTGTGGTGGTACGGCGCTCCGCCTTTGCCGCCCATGCCTTGCCTCTGGGCGCTTTTCCGGGGGCGGCGGCGGCCAACCTGCTGGGAATCGATCCGTTGATCGGGTTGCTGGTTTTTGTTGGAATGGGGGTTTTACTCCTGCGCCAATTGGTGCGCATGGGGCGCCGCGATGTGGGCACCGGGCTGCTGCTGGTGCTGTTTCTGGGGGTGGGTGCATTGTTGCTCAGTATGACCAGTGCGTATGCACCGGCGGTGTTTTCCCTGCTCTTCGGCGAGGTGCTGGGGGTCAGCGACGCCGATTTGTGGCCCATACTGGGCATCTGCGCGCTGGTGGTTGTGGGCATCGCTCTGTATTTTCGGCCTCTCTTGCTGGACTCGACTTTTCCCGATCTGGCGGCCTTGCAGGGGATTCGCGCCGCACGCATGGATCTGGTGTTCCTGACCCTGCTGGCCCTGGTAACTGCCACGGCCTTGCCGGTGGTGGGGGCCTTTCTGGTGTTCACCCTGCTGGTCGGCCCGCCGGCCGCCGCCCAGGTGTTGAGCGGCAATCCCATGCGCGTGCTGGTGCTGTCCGTGGTTTTTGCAGAGGGCTGCATCTGGAGTGCTATCGCACTCTCCTACTGGACCAACTGGCCCATCGGTTTTTTTGTCGGGACCATCGGTGCGGGCTTGTTTACGGTGGCGCGTTCTTACCGGCACTGGAATCAGCGGCAGCGCAATTTCGTGGCGCTATAAATACTGATCGCACTTTTTCAACTGCCGGATTTTGGATTAATCGTTATCAGGGAGTTCCGGCCTTTCCACCAGGGGTTCTATCTCCGGGGGCCCAAACTCCGGGCGCTCGATTTCGGGATGATGTAATACCGGAGGGAGCACCGGCATCCGCGGTATGATGGGGAAATCAAAGTCCATGGGGTTGACGCTGAAGATGACGCGTTCCGCATTGACGACGCCCGGTGCCTGGACCCTTCCCTCGACGGCGACCATGCTGCCTGCCCGCATGTTCGCGGCATCCCCGTTTTCATAGAGGGTGTGGGGTCCCTCCACCAGAGATATCCCGTGGGTGGTCCAACCGTTATCCCCGCGAGCCAGGTAACCCACCAGGGACACCCGGTTGCCGACGTTCTGCGCCGCCAGTGCAGTGGGGGTCACGCTCTCGACCTGAGCCCGTCCGTCGGCGTATTCGCCTCTGACTACCACGGATTGCCCTACCTGGATGGCACGGAGCAGGGCCCCGTTGACCTTGAGTTTCGTTGCTCCGACTTCCAGGGTGTCCCGATCCGGATAAAGGGCGTCCACCTGGCCCCGAAGCAGCAACGGGACCCGGGCGGGCGCGGTATCCCCCGGATAGAGACGACGGATCGCCGTCGCCAGCCAATGGCCATTCCCCCGGTCCAGGCCGCTGATCGACACCACGTCACCGACCTTCAGGGCCGTGAAGGGCAGGGATTGATCCGAATCGTGCATGGTGATGGGGGTCCTTTTGCCCGTCTGGATGGTCTCGCTGAGGATGGCGAGTTGTCGCTTGGCCGCATCGACTTCGGTCACCCGGCCGATAACGGCATGCTCCACCCGTACCTCCTGGGCGATCGCCCGCCCGTCGGCGGCGGCCTGGACGGTGACGCGGTCCCCGAGATGCAGGTCTTTCGCCGTACCCGCAGCGCCGTCGATGCTATAGCGGGTCTGGGGGGTCAGGGCATATTCCTGACCGTTGACATAGATGCTGCCGAAGCGCTGGATTACCCCCAGGGCCGTGATTCCCGTCCCGCCGATGCCCCCTGGCTGGATGCCGGTGCCGCCGATGCCGCCGGAATGTATGCCGGTGCCGCCGATGCCGCCGGGGTGGATACCCGTACCCCCGATGCCATCCCGGGTGGCGCCCGATCCACCAAGGCCACCAGCCGGGTCGGGAAGGGCCCATGCCCCCGGCAGGGCTACCAGGCCCAGGACCAGGACCCACCAGCGCAGGGCTTTAGGCATGCGGCTCGTCCTCCGCGGCCGGTTCTTCTGTCGATTCCGCAGCGGCGTCTTCTTCATAGTAATAGACCCCCAGGCGCAGCCGCCGCTGCGGCCCTTCGGGGGACTCGGCTGTATTCAGCCGCTGATGGGCCTCGCGCAACAAGCGCTCGCCCATCCGGTAGAGTTCGGGCCGCGCCTCCTCCAGCACCGCTGCCGGCAGCGCATCGAAATACAGCGCCCGTTCCAGAAAGGGTTCCCCCCCTTCCAGGTTGTGTACCGCGCTGCGCAGGTGGTCACCGACGTTCTCCCCCAAAAAGGCTACCCGGTCTTCCGGCAGGGCAGAAATATAGGCATGGCGTAACAGACGCACTACCCCTTCCTTTTCCTCCGCCACCCCCACCCGGCCCAATTCATCCAGAATGGCTCGTGGGCGCATGTCGGCCTTGACTCGGCGCGCCAGTCCCTCAAAGCTCGGGGACGCCTCGCTGCGTAGGGGTAGCGACTTGGGTTGCCCGGAAGGGTCTGCATAATCCGCCATCGACACCCAGGCGGCCACCACCTGCGCCGCAATGTTGGCCCCGTGCCGCAACATCGGCCGCTCGCCGTGCTCCTCCAGCAGAAGCCGCAGCCGCCTGACTTCCTTACGGTGGATCCCGGTCAGCAGGCTGACCCGACTGTCCGTCAGTGTCCGCCCGTCGGTCTCCCCATAGTGCTTGCTCGCCTCCGCCACATACACCATCTTGAGTGTGTCCGCCAACGCCCCATAGGTCCACCCCTGTCCGATCAGATACCGGACCAATGGGCGCAGGATCGCCAACACCGCCGTTTTCAGTACTCCATTCATGGCCTGCCTGGGCTCGCCTTACTCAGTTTCCGTATCAATTGTAGCATGTCGTGAAATATGGACCCACCATTTACCCTGCCTCCCGGCGCATGCGCAACACCCCGCCGTTAGCCAAAACGGAACACGGAGGCAAGATCTCGCCAGCCCCATTCGGCGACTTGTGCATGTTGTATATAGACCATGATACGGGCTGCACGGGCTGCGATCATCGCTCGGCAATCGGTCATCAGGAGCGCCGCCATGTCCAATCCGCTGCGCTGTGGTCTGGAGTCACCTGTTTTCAAGATGCGTCGTAATAACTCCGATACCAGTCGATGAAACGGGCAAGACCATCACGCAAGGGGGTGGCGGGGGAAAAACCCACCGCCTCCTGCAATTCACCCACATCGGCATAGGTGGCAATAACGTCCCCGGCCTGCATGGGCAGCCATTCGATGTCGGCCTTGCGCGCCAGCAGATCCTCCAGGATCGCGATGAAATCCAGCAGGGCTACAGGGGTATGGTTGCCAATATTGTAAAGACGGAAGGGGGCATCGCTGGTGCTCGGATCCGGCCGCTCCGTCGACATCGGAGCAGGGCGCGGTGCGAAGTCCAGGAGCCGTACCACGCCTTCGATGACGTCGTCGATATAGGTAAAATCCCGGCGCATCTGACCATGATTGAAGACGGGGATAGGCTCTCCGGCAAGGATCTGGCGCGTGAAACGAAAATAGGCCATGTCCGGTCGGCCCCACGGTCCGTAGACCGTGAAAAAACGCAAACCGGTGCAGGGAATGCCGAAGAGATGTGCATAGCTATGGGCCATGAGTTCGCCGGCCCGCTTGCTGGCGGCGTAGAGGCTGAGCGGATGATCGACCCCGTCATGGACGCTGTAAGGCAGGCGGGCGTTGGCGCCATAGACCGAACTGGAGGAGGCGAAAAGCAGATGGTCCACGGCCTGGGCGCGACAGCCCTCCAGAACATTGGCGAAACCGACCAGATTGCTGTCGACATAAGCGGCGGGATCCTGGAGGGAATGGCGGACGCCCGCCTGGGCCGCAAGATTCACCACCACATCAAAATGTGGCCCGGCGAAGAGGCCTGTCATGGCCTCCCGATCGGCAAGATCCACGGTGTGGAATTGAAAGTCCGGATGGTTTTCCAGATGCGCCAGGCGATCCCGCTTGAGGGCGGGGTCATAATAGGCGTTGAGGTTATCAAGACCATGCACGATCCACCCTTCGGTCAATAGACGGCGGCACAGGTGGTAGCCGATGAAGCCGGCGGCACCGGTGACGAGAATCCGCCTGCTCATGAGAAAGCCTGCGCCAGGAGGATGTGCAGACCATGACTGCCCCTTCCCTGCACCGCACCGACGTCTGCCCCCGCGCAGCTCTGGTAATTGCCCTGCAGGACCTCGGGCATGGGGATATGGCGGATCACGCCACCGCCCCTGCAACGCCGCCGAACGGTGTCCGGCGCAGCCTCGTTCCGTCTCCAGGTCATTGATGAATATGCCAGGGTTTTTATCCCCCACAGGTTGCTTTCCAAGTTCATCGACATTCTCCATCTCTATGATTCAATTTAAGATGCACGGTACTACTCAGTGATGGCGATACAGTCTTGTCTTAATCGCCATCAAGGATTTCCGGCCTTTCCACCTGTGGTCGCACTTCCGGCCGCTCGACATCGGGCCGCTCGATTTCGGGGCTATTGACCTCTGGGCGCTCACCCTCATTTTCGGATCGCTCCCAGTCACCTCGCGCGCCCCGCGCCATCTGTGGTAAGGCGGGCAAATCAAAGTCCATAGGGTTGACGCGGAAGGTGATGCTTTCCACCGCGATGACCCCCGGGGCTTTGACCTCCCCACTGATGGCGACCATGCTGCCTGCCCGCATGTTCGCGGCATCCCCGTTTTCATAGAGGGTGTGGGGTCCCTCCACCAGAGATATCCCGTGGGTGGTCCAACCGTTATCCCCGCGAGCCAGGTAACCCACCAGGGACACCCGGTTGCCGACGTTCTGCGCCGCCAGTGCAGTGGGTGTCACGCTCTCGACCTGAGCCCGTCCGTCGGCGTATTCGCCTCTGACTACCACGGATTGCCCTACCTGGATGGCACGGAGCAGGGCCCCGTTGACCTTGAGTTTCGTTGCTCCGACTTCCAGGGTGTCCCGATCCGGATAAAGGGCGTCCACCTGGCCCCGAAGCAGCAACGGAACCCGGGCGGGCGCGGTATCCCCCGGATAGAGACGACGGATCGCCGTCGCCAGCCAATGGCCATTCCCCCGGTCCAGGCCGCTGATCGACACCACGTCACCGACCTTCAAGGCCGTGAAGGGCAGGGATTGATCCGAATCGTGCATGGTGATGGGGGTCCTTTTGCCCGCCTGGATGGTCTCGCCGAGGATGGCGAGTTGTCGCTTGGCCGCATCGACTTCGGTCACCCGGCCGATAACGGCATGCTCCACCCGTACCTCCTGGGCGATCGCCCGCCCGTCGGCGGCGGCCTGGACGGTGACGCGGTCCCCGAGATGCAGGTCTTTCGCCGTACCCGCAGCGCCGTCGATGCTATAGCGGGTCTGGGGGGTCAGGGCATATTCCTGACCGTTGACATAGATGCTGCCGAAGCGCTGGATTACCCCCAGGGCCGTGATTCCCGTCCCGCCGATGCCCCCTGGCTGGATGCCGGTGCCGCCGATGCCGCCGGAATGTATGCCGGTGCCGCCGATGCCGCCGGGGTGGATACCCGTACCCCCGATGCCATCCGGGGTGGCGCCCGATCCACCAAGGCCACCAGCCGGGTCGGGAAGGGCCCATGCCCCCGGCAGGGCTACCAGGCCCAGGACCAGGACCCACCAGCGCAGGGCTTTAGGCATGCGGCTCGTCCTCCGCGGCCGGTTCTTCTGCCGGTTCTTCTGTCGATTCCGCCGCGGCGTCTTCTTCATAGTAATAGACCCCCAGGCGCAGCCGCCGCTGCGGCCCTTCGGGGGACTCGGCTGTATTCAGCCGCTGATGGGCCTCGCGCAACAAGTGCTCGCCCATCCGGTAGAGTTCCGGCCGCGCCTCCTCCAGCACCGCTGCCGGCAGCGCATCGAAATACAGCGCCCGTTCCAGAAAGGGTTCCCCCCCTTCCAGGTTGTGTACCGCGCTGCGCAGGTGGTCACCGACGTTCTCCCCCAAAAAAGCGACCTGGTCTTCGGGTAGATCGGATATATACGCAGCGCGCAACAGGTGCACCACGCCATCCTGCTCCTGGGCCACTCCCACCCGGCCCAATTCATCCAAAATGGCTCGTGGACGCATGTCGGCCTTGACTCGGCGCGCCAGCTCCTCAAAGCTCGGCACCGCCACACTGCGCAGCGGTAACGATCGGGGCTGCCCGGAAGGGTCTGCATAATCCGCCATCGACACCCAGGCGGCCACCACCTGCGCCGCCAGATTGGCCCCGTGCCGCAACATCGGCCGCTCGCCGTGCTCCTCCAGCAGAAGCCGCAGCCGCCTGACTTCCTTACGGTGGATCCCGGTCAGCAGACTGACCCGACTGTCCGTCAGCGGTCGCCCGGCGGCCTTCCCGTAATGTCGTCTCGCTTCCGCTACGTATACCATTTTGAGCGCATCCGTCAGCGCCCCATAGGTCCAGCCCTGTCCGATCAGATATCGGACCAGGGGGCGCAGAATCGCCAATACCGCCGTCTTCAATGCTTCGTTCATGGCTTGCCGAGTTCGCCTCAATACAGTATTCACGTTCAGCATAGCATGTAGTGGTATATATTCCCACTCATGCGTAGATTGTTTGACGTGGTAGAAAATCCCACTATATTGATCATACGGCAGCGGAATGCCGATGTCGACCAGCCACCGGAAAGGAAGACGTCACGTATCAGACACCTCTATACAGGAATTCGATGGCCGGGCGGTGCGTTGCCCGGGAGCGGTCTGTAACCAGGGTCGGAGAACGGCGCGAGTGTCCGGCTTGAGCCTGGGTGATTGTTGACAGTGGGAAAAATTACCACTAATCTTGTTTCAAGTGTCGCGATCGGTAGCATTTCCCAACCATGGAGAGAGGCAAGGAGGGTGTTATGACAACCACTTATGAACAACAACGAGTTCTACACGACGAATCTTCCCTTATGCTAGGGGCCTGGCAGTTTTCACCCGAGATGAAGCAGGTGAGGGATGTCGACGCTACTGTCGGCACTATTTGCGGCCATCACAGCCCGCACGCGGTGCGCATCTTTCTTGACGGCGCCTGGACGACGTTCTGTATGGATTGCTGGCGCAGGAATCGCCGTTCCTACCGCCGTCCGGACGGCTTGTTGGCGCAGACCGAATCTTCCGCTGAACAAGTCTCACCAACGGCGATTCGGAAAACCTTCAGCAAGCCTTTTCTCCAATCGCTCCGTTCAGGAGGGCGGTGATGAAACCCCTCATACAGCCGGGAATGGAGCGATACCGCCGCCTGCCCGGTGCGCAGGCGGCGGGTCCCATGCCCACTAGCCAACGCTACGCGGACCGGGAAAGCCGGCAGAACCTGATGTTTGCCGGTGATTCCCCTTCCTCCCCCGGGACTTTCGCAGCAACGGGGCAGCCGATAACCCCGGGCGCCTTGCACCAGTGGTCCGCCGCAAAGCATGAGCGGTCGGCGCGACGAGTACTCCTCTATTCTCATGACACCTTCGGACTTGGCCATTTACGGCGGAATCTGGCCATTGTCGAGCATCTCATGCAGCGTAAACCGCCTTTTTCCGGGATGCTGCTGACCGGTTCCCCCATGGCCGGTTCCTGGCCGATGCCGATCGGCCTGGAGGTACGAGCCATCCCTCCCGTCATCAAGGTTGGTGCCGAGGAATATGCGGCCAGGGATCTTTCCTCCAGCTTCGAGATGGTCAAGGCACAACGCGAGGCGGCGATTCTGGACGCCATTGCCTCCTACCGGCCCGACTTCTTCCTGGTCGATCATGCCCCGGCGGGAATGAAAGGGGAGCTTTTGTCGGCACTGCGGTTCATCCGCGAGGAGATGCCGGCGACTCGCACCGTGTTGGGGTTGAGAGATGTCATCGACAGCCCTGAGACCGTGCGCCAGGTTTGGCAGGCACAAGGCATCTACGAGTTGCTGGAAAGGGAATATGACCAGATCCTGGTTTACGGCAGTCGCCACCTGTTCGACGTGGTGAGTGCCTATAAGCTTTCACCGAAGGTGGCGGCCAAAGTGCGCTACTGCGGTTATGTCGCCCGCACGGGCCTGCACGGTGTTCCGGACGTGCTGATGGCACCGTCGGGTTTGCCGGTGGTTCTCGTTACCGTCGGCGGCGGCGGCGATGGGTATGCCTTGATTGATGCCTATCTTGAGGCCTTGCGTCGGATTCCACAGAACACGGTACACAGCATCGTCGTTCCCGGGCCGCTCATGCCGCCGGACCAGTATCAGACGCTGGCCGGGATTGCTGCTCAGCGCCAGGACATCCAGATTATCCCCTATACCACCGAACTCGTGGGCTTGCTGCACATTGCCGATCTGGTGGTGGCGATGGGAGGGTACAACACCACCGCCGAGATCCTCGCCGCCAGGAAGTCGGCCATCCTGGTGCCACGCTCGACCCCGCGCATGGAGCAATGGCTTCGCGCAACGACGTTGAGCCAGCTCGGGCTCGTGTGGATGATCCAGCCCGAGGAAGACCTGGTCGACCGACTGGTGGAGCTGGTGCCGGCCGCCGTTGCCGGCGACCGTCCGCCTGGAAAGCCATGGGATACCGTGGACCTGGGGGGCGTTCATCGTGTTGCCGAGGTACTGGAAGAGATGCTCCATCCCGGCGCGAGCACGGAGGTATCCCTATGACGGCGACAACCCCGACGGTAGGCTACGTACTGAAGCGTTATCCGCGCCTTTCGGAAACTTTCATTCTCAACGAAATGCGCGCACTGGAGCGTCTGGGTACCCCCCTGCACATCTTTTCGCTTCTGCGGCCCGAGGACGCCCCGCGGCATCCCACGGTTTCGGAGGTCCGGGCGACCGTGACGTATCTTCCCCTTACTTGGCCCCGGATCATATTTGCGGTTGCCAGGGGCCATGCCGTCGTGGCGGCCCGGGCACCGCTGCGCTACCTGCATGCCACCGGGCTCGCATTGTGGTGGTCCATCCGCACCCGTCGGCCACTGAGCGTCGGGAAACAGTTCCTGCGTTCCGGTTATGTAGCGCATGGTTGTCTGCAAAACAACATTCAACACCTCCATGCCCACTTCGCCAATGCACCCGCCACGGTCGCTCGCCTGGCCGGGGTCATGTGCAATATTCCCTACAGCTTCACAACGCACGCCAAGGATCTCTACCTGACCCCCCAGGAGGCCATGCGCCGACGGATCAAGTCGGCGCATTTCGTTCTCACCTGCACCCGCTACAATGTCGAATACCTGCGCGGTTTTCTGCCGCGCCAGGACTGGGACAAAATCCATCTCGTCTACCACGGTATCGATCTTGCGGCCTTTCCTCAGGGTGAGTCTTTTGCGGATTTTCCGCTGGGGGAAAATGCCGATCTGCCCTTGATCCTTTCAGTGGGTCGCCTCGTCCCCAAAAAAGGGATGCGGGACTTGGTTACCGCTTGCCACCTGCTGCACAGCCGAGGGATTGCCTTTCGTTGTGTCATCATCGGTGAAGGCCCGTTGCGCCAGGAACTGGAGAGCCACGTCGCCGAGCTGGGCCTGACGGCTATGGTAACCCTGCCGGGTGCCATGGCTCACGACCGCCTCCTGGCATTTTACGGACAAGCAACCGTTTTCGCTCTCGCCCCCCATGTAACGGAAGACGGAGACCGGGACGGCATCCCCAACGTTCTTGCGGAAGCCATGGCGGCTGGCACGCCCGTGGTCTCAACCGCGGTTTCGGGTATCCCCGAATTGATCGAAGACGGCCGTACCGGGCTGCTGGTGCCGCCGCGGGACCCGGTGGTGTTGGCCGACACCTTGGAACGGGTGCTTGTCGACGCGCCGCTACGGCGCCGCCTCGCGGCGGCGAGCCGGGGCAAGATAGAGGAGCGCTTCGAATGCTGGGAGACCGCCAAGGCCCTGCGCGCCCTATTCGTGCAGAGTGTGCAGCCATGAATATCGTATACCTGTGCGCGGATCGCGGTATCCCCGTCCTCGGGGACAAGGGGGCGTCGGTGCATGTTCGGGAATTTACCACCGCGCTCGCACGCGCCGGGCACGAGGTCACGCTACTCTGCGCCACGCAGGGAAAGGGGAATCCTTACCCACCGGCGCGGCTGATCGAGTTGCCGCCCGACGCCGATCCCACAGAGATCCGTAGCGAGGGGGAACGGCTGGGAATCGGGCAGGGGGAATATGACCAGACTATGCGCCGGGAGGTGGACAAGCTGATCTGCGACCGCCGGCTCGCGGTTCGCGCCCTGGATGCCTTGGACGCGGCAGGTGTGCGGCCGGACGCGCTCTATGAGCGTTATGCGCTCTTCCATCGCTCCGGCGGTGACCTCGCCAGCGCCCTGAGGGTGCCTTACGTGCTGGAAGTCAATGCGCCTCTGGTCTACGAACAGGAGCGTTTCCGGGGATTACGGTTGAAGGCCATGGCGGAGGAGGCGGAAGTCACGGCCTTCCAGCGGGCCGACCATATCGTGGCCGTGTCGGAGGCCGTTCGTGAGCACGTGCTGTCCCGGCAGGTGCCGGTGAATCACGTGACGGTGTTACCCAACGGGGTGGATATCAGCCGTTTCCATCCGCAAGTGGATGGACAGGGGATTCGCACACGCCTCGGGCTCGATGGACGACCGGTCATCGGCTTCGTGGGCAGCCTGAAGCCCTGGCATGGCCTGGATTTCCTGCTCGACGCCTTTATGCTGGTCAGCCGACAGTCGCCGGAGGCAGTGCTGTTGGTAGTGGGTGAAGGTCCCGGCAGTGCCGCCCTCCAGTCCCGTGCGATGGAAAATGGTTTCGCCGGCAAGGTCATCATGACCGGGCGTGTACCCCATGAAGATATCCCCGGCTACCTCGCTGCCATGGACCTTACGGTAGCTCCCTACCTCCCCCAGAACGGGTTCTATTTCTCGCCCCTCAAAGTGGTGGAATCGCTGGCGGTCGGACGGCCCGTGGTGGCGCCTCGAATCGGCCAGTTACCCAGCCTGATCGAGGATGGCGTAACCGGTTTGCTCTTCCCGCCGGGGGATCTTGCGGCCTGTGTCGGCTGCATCCTCACCATGCTGAACGGGCCGTCGCAGCGGCGGGCCATGGGCTACCGTGCCGGCGAGGCGGCAGAAGGGATCCTCGGCTGGGGCAGAACCGCCCGGCAGGTGACGGATATCATTGCCGCCCTGCGATCCGGGCCGATATGATGAACGCGGCCATGGACCAGCGGCAATCCTCCTTCTCCCTTTGGGATCTGCGTCGGTTTCTGCGCCCGCACTGGGCGGCGCTGTCCGGTGCTGCTCTGGCCATGACGGCGCGGGCCATGGTGTTGCTGGTCATTCCCTGGCCCTTGAAATTCGTCATCGACAGCGTGATTTCCCAGAAACCTCTGCCTGTCTGGCTTGCCGGTTTCCTGCCGGATCCCCTCAGCCATCGCGTGGCGCTGCTGGATGTCCTGGGGATTGTCATGCTCCTGTTCGCCGTGGCCGACTCTGCGCTGGCCTACGCCGGGGGCCGCCTGCTGTTGCGTGTGGGACAACGCGCTGTTTTCGACATCCGACGCAGCCTCTTCGCCCATCTGCAGCGACTTTCGCTGGCTTTTCATCGACGTCAGAAGAGCGGGGACCTCATGGCCCGGCTCGGCGGCGATATTCAGACCCTTCAGGACTTTGTCGTGTCGGTGGGAACGGGGCTCTTTGCCCACCTGCTCACCATCATCGGCATGGCCGGGATCATGCTCGCCATTGACTGGCGCTACGCCCTGGTCGTGATAGCATCCGTCCCCTTGCTGCTGGCGATCACCCAGCGTCACACGCGGCGCCTCAAGCAGGCGTTCCGCCTGGCGCGGCGGAAAGAAGGCGAATTGTGGAGCATGGCGCAGGAAAGCATCGCCGGCATCCCGGTCGTCCAGGCGTATGGCCGGGAATCCTTTGAGGAAAACCGTTTTCGTGAACGCGCCGAACGGAGCCTGGATGCGGCACTGGAAGCCAACGAACTGCAAATGCGTTTTACCCCCCTGGTGGGCGGCCTGGTGGCCGCGGCCGTGGGGATAGCTGTCTGGTACGGCGCCTCCCAGGTGTTGGCCGGACGCATCACGACGGGCGAATTGCTGGTTTTTCTCGCCTATCTGCGCGGCATGGCGGCGCCTCTGCGTCAGTTCGCCAAGATGGCCGGAACCGTCAGTAAGGCGACGGTAGCAGCCGAACGCCTCGGGGATATCTTCGCCGAAGAACCCGATATCCGGGATGCCCCGAACGCCGTGCCTCTGCCATCCTGTACCGGTGCGCTGGAATTTCGCTCCGTTTCCTTTGGTTACCAGACCGGTGAACCGGTGCTGAAGGAGATCTCCTTCGGTGTGGATTCCGGCCGGACGGTGGCCCTGGTGGGCACTACGGGCGCCGGCAAAAGCACGCTGGTGAGCCTCATTCCCCGCTTCCACGATCCCGTGGAAGGGCGGGTACTGCTGGATGGACGAGATCTACGCGATCTGAAAGTCGCCTCTGTCCGCGACCAAATAGCCCTGGTTCTGCAGGAACCGCTCCTCTTTCACGGCACCATCTGGGAGAACATCGCCTATGGTCGCGCTGGTGCGGGGCGCGAAGAAGCCATTGCCGCAGCGCTGGCGGTTGGCCTCCATGACCTCATCGGAGGCCTGCGCGATGGCTACGATACCATGGTCGGAGAGCGGGGGGCATCGCTGTCCGGCGGGCAGCGGCAATGTGTCTCCATTGCCCGGGCCATGTTGCGGGACGCGCCTATCGTCATCCTCGACGAGCCTACCAGCGGGCTGGATACCTTCTCCGAGCGTCGCGTGCTGGAAGCATTGAATCGCCTCACCACTGGCCGTACCACCCTGGTCATCGCCCACCGTCTGGCGACTATCGCCGCCGCCGACCGAATACTGGTTCTCGAACACGGCCGCATCATTCAGGACGGCACCCATGAGCAGCTTCTCGCGCAAGGGGGCCAATATGCCCGACTCTGGCAGCAGGGTTACTACCAATCATCCATGAGCATCACGCAGGAGGCAGTATGAAGCACATCGTAGTCATTGGTGTCGGGTATGTAGGGTTGACGACTGCGGCCTTCCTGGCCGAGTTAGGGCACCACGTCACAGGAGTGGACATGGACGAAGGGAAGATCGTCCTGCTGCGTCAGGGCCGGATTCCCTTCATTGAACCAGAGCTTCCCGAACTGGTGGAGCGGAACGTCCGGGCCGGTCGCCTCAATTTCACCACCTCTTGCCAGAAAGCCATGCCGCATGCAGATATGGCCTTCATCTGCGTCGGCACGCCACCGACTCCCAGCGGACATGCCGACATGAGTCAGGTGGAAGAAGCCGCCCGGCAGGTTGCCCTCGCGGCGACGCAGCCCCTTATCGTCGTCCTCAAGAGCACCACCCCTCCCGGCGGAAATGCTGAGCGCGTGGCCGCCATCCTGGCAAGCCATCTGTCGCCGGGAATGGATGCCCCGCTGGTCGTCAACCCCGAATTTCTCCGCGAAGGATCGGCGGTATATGACACCTTCCACCCGGATCGTGCCGTGATCGGTGCCTGGGACAGCGCGGCTGCAGAAGAAGTGGCGGCGTTGTATGCCCCCCTGCGCTGCCCCGTTCTCCTGACGGACCCGGCCAGCGCCCAACTCACCAAATATGCCTCCAACGCCTTCCTGGCCACCAAGATCTCTTTCATCAACGAGATATCCCGTATTGCCGAGCGGGTAGGGGCCAATATCCATGCCATTGCCCAAGGCATGGGGTTCGACGAGCGCATTGGCGCCGAATTCCTGGAGTCCGGCCTTGGCTACGGGGGCTCCTGCTTCCCCAAGGACGTCCTGGCCCTGTCCGCCATTGCGGAACAGCAGGGGTATTATTCGCAATTTCTGCATGCGGTCACGGACATCAATGCCGGCCAGTGCAGTCTCGCCGTCGAGAAACTCGGTGACGCACTGGGGGGGTTCCACGGCAAGGCGGTATGCGTTCTCGGGCTGGCTTTCAAACCACAGACCGACGACGTGCGCGAGTCACCCGCCTTATCCGTGATTTCCATGCTTTGCCGGCAGGGCGCTGTTGTCCAGGCCTATGACCCGGCCGCCATGTCTACCGCGCAAAAAGTGCTGCCACCCCATGCTGCCCTGGAATATTGCGCCGATGCCTATGCTGCGGCGCTGGGTTGTCATGCCGTCCTGATCGCCACCAACTGGCCGGAATTTCGCAGCCTCGACTGGTCGCACATCCATTCTTCGATGGCGGGTAAGGCGGTCATGGACGGTCGTGGTTTGCTTTCACCGGATGAGATGCGCGGCATGGGGTTCGAATATCTGGCCTTCGCCAACTAGGCACATACCGGCGTTATCATACACAGGAGAGGCTCAGCCCATGCGTATCCGCCGTAGGAAACTCTCGGTCCTGATCATGCTGGTCGTCTGTTACGCGGGATGGGGCCAGTCCGCGTATGCCCAACCCTGGATTCCCCCCGCGGGGTCCGGGAAAATCAAGGCCACGGTGAGATTTTATCACTCCGACCGCCTCTTCCCGCAGACTTCATTCAGCAGTACCACTACCCCAACTCATTCAAAGCTTTCGGAGACGCAATTCCGTATCGACGGTGAGCAAGGGATCGGGCAGGGTTGGGCACTGGTTTACCAACTGCGCGCCGCCCTGCTCACCAAATCCAAACCGAAGGCGTCCTATTCCTCAGGAGGGTTGCAGGATCAACAGATTGGCGTCTCCTATGGATTGCGACAGCATGCGCACTTCGCCGACGCCATTACCGTCAACGCGATCATTCCCACCGGGCGGACATCGACCATCCCCCAGCTCGGGACCGGCGCTCTGGCCGTCGAACCGGATTACGAAGTGGGAGTGGAACATAATTTCGGGTCCCGGGTGGCCTACGCCGGTCTTTCCGTCGGTCCGCGTATCTACGTCAGGGATGGCGTGACGCAGCTACGAGCCTCGGCGGTGGTGGGTGTCGGTCTCATCCGGCGCCTCACCCTCATCGGTACCCTGTTTTTTTCCAAAACGCTGGCCAGTAACGCGCTTGCGGTCAGTACGACCCCCAACGCCTCGGAATTCTACAATATATTGCGCGGTGGTGTCGGACTCGAATACGCCGTTACCAAAAACGTGCGGCCGGTCATCGCCTACCAGGTGGATCTGGCGGGTCAGAGCATCCATGCCGGCAGCAGGCTGGTGGCCGGTGTTTCCTGGCGTTATTAAAAGCCCCGGCCATGGAGACCATCCTGTTTTTATTGCGGCACGGTGAGACCGAATGGAATCGCAGCGGACGTTATCAGGGCCGTAGCGACCCGGAACTCACGCCCAACGGTGAGGCGCAGGCGCAAAGGGCTGCGGAACACCTTGCGCGCCTGAACCTCGCCGCCATTGTGGTTAGTCCACTGAGGCGGGCGTATGTCACTGCAAGTATCGTTGCAGAACGCCTGGGCCTACCCATCACCACGGATGAGCGGCTGGTGGAGATGGGCTACGGCGACTGGGAAGGCTTGCAGCAAGCGGAGATCAAGACGCGGTGGCCAGAGTTGTTGCGCCGCTGGAAAAAGGCCCCCGACGAGGTGGCCCCTCCGGGTGGGGAGTCCCTCTCCGATCTTCAGCGCCGCGTACGCTCTTTTCTCCAGGACACCGCCGCAGGACCTGGACCGATCCTCGCCGTTACCCATGCCGGGGTGATCCGGGCCGCGGTCCTTGAAATCCGGCGCGAACCGCTTGGCAAATTCCGCCAAGTGCAAGTCGCGAATGGCTCCCTCACTACCATCCATTGGCAGGACGGCCGCCTCTGTCTCGCCGATGGTCCGTGGGTCGGCGAAGGTAGTATTTATTCAAGAATCTGCACGGATCCAGAAAGATCCAGAGACCAGTTAAAAGACGATCTGAGCGCCTAGGCCAACACCGTAGTTCGCGCTGCCGTTGGACAATCCTTTGTCTGCGTAGAGTTGAATACCACTACCTGCGCGCGTGACATTGTAATTCCAGGCAAAAACGATGTCTGCCGGACCCGCATAACCGGGCTGCTCGGATTCGGAACCAGAAAACATCGCTGTAAGGATGTTGCGCGGCGTGGCAACAAAGCTGGAGCCCATATCATAGGTCCAGATATTGTGCAGATTACCGCCAGCCGGATTGCCCACGAAACGGTAGCCCAGATGGGCGAATGGAAAGATGCGGGTGCCAATCGTCTCGTCCAGACCTACACCGATCTCGTAATCGTTGCGCCCGGTGCCCAATCCATTGGTGGCCGAGGCCGTACCAAGCTTGACCTTGGCATAGGGCACCACTGCGGGCAAAAGACCGGTTCTCTGGTAAACCGTGTAGTGTGCGGATAACCAGATGTCACCCAGACCGCTCGCGCTATTTTGGGTTTGTGTCGTGCCAGGGCGGTGAACAATACCCCCACCCGTAAGCCGCGCCCCCTGGGGCAATCCGGAAACGGAGATGTAGGGAACCATCAACTTGAGACGCAGATCCCGATTTCGAAACTGGAAATAGGTGGCATCGTAAAAAATGTTGATATGACTGCCCGTTCCGAAAGTCCCCTGGTAGTACGAAGGCACATTGCCCAAAGTGAAACGGGGAGCCGCATGCGCAACTGTCACTACTGCCCACGAGGACAGAATGCCCATTCCTACCAATGATCGAAACCGCATGCAATCCTCCTGTTCCTCTGAAATTGGGTGCGAATGAGTCATCTGGAAATCAATTTTTGAACATGCGGGAATTATGCCCACAAGTTTGGCAAGGAACAAGAATTGGTCCTGTGGGGCGCAGAGGGCGCACTGCGACAAAGCCGGTGCGCCAGAAATCGCTGGTCCCTATTCCGGCAGCAGGATGACCAGCTTGAAATCGGTGCTGGTGGCTGGCAATAACGTGCTCTGCTCATAGACCACCTGCCCGTGCTGAGGATGCTGGAAAACCCGCCTGCCACCCTCCCGTTCGACGACGTCCTGTGCAGCCCAGAGCTGAGCAAAAATCGGACTGTTTTGCTGAAGGTGCTCGATTTGGCGGGCCATTTGCGGATCGTCCAGGTGCTTGCCCACATCCGCGCGGAATTCCGCGATGATCCGCCGGGTACGGCCTTCCCAGTCGGCGACAAAACTGCGCGCCGTGGGATTCAGCAGGAGGAATTCCAGCAAGTTAGGGGGAGGGTTGCCCGGTGCAGGGGGTTGGTCCATCCAGCCGACAAAATGCGCCGCCGCAGCCGTGTTCCAGGCGATCGCATTCCAATAGCGATCCAGTACATAGGCAGGTGTGTCCAGGGCTTGCACGATCCGCAGTACGGTATGCGGGGGCTGGGTATGGGCTTTGTCGGCAGTGGGATCAGCGCGGCCGGCCAGATCGAACAGGTAGGCGCGCTCCGCTTCGGAGAGTTGCAGCGTTTGACTCAGGCGATCCAGCACGGCAGTGGAGGGCTGTACGGGGCGGCCTTGCTCTATCCAGGTAACCCAGGTGCTGCTGATTCCACAGAGGAGGGCCAGTTCCTCACGGCGCAAACCCTGAGTGCGTCGTCGTCCCTGTGTGCTGAGGCCGGCCTGCTGCGGAGTGACTTTTCCACGGTGACGGCGGATGAAGTCGCCGAGAAGGGGCGCGTTGCCAGTCACTATCTTGACCGGCAGTCTGGTTTCCATGCTTTTCTCCTGGATGCAATACAAGTGCTTATGGTAGAAAATATACCAGTATAAATTGTCATATTGTACCAGTTTAACAAGAATCGTAGGATGCATTCATGCCGTTAAATACGACAGTGTAAGGATTGATCATGGACCAACAAAAATTGGTAGATGCACAGTTTGGTGTCGCCGCAATGGATTACCTGCAGAGCCCCACCCATGCGCAGGGGGCTGATCTGCAGCGGTTGCGTGCGTTGGCTGATGGTCAGCGCGATTGGCGGGTGCTGGACCTCGGTTGCGGTGCCGGACACGCGAGCTATGCGCTGGCTGGCGAAGTCATGGAGGTAACGGCTTATGATCTCTCGGCTGAGATGCTGCTGGTGGTGGCGGCCGAGGCGCAGCGGCGCAAGCTGGCGAATGTGCGGACGCAGCAAGGCGTGGCGGAAATTTTGCCTTTCGCCGATGCCTGCTTTGATCTGGTGGTGACCCGCTTCTCGGCGCACCACTGGGCGGATGTGCCGCGTGCCCTGAAGGAAGTGCGGCGGGTGCTCCAACCGGAGGGCAGACTGGTGGTGATCGATGTTATCGCACCGGAAACGCCGCTGCTGGATACCCTGCTGCAAAGCGTCGAAGTCTTGCGGGATGCCTCCCATGTGCGCGATTATCGACGCTCTGAGTGGGAAGACATGCTGGTCCGGGCGGGTTTCGTTGTCAGCGACCATCAGGCCTGGAAATTGCCTTTGCGCTTTGAGAGTTGGATTGCGCGCATGCGGACCCCGGAGCTGCGGGTCACCGCGATCCGCAGTCTGTGCGCGCATGCCGCCACCGAGGTGCGGGACTATTTCGCCATTCAGCCGAACAACGACTGTGCCATAGATGCGGCCTGGATAGAGGCGGTATCCCCGTCCGCCTGACGCGGACCGTCGGTGGACCGGGAACGACAATTTTCTGAGGAGACAAGTGGTGTCTGCAAAAACGCTCTACGATAAATTATGGGAAAGCCATGTGGTCCATACGGAGCAGGACGGCGGAGTGTTGCTCTATATCGACCGTCAATTGTTGCACGAAGTGACCAGCCCGCAGGCCTTTTCCGGGCTGCGGGCGGCGGGCCGCAAGGCGTGGCGCATTGATGCCAATATCGCAACGGCCGACCACAACGTGCCGACCACTGATCGCGCCGCAGGGATTGCCGACGCCACCTCGCGCTTGCAGGTGGATACCCTCGACCGGAACTGTGCGGAGTTTGGCATCGAAGAATTTGGTATGCACGATAAGCGTCAGGGCATTGTTCACGTCATTGCACCGGAACAGGGCCTGACCCTGCCGGGCATGACGGTGGTCTGTGGCGACTCCCACACGGCGACCCATGGGGCGTTGGGGGCGCTGGCCTTCGGGATCGGCACCACCGAAGTGGAGCACGTGCTGGCGACCCAGTGCCTGTGGGCGCGCAAATCCAGATCCATGCGCATCTGGGTGGAGGGTGAGCTGGGCAATGGGGTGACCGCGAAAGATCTGGTGCTGGCCATCATCGGGCGAATCGGCACGGCGGGTGGCACTGGCTACGCCATCGAGTTTGCCGGACCTGCGGTGCATGCGCTGTCGGTTGAAGGCCGTATGACCCTGTGCAATATGGCCATTGAAGCGGGTGCGCGCTCGGGCATGGTGGGTGTGGATGCCGTCACCATCGATTATCTCCGTGGCCGCCCCTATGCCCCGGTCGGCAAGATCTGGGATCAGGCGGTTGCGGTCTGGGGCGAACTCCACAGCGACCCTGATGCGCAGTTTGACGCAGAGATTCGTCTGGAGGCCACGGATGTGGCCCCCCAGGTCACCTGGGGCACCAGCCCGGAGATGGTGGTGGATATTTCTGCGCGGGTCCCCGATCCTGCACTGGAAAAGGACCCGGTGCGGCGCAAGGGCTGGAGTGATGCACTGGCTTACATGGATCTGGCGGCCGCAACACCCATTTCTTCGATAGCGCTGGACAAGGTATTCATCGGCTCCTGCACCAATGCCCGCATTGAAGACTTGCGGGCGGCGGCGGCGGTTGCCAGAGGCCATCACAAGGCTGCGTCGGTCAAGGCGGTGCTGGTAGTGCCGGGCTCCGGTCTGGTCAAGGCGCAGGCGGAAGCCGAAGGCCTGGACCGCATCTTCCGGGATGCCGGTTTTGAATGGCGGGAGCCAGGCTGCTCCATGTGTCTGGCCATGAACGCCGACCGCCTGGAGCCGGGGGAGCGTTGCGCGAGCACCAGTAATCGCAATTTTGAAGGGCGTCAGGGCGCTGGAGGACGGACCCACCTGGTGAGCCCCGCCATGGCCGCAGCGGCTGCCATTGCCGGCCATTTTGTGGATGTGCGTGACTGGATCATGCACTAAAAAGCGCGCGCGGTCCTGGTTACTGCGCCTCGCCTTGGGCTTGTGCAGTCTGGGCATGGTGGAGATCGGTGTTTTTGCGGCAACCCGTGGCTGGTCAGCAGAATGTGCGGCCATGGAGTATGTCATACAGCGTCGGATGGAGAGATAATGGAAGCCTTTACCGTAGTAGAAGCGGTGGTTGCGCCGCTGGATCGTCCCAACGTGGACACCGATGCAATTATCCCCAAGCAATTCCTCAAGACCATCGAGCGCAAGGGGCTGGGTAAACACCTCTTTGACGCCTGGCGTTATCTGGAACGGGATGGAAAGCAGGTAAACAACCCGGATTTCGTGCTCAATCAGCCCGCCTATGCGGGTGCACAGATCCTGTTGGCTCGGGAGAACTTCGGCTGTGGTTCCAGCCGTGAACATGCACCCTGGGCCTTGGCGGATTACGGCTTTCGGGCAGTGATTGCCCCGAGTTTCGCCGATATTTTCGCCAATAATTGCGTACAGAATGGCATCCTGCTGGTACGCTTGCCCATGGATGTGGTGGATCATCTCTTCCATGAAGTGGCGGCGAACCCCGGCTACCGTCTGCGCATCGACCTGCCCGCACAGGAGGTACAGACCATGGGCGATAGCCGCTACGCCTTCCCCATGGATGCGGGCCACAAGCATAAACTGATGCACGGTCTGGATGACATTCAGCTCACTCTGCAGCGGGACAACGCTATCCGGGTCTATGAGGCACGGCGACGGCAAACGGCACCTTGGTTATTTCGCGATTGAAGGCTCAGGAGCAGGAAAACATGGTTCAGGAATCACCGATAGCGGAAGAGAACGGTTTGCCACCTCTGTGTTCAGGTGCGGTCATCGTGGAGGGTATGACCAAACGGGGTAAGCCGTGCAGGTTGATCGACAATACCGCCTCGGCACCCCGGGAGGAGTTGGTGGCACTGCTCAACGACCTCATCGAGCAGGAGCACTTCGGGCCCTCGGGATTGAGTGTGGCGGGGGGTAACACGATCCGCATCGGTGCCCCGCAGTCCGCCCATGTGCAACTGGGGGAGCACATCTACCGGATGATCGTGGTGGACTACGCGGCGCAGCTGGAGTCATTTTAGCGCCGCGTCGCTTTCTTCAGGGCATCAGCCGCTGAATCACCCACGCGCCGCCGGTGTCGGCCGGGCGGCTGTAACGGAAACGGTCGTGCAACCGGCTGCGGCGTCCCTGCCAGAACTCGAAGTGTTCCGGCTGCAGACGGTAGCCGCCCCAGGCGGGGTTGCGCGGGACGTCCCCGGCGGGATAACGGGCCCGTAAGGCCGCTACGCGCTGCTCCAGTGCAGCGCGACTGGCGATGGGCTGACTCTGCTCGGAAGCGGCAGCGGCAAAGCGGCTGCCTTCGGGACGTTGCTGAAAATAGGCATCCGCCTCGACATCGCTGAGTTTTTCGACGGTGCCGTCCACCCGCACCTGCCGGTCATTTTCCGGCCAGTAAAATACTACGGCTGCCTGCGGGTTGGCCGCCAGTTGCCGTCCCATGGGGCTGCGCTGATCGGTGTACCAGCACAGACCGCTTTCATCAAAATGCTTGAGAAGCACGATTCGCACGTCAGGATGCCCCTCCGCGTCGCTTGTCGCCAGTGCCATGGCTGTCGCATCAAAGTTGTGTGCCGCGATCGCTGCCGCCAGCCAGTCGGAAAACTGATGAAACGGATCGGGATTCAGATCCTTGCGATGCAGTTCGCTGTGCACATAGTCTCGGCGGGTACTGCGGTGATCTATTTCGCCTTCCATACTCTCCCTCCATTCAGGATGCCGCTGGCGCTTATGCCTTGCGTTCGATGACGCCGCCCGCGCTGCCAAACAGCATCACATCCGCACGCCGATGGGCAAAGATGCCATTATCCAGCACCCCCGGGATCGCATTGATGGTTTCTTCCATCCGCAACGGATCGGAGAAATCGAGTCCGGTGACGTCGAGGATGACATTGCCGTTGTCCGTGGTGATACCGCTGCGCAGGGTGGGGCTGCCACCGATCTTCACCAGTTGCCGGGCGACAAAGCTGCGGGCAAAAGGAATCACTTCCACAGGGAGGGGGAATTTGCCGAGCATGGGTCTATCCTTGCTGTCATCCGCAATACACACGAACAGTCGGGCGGCACTGGCGACGATCTTTTCGCGGGTAAGGGCACCGCCGCCGCCCTTGATGAGGCGGAAATGCGGGTCGGCCTCGTCAGCGCCGTCAATATAGACCGGAATATCGCCCGTGGCATTCAGTTCGAGCACATTGAGGCCCTGTGCCTTGAGGCGGTTTTCGGTAGCGATGCTGGACGCGACGTAGCCGTCCACATGAATCTTGGCAGCGCCCAATGCTTCGATGAAGAAGTTGGTGGTGGAGCCAGTGCCCACCCCGACGACCATGCCGGGCTGGATATAGCGCAGAGCGGCTTCGGCCGCCATTTTTTTGAGTGCGTCAGTATTCATGTGCTTTTCCTTTATGTGTTGGGGTGGAGGTGAGGCGTTGTATGAAAGCATGGGTAAGTGCGGCCCCAGAGGCCGGATTCTGGCCGCTGAGGATGAGGTGGTCCGTGACCACATGGCTTTGCCACGGAACGCCGACGCTGACCAGGAAGCCTTCCTGCCGGAGCCGGTCTTCGAGGGTATAAGGCCAACGCCCGGCCAGCGCTGTTGCCGATTCTTCCGCCGCACTGAAGCAGGTTACCCGTTGCCCCAGGAAAGGCGAACGGTCCGCCCCACCGCAGGTGGCGAGGAGTGCTGCGCTGCCGTGGCAGAGGGTGGCGACGGGCTTTGCCGTCGCTAGGCAGTAGCGCAGCAGGCGATCCATCGCCGGTGCCCGGCAGAGGTCCATGAGCGGCCCATTGCCGCCGGGAATGAAAACACCGGCCAAGGCGTCCAGGTCCTCGCCCGTCAGCGCATTCAAATCGGCAGGTGTGGTTAAGTCCGTGATCTGCGCCACGGCGTCGCATAACCGGGCGGCCTTGCGGGTATCGCCCCCAAGAGCGGCGGGCTCGAGACTCTCGGCATCGACCGACGGCCGCACCCCGCCCGGAGTGGCGACGTGCGTTTGCCATCCTGCTTCGCGCAGTATCTGCCAGGGTGTCACCAGCTCTTCGGCCCAGAATCCGGTAGCAACCTCGGTGCCGTCATCGAGGCGAAGACGTTGCGCCGCGCTGAGCAGAATAAGGACGGAAGGCCGGGTAGTCATGGCCAGAGTTTAGCATGGCCAGCAGGCAAGAAAAGGGCGACTTCCGCCGGGGCGTCCGCTGTTTTGGCGCAGAAATGCGCAGATACGGAGGACCCGGCTTTGTCCGTACAGTCCTGGCCATCATCGGATTTTCGATTGCAGGAGGACGGAGCGGATATTTTCGGGGAAACAAGTGCCGTTCTGCAGGCAAATGGAGCATGGTTTTTTACGCTAAAAATACTCACAGATGGTTTTATATTTTTAAAAATTAGCCGGGGGAAATTGATCCGTGATCTGCCTGGATAGAATATTACACTATACTAATAAGTAAATATACGGTTTTCACTAGTGTTATATTTCATGAGCGAACATTAACCAACCATTTGTTCCACAGATGGTTTTCAGATGCGTCTTAATAAGATAAAGGTAATATTATGATTTATCTTTTGGGCGCACGCACATCACTAATACTATTTACATAAGCCCAAAAATATTTGAGGCAAATCCCTATTGCTTTGCGCCCCCGCCTGCACTAGTTTTACTGCCAGGTAATCAATAGGCAGTAATAGTATAAATTTATATGATTTACGGAAGTGGTGAAAACTGGTGCCAATGCCGGCCTGCTGCAGAATCGCCGGCAGCCCGGACGCCGTGGTTCGGCGGCCGCTGTGCGGTGGAAGCCCATAGAAATCCTGATCTGCATGCAGTGTCGGGGAAGGTAATCGGATAGTGATCGCTATCCTGTCATATCGCGGATGGTCTGAAGTCCGTCAGGGAGAAATATCAATGCAAGTGAAGTGGAGGAATAACCTTAAAAACGGGTGCCGCCATGCCGTCCTCGCGCCGATTCTGTTGCTCAGTGGCTGCGCGGGTAACCCCTTTTGGATATTCGATCCAAAAGGGTTGATGGCCGATACCAACCTGTTTTATCTGCTGGTGGATGTCGGGATCATGGGCAGCATCGTCGGCCTGACGGCGCTCCTGGTGATCTGGTTCATGTGGCGCTACCAGAAGGGCAAAAACCGGGGGAAATATGATCCTACCTGGTCCCATTCCAACACCATCGAAGTGGTTGTCTGGGGTATTCCCATCATTGCCGTCGGCTTTTTGTCCTATTTTGCGGTAACCGGCACCTTCGAGCTAAATCCATATAATCCGACGGTGATTACCAACCATCTGAAACCCGTAAGTGATCCGGTCGAGGTGGATGTCATCGCAACCGACTGGCAGTGGCTTTTTGTATACCCGCAGTATCATATGGCCGCGGCCAACGAGCTGGTGCTGCCCGCGCATACCCCGGTATTTTTCCGTCTGACCTCCTCTGCGGTGACCACGACATTCTTCATTCCACAACTGGTGGGCATGATCGACGTAATGCCCGGCATGCGTACGAAAAACGCCCTGGAAAGCAACCATGTCGGGGAATACCAGGGCATTGCTTCGGACTATGCCGGCGCGGGCACCTCCTGGATGACGTTCAAGACCAGGATAGTGAAGTCGGCCGACTTCCGCGAGTGGGTGCGGAAGGTGCAGCAATCTCCGACATCCATGACCTACGCCAGCTTCAATGACTACGCCGACCCTTATATCAATGTGCATCATAAGGTGGCCTATTTCTCGTCGGTGCCGGACGGTTTGTTCGACCATGTCGTCGACGAGGTCATGAAGGGTAAAACCTGGCCCATCCCGCCGATGATGACGGAAAACATGGTGGCGTATATGCAGAAGCAGAACGCCGAACACCGCGACTAAACAACAGGAGAATTGACAGATGCTCGTAGATTTAGCCGGGGGCTGGAACCCCATGCTGGGGCGCCTTGCCTGGTCTCAGATTCCTTACGACAACCCCATCCTGGCGCCGCTGTTTGTCGCGGTGGTCATTGGGGCCATCCTGGTGCTGGGTCTGATCACGTACTACGGGAAATGGACCTACCTGTGGAAGGAATGGCTGACCACCGTGGATCACAAAAAACTAGGGGTGATGTACATCCTCATCGGTTTGGTGATGCTGTTCCGGGGTTTCATCGATGGTCTGATGATCCGGACACAGCAGGCCTGGGCGGTAGGCCCACATTCCTCGGGAGTGTTCGGTGCGACGCACGGTTACCTGACTCCGTTCCATTTCGGGCAGGTCTACAGTGCCCATGGGGTGATCATGATTCTGCTGGCAGCCACGCCGTTGCTCGTCGGCTTCATGAACATCATCGTGCCCATTCAGATCGGTGCCCGGGACATGGCCTACCCCTACCTGAATGCGTTGGGGCTATGGTTCACCGCCGCGGCCGGGGCATTGATCATGATTTCCCTGTTCGTGGGTGATTTCGCGCACAATGGCTGGTTCGGTTATGCACCGATCTTCGAGTTGCAATACAGCCCGGGCGTCGGTGTGGACTACTGGATATGGACCATGGAGTTGTTGGCGCTGGGGACCACCTTGGGCGGCATCAACATTCTGGCGACCATCATCAAGATGCGCGCGCCGGGTATGACCTGGGGTCGTTTGCCGATCTTTGTCTGGGCTTCGATTGCGTCGAACGTGATTGCCCTGACTTCTTTTCCGGCACTGCAGGTGGCACTTGCATTGGTTGCTGCAGACCGCTATCTGGGCGCGCATTTCTTCACGGCGGGTCTGGGTGGCAATCTGATGCTCTATACCAATCTATTCTGGATATGGGGCCACCCGGAAGTCTATTTCGTGATTCTTCCGGCCTTCGGCATGATGTCGGAAATCTTTCCGACCTTTTCCGAAAAACCATTATTTGGCTACATGACCATGGTACTCGCCAGTATGGCCATTGCCGGCGTTTCCTGGCTGGTCTGGCTGCATCATTTCTTTACCATGGGCGCCGGGCCCTACGTCAACAGCGCCTTCAGTGTGGCCACCATGCTGGTCGGCATTCCTACGGGTGTGAAGGTGTTCAACTGGGCATTCACCATGTATCGTGGGCGTCTGACTTTCAACGCCGCCATGCTGTGGGCCATCGGCGCGCTTTTCCTGCTGCTGGTCGGCGGATTGACGGGCATGATGCTGGCGGTTCCGGCCATCAATTACATGGTCCACAACAGCGTTTTTGTGGTCGCGCATTTCCATTCCATGCTGTTGACGATTGTGTACGCCATTTTTGCTTCGGTGATCTACTGGTTTCCCAAGGTCTTCGGCTTCAAGCTGAATGAGTTCTGGGCAAAGACCATGTTCTGGCTCTTTTCTGCCGGTACGGTGCTGGTGTTCGTGCCGATGTACATGCTCGGTTTCATGGGTATGACCCGGCGTCTGGATTATGTGTTCAACACCGCTTGGCATCCTTATCTGCTGGTGATGGAATTCGGTATCGTGGTGTATACGCTTTCCGTCCTCGCATTTTTCGCGCTGCTTTATGTCAGTGTCCGCGATCATGCGAGCAACCAGGTTGGCGCGGATGCCTGGGGTACCTCCCGCTCGCTGGAATGGCTTACCCATTCTCCTGTGCCATTTTATAACTTTGCCGTACTGCCGCACATCAATGCGCGCGATGAAGTGGCCTGGCGGCGTGATAACGGCATCGATCATGTTCAGCCCGATCACTATGAAGATATCCATATGCCCAATAATACCGGTGTGGCCATTGTCCTTGGCGGCCTGACCTTTGTGCTGGGTTTCGCCCTGGTATGGCGTATCTGGTGGCTTTGTGCCTTCTCCCTGCTGGCAATCATTGCACTCGTAATCTACCGCTCCTTCAAGGGTGATCCGGGTTACATCATTACCGCGGCGGAACTGGAACAGATGGAAAAGGCAGCTATGCGCCGGGAAGCAGGGATAGGTAAACAGCAGCATCGGGTCGGCGGCGGCGTATTGGGTGAGGCAATAGCCTATGAGCGTTCTGACCTGCCGCCACTGGCTTCGCAGCCGAGCTCATCCGTGGGGCTGGATCATCATCGCAGTTGATGACCCTGACAGGTGGTGGCCGAGGCATCGGCTACCCGTTAATGAACGGTAGATTGAGGAGTTTTTATGAGTTCTCATACCAGTAATGTGGATCCGAAAACAGCAGAATTATGGGATAAAAGTCACTATCAGCATGATGTGATCTCCACCCGCACCTTTGGTTATTTCATGTATCTGCTGAGCGACGGCATGCTGTTTGCGACACTTTTTGCCGCTTATGGCGTACTGAGTTACCAGCACAGTTATTTTGGTGGTCCTACCCCGGCCGACTTTGTCAAGCCCTGGTATACGTTTGCTCAGACCATGGCGCTGTTTGTCAGCGTGCTGGCTTATGGTTTTGGCATGAATGCACTCAAGCACAAAAACAAAAGCGCGGTGATCAATGGGTTGCTCGCGGCTTTCGTGTTTGGTGTATTGTTTCTGGCACTGGACATCCATGACATGACGCAACTGGCGTCATTGGGTATCACGGTTGCCACCAGTGGCGGTATATCGGCGTTTATTATCCTGACCCAGGTACATGCCGCCCATGTTTTCTTCGGGTTGATCTGGATTCTGGTGATGATGGCCCAAGTGCTGACCAAGGGCTTTACTACTGAGGTGGTGGGCCGGTTGTTGACACTGCGTATGTTTTGGCATTTGCAGGCGATCATTTGGGTGTTTGTGTTCGTGTTCGTTTATTTATGGGGATATATGTCATGAGTCACGGTCACGATGATCCGACATTGCATCCGGAAGTACAGATGTCCACTTCCCGGGGATATTTTTCAGGGTTCGCGATTTCCAGCATCCTGATGTTCGTCGCTACCTTTTTGGTGGCATCGCGTGCCGTGCCGCCATTCGGTTTGCTGATGGTCATCTCGGTCTGCGCGGGCATAGCGATTATCGCGCAGATCTACTTCCTGCTGCATATCGATGTTTCCGAACACAACATCTGGAATACCGTGGCGCTGGTGCTGTTCATGCCGCTTTTTCTGATTACCATCGGACTGACCTGGTGGATGTTCTCGCAATTGTATCTGCGCACGATGATTATGCCGGGCATGATGCACTGACCGCGCGAATTCCGGAGGTCCTAGCGTCATGTTAAAAGAAGGATTACACAGCGACGGCATTGGCGAACTTTCTGGTCCCCGGGCACGGCCGTCTTATCTTCGCGATCTCTGGGTTCTGGCCAAGGCGCGGGTGGTATCGCTGCTGGTATTTACCGCCGCAGTGGGCGAGATCCTCGCCCCCGACGCCCTGTTGCACTGGGAGTCGGCGCTGGCTGGTTTGGCGGGCATCGCGCTGGCCGGTGGAGCAGGAGGGGTACTCAACCAGATTGTCGAACCCGCCCTCGACCAGCACATGCGACGCACCCTCCACCGGCCGCTGGCCGAAGGCCGCATCAGCCGTGCTGGTGCCATTGCCTATGCCATGACATTGATGTGCGCCGCCATTGCGGTACTCGCCTGGGGCACCAACCCTCTGACCCTGGTACTGACCCTGGTGGGCACCGTCGGCTACGGCGTCGTCTACACCCTCTACCTCAAGCCCAGCACGCCCTGGAACATCGTCTGGGGCGGCCTTGCCGGTGCCCTGCCGCCACTGATCGGCTGGACCGCCATCACCGGCAGTCTCGCCGTGCTGCCTCTGGTGCTGGTCCTGCTGGTATTCGTCTGGACCCCGGCGCACTTCTGGCCCCTGGCCATCTGTTGTCGGGAAGACTACGCCAAGGCCTGCATACCCATGCTGCCGGTGACCCATGGTGTCGACCGCACCCGCCGGGAAGTGCTGAACTACGCCATACTCACCTGGATCGTCAGTATGGTGCCAGCGCTACTCACCGGCGACTGGTTATATGGAGCCATCGCCTGGCTCTCCGGCGCATGGTTCGTGGGCATGGCCCTGCGTCTCAAAGGTCTGCCCGAAGGCCCGGAGATGAACCGCTACGCGCGGCGGATGTTCGCCTACTCCATCTCCTACCTTTTTTTACTCTTTACTGCCCTGATCCTGGGTAAACTGGTGATGGGCTATGGCTTCTTCTGAGGCCGCCAAAGGCCCGCCCATGAGCCCGTTCGAAAAGCGGGCGGTGGCGGGACTGAGCTTCATCTATGTCGCGCGCATGCTCGGTCTGTTCATGCTCATGCCGGTACTGGCCCTGGACAACGACCAGCTTCGCCACAGCACCCCGGTGCTGTTGGGCCTGGCCATTGGCATCTACGGACTGGCCCAGGCCGCCCTGCAGTTTCCCTTCGGGGTGGCCTCCGACCGTTTCGGGCGCAAGCGGGTACTGGTCTTTGGTCTGCTGATCTTCGTCCTGGGTTCCCTGCTGGGGGCGGTCACCCACAACATCTGGGGCATCATTCTCGCCCGTCTGCTGCAGGGTGCGGGCGCCGTCTCCTCGGTGCTCCTGGCCACCGCAGGGGACCTCACCGGTGAACAGCACCGCACCAAGGCCATGGCCGCCATCGGCGGCAGCATCGCCATCGCCTATGTTCTGGGGATGGCGATGGGACCCGTCTTTTACGGTCTCTCCGGGCTGACCGGGGTATTTCTGGTAGCCGCCGCACTCGGCGTCCTTGCGCTATTACCGCTGTGGAAAGTGATTCCCCCCATCCCCCGCAATCTGCAGCAGCGCATGGGGAACTGGCGTGACGCCCTGAGGATATTCAGATACCCCCCGGTTCTGACCGCCAGTGTCGGCATCTTCATCCTGCAGATGGTGCTGGGGGCCAGTTTTGTGGTGCTCTCCCCGGAACTGGTCAAGGCCATGCACATTCCGGGCAGCGCCGTCTGGGAAGTGTATCTGCCGGTGATGCTGCTCTCGGTGGCGGGCATGCTCTACCCGGTGATCCACGCCGAAAGGCACAGACAGCACGGACAGATGCTGGTCTTCAGTGGTCTTGCCATTGCTGCGGGAGCGTTGTTCATGGGTTTGCTCGCTGGTCACTTCTGGCCGGTGGCGGTAGGAGCGGTGATTTTCTTCACGGGTTATAACGTGGCCTCGGCGATTCTGCCCTCGATGATGAGCCGCAGCACCACCCAGGAACAGCGGGGGGCGGCCAGTGGTGTGTACTCGCTGATGCAGTTTCTGGGGATATTCGCGGGGGGTGTGGTCGGTGGCTGGGGGCTGGGCATGGCCGGCGAGCAGGGTGTCTTTTATCTCCTTGCCGTCGTCGGATTGCTCCTCGCCCTGCAAAGCTGGAACGGAAAACGCGTGGCACTATTGCTGGAACCGGACGCCCGGGAAGCAGGGGACGGTCAGTAGCCGCCGATGATCAGTGCCAGCGCACCAAAGGCGATGCAATAAATACCAAAGGGCCGCAGTGCCTTGATCTCATGCTTGTGAAAATAGTGCATCAGAAACCATACGGATGCCCACGCGCAGATTCCGGAGAGAAGCCCCGCAAGAAAGATGGTGCCGAGCAACCCGGACGGCATCTGTGCGTGAAAGAGCTTGGGCACTTCCAGCATGCCGGCCGCCGCGATGATCGGCGTGGCGAGCAGAAAGGAAAATTTTGCGGAATTTTCATAGTCCAGCCCCACACCGATACCCGCCACCAGGGTCGCGCCGGAACGGGAAAATCCTGGAATCAACGCAAGGGACTGGGCAAACCCTATACCGATGGCACGCGGCCAGCTCAGGTTGTCCAGCGAATGGCTAGGTTGCCGCGCGCGCAGGCGATCCCCCAGGATGAGCATGATGCCGTTGATCATCAGCGCCACTGCGGCAAAGGTGAAGCCGCCGAACAGGGCCTTGATCTTGTGGGCAAGGGCGAGGCCCAGCAAACCGGCGGGAATGGACGCGATGAAGAGAATCCATAACAGCCGGGAGTCAGGATTGTCGGGGCGTCCCCGCGCACGAATGAAACCGCCGAGCAGTGCCGCCCAGTCGCGCCAGAAGAACAGGAGCAACGCCGTCGCCGTGGCAAGGTGGAGCACGACCACAAAGGGCAGAAACCATCCTGCGTCCCGGTTGATGGGCCAATGCAGGAGCGCTGGCACCAAAATGATATGCCCCAGGCTGGAGATGGGAAACAACTCCGTAACGCCCTGTAGTATGGCCAGGAACAGCAGGTAGATATGGTGTGTCATGCGATCATGATCTATATGTAACGCACGGCAAGAATGGTGTATTCCCGTGTTCCGCCGGGGGCGCGCACTTCAACCGGATCGCCTTCATGCTTGCCGATGAGCGCGCGGGCAATGGGGGAACTGATGGATATCTTGTTTTCCTTGAGGTCGGCCTCGGCATCACCCACGATCTGGTAGGTCACCTCGTTGCCTTCCGCATCTTCCAATTCCACAGTGGCCGCAAAAACGATTTTACCGCCGGTATTCAGTTGCTTGGGGTCGATGACCTGGGCACGGGCCAGATAATCCTCCACCTCACGGATACGTCCTTCGATAAAAGCCTGCTGCTCCTTGGCGGCGTCATATTCGGCATTTTCCGACAGATCACCCTTGGCGCGCGCCTCGGCAATGGCTTCAATCACCGTAGGGCGGTCAACGGTTTTGAGGCGATGCAACTCGTCGCGCAGCCGCTGGGCACCAATAACCGTCATGGGAATTTTATCATTCATATCTGCCTCGTGCTGGTACTTTTCTGGTTCAGATCCTGGAGCCGGAGTACGCTGCATTCTTCCGTCATCAGAGCGTGAATGGCGGCGGCGCCCGCGGTGGCGCCAGCCAGGGTAGTGTAATAGGTCAATCCCATCTGCAGAGCGGCGCGGCGGATACTGAAAGAATCCCGCACCGACTGGCGTTCGTCCACGGTGTTGATGATGATCTGCACCTTGCCGTTCTTGATTGCATCGACGATATGGGGACGGCCTTCGGTCACCTTGTTAACCGGGGCGACTTCCAGACCTTCCTTCTGCAGGAAGGCTGCGGTGCCCCCAGTGGCGATCAGTTTGAACCCGAGTTCGGACAGGATCCGAGCGGTCGGGGTGAGCCCCTTTTTATCGGCATCGCGAACACTGAGAAAAACCGTGCCGGAGCTCGGAAAGTGTTCGCCCGCACCAACCTGCGCCTTTAGAAAAGCCTCACCAAAACTGGCGCCTATACCCATCACTTCGCCCGTAGACTTCATTTCCGGCCCTAGCAGTATATCCACGCCGGGAAATTTGATAAAGGGGAAGACCGCTTCCTTGACGCTGAAATGGGGCGGGTTGGGAATCTGTGGAACGCCCTGCGCGGCCAAAGACTTTCCGGTCATGCAGCGGGAGGCGATTTTGGCCAGGGGCCATCCCGTAGCCTTGGAGACGAAAGGTACCGTCCGTGACGCGCGCGGGTTAACCTCCAGCACATAGATGCGCTCGTTCTGGACGGCGAACTGACAGTTCATCAGGCCCACCACCCCGAGCGCCAGGGCCAGTTCCACGGTCTGCCGCCGGATTTCGTCTTGAATGGCCGGGGACAGAGAGTAGGGCGGCAGGCAGCAGGCCGAGTCGCCGCTGTGGACTCCCGCCTGCTCGATGTGCTCCATGATCCCAGCCACGATCACCTGTTGCCCGCTGTCGGCGACGGCATCGACGTCCACTTCCAGGGCGTCATTCAGGAAACGGTCCAGGAGGATGGGCTGGTCATTGGAGATGCGCACCGCTTCCAACATGTAGCGTTGCAGGTCGTCTTCCCCATAGACGATGCGCATGGCGCGACCGCCCAGCACATAGGAGGGGCGTACCACCAGCGGGTAGCCCAGCGCTCGCGCCTTGCTCAGGGCTTCCGGGGCGCTCCGGGCAATGGCGTTTTCCGGTTGCCGCAGGTCGAGGCGTTGCAAAAGCTGCTGGAAGCGCTCGCGATCCTCAGCCAGATCGATGGAATCCGGTGTGGTGCCGATGATGGGCACCCCGGCGGCCTCCAGATCGTTGGCGAGCTTCAGCGGTGTCTGGCCGCCAAACTGGACGATCACACCATGCGGCTTTTCGACGGCGACGATTTCGAGGACGTCTTCCAGGGTGAGCGGCTCAAAATACAGGCGATCGGAAGTGTCATAGTCGGTGGACACCGTTTCCGGGTTGCAGTTGACCATGATGGTCTCAAAGCCATCCTCCTGCAGGGCCATGGCCGCATGCACGCAACAGTAGTCAAACTCGATGCCCTGTCCGATCCGGTTGGGACCGCCGCCCAGAATCATGATCTTGGGTTTAACACCCGGTTCCGCCTCGCACTCCGTCTCATAGGTGGAGTAGAGATACGGAGTCGGCGAGCGGAACTCGGCGGCACAGGTATCCACCCGTTTGTAGACGGGGCGGACACCCAGCCTCTGGCGCTGTTCACGCAACTGCTGCTCGTGGCAACCCAACAGGCGGGACAGCCGCCGGTCCGAGAAACCCATGCCTTTGAGGGTGCGGAGCCGGGCATCGTCGAGGCCCGCCAGAGAGAGACCGCGCAGGCTTTCCTCGGTCTGAATGATCTCGAAAATCTGCTCCAGAAACCAGGGGTCGATGCGGGTGATGCGTTGCAGGCTGTCCTGATCCCAGCCGCGCCGTACGGCGTCCGCCAGGTACCAGAGGCGATCGGCACCGGGAACCCGTAACTCCTGTTCCAGTTTTTGCAGGGTGTCCGGATCATTGCCGATGAGTTTCTCATCCAGGCCATCCACACCCGTCTCCAGGCCACGCAGCGCCTTTTGCAGCGACTCCTGGAAGCTGCGGCCAATGGCCATCACTTCACCCACTGACTTCATCTGAGTGGTCAGGTGGGCATCGGCCTCGGGAAACTTCTCGAAGGCGAAGCGGGGGATTTTGGTGACCACATAATCGATGGTCGGCTCGAAACTCGCCGGTGTCGCCTGGGTGATGTCATTGCGCAGCTCATCCAGGGTGTAACCCAGTGCGAGCTTGGCGGCAATTTTGGCAATGGGAAACCCGGTGGCCTTGGAGGCCAGCGCCGAAGAACGCGACACCCGCGGGTTCATCTCGATGACGATCAGTCGCCCATCTTCGGGATTGACGGCGAACTGTACATTGGAGCCGCCGGTATCCACCCCGATACGCCGCAACACGGCGATGGAGGCATCCCGCATGCGCTGGTATTCACGATCCGTAAGAGTCTGGGCGGGGGCTACGGTGATGGAGTCCCCGGTATGGATGCCCATGGGATCGAAGTTCTCGATAGAGCAAACGATGATACAGTTATCCGCCCGGTCGCGGACCACTTCCATCTCGAATTCCTTCCAACCGATGATGGATTCTTCGATGAGGATTTCGTGGGTAGGACTGGCCTCCAGGCCGCGCGCCGCGATGTCCTCAAATTCCTCACGGTTGTAGGCAATGCCGCCGCCGGTGCCGCCCAGGGTGAAGGATGGCCGGATGATGACCGGAAAGCCGATATCCTCCGCGATCTGGCGCGCGCCTTCCATATCATGGCCGAAAGCGGAGCGGGCCACTTCCAGGCCGATTTCTTCCATGGCCTTTTTGAAGAGGCCGCGATCTTCGGCCTCACGGATGGCTTCCACGGAAGCGCCGATTAGTTTGACACCGTACTGCTCCAACACCCCCTCCCGGTGTAGGTCCAGGGCACAGTTCAGTGCGGTCTGACCGCCCATGGTGGGGAGAATGGCATCGGGGCGTTCCATGGCGATGATGCGCGCCACGGTTTGCCACTCGACGGGTTCGATATAGGTGGCGTCCGCAGTCTGCGCATCGGTCATGATGGTGGCAGGGTTGGAGTTGACCAGAATGACCCGGCAACCCTCTTCCCGCAACGCCTTGCAGGCCTGTACGCCGGAATAATCGAATTCACAGGCCTGGCCGATGATGATGGGTCCGGCGCCGATGAGGAGGACGCTTTTGATGTCCTGGTGTTTAGGCATGGTGACGGCCTCCGTACTGGTTCATGGCGTGAACGAAGTCGTCAAAAATTGCACGGGCGTCGTGGGGCCCGGGTCCGGCCTCAGGGTGGCCCTGAAAGGAAAATACGGGCAGCTCCCGATGCGCCATGCCCTGCAGGCTGCCGTCGAACAGTGAGGCATGGGTCGCCACCAGGCACTCCGGCAGGGTGTCCGCGTCCACCGCGAAACCGTGGTTCTGACTGGTGATCAACACCCGACCGCTGCGCAGGTCTTTGACCGGATGGTTGGCACCGTGGTGCCCGAACTTCATCTTGACGGTTTTGGCGCCCAGGGCCCGTCCCAGCAACTGATGCCCCAGACAGAGTCCGAAGGTGGGAATACCCGTGGCGATGACTTGGCGCATGGCCTCTTCCGCATAGCCGAGGGCCGCTGGGTCACCGGGACCATTGGAGAAGAGTATGCCGTCCGGGCGCAGGGCGATCACCTCGGCGGCCGCGGTGCGGGCCGGCACCACCGTGATTCGGCAGGCCCGATCCGCCAGCAGGCGCAGGATATTCCGTTTGGTGCCGAAATCGTAGACCACCACATGGCACTGTGTCCGGGTGACGGCCTGCGCGTGATAGCCCTGTTCGGGGGTGCCGCTGGCGAGATCCCAGGTGTATGCCTCCCGGCAGCCCACATCCTGCACCAGATCACGGCCGATGAGGCCTGGGAAAGCGCGCGCCGCAGCCAGGGCCTTCTCTTCGCTGGCCGCTTCTCCGACGAGGACGGCAGCATTCTGAGCGCCGCTATCCCGCAGTCTGCGGGTCAGAGCGCGGGTGTCGATTCCCGCGATGCCGGGAATTCGATGGGTCTGCAGGAAGGAGGCCAGGTCCTGGGTGCTGCGCCAACTGCTGGGTTGCCGTGGCAGATTGCGCACGACGAGAGCGGAGCAGAATATCCGGGTACCTTCCATGTCCTCCGGGTTGACCCCGGTATTGCCGATATGGGGATAAGTGAGCGTGATGATCTGTCCCTGATACGAGGGATCAGAAAGGATCTCCTGGTAGCCACTCATGGCGGTGTTAAAACAGATTTCACCTGCTGCCAATCCGGTGGCACCAAAGCCTATACCGCGATAGATGCTGCCGTCTGCCAATGCCAAGACCGCCTGCATGCCCCACCTCGCCAACAAGAGGATGCAAAAAAAGGGAGGGGGTCCCCTCCCACGTAGATATCGCCTATTCTAAGGACCGGAAGGGGAGTGGTCAACGCACGGCGGCCAGACCGAGCATGGTGGCAACCTTCCGACGCGGGTTTCCAGGGGCATGCCATGGATTAAGCTCTTGAGCAGTCATGCCCTGATGTTAGACTCGAACGCAACTTTAATGATTTGACGAAGGAGTGCTTTATGGGTTGGATGCAATGGTCCGTGCTCGCCATGGGTGGCATGCTGATACTGGCGGGGTGTGCGACGACTACGACGAACGGTATGTCGCCGCAGTCGCAAGGCATGGTGGGTAACTACCCGGCCTTTGCCGCAGCTCCATTGCCGCCTGCCCGCGTCACATCGGCACCGGTGCGCAGTGCGCCAGCCGTTGTTTCCCGCCCGCCCGCGCCTTCCATAACACCGCCCCCGGTTCGTTATTCGTCCGCCGCGCTGCCCTTGACCACCGTAGCGCCAGCCCTTCCCGCCGCACCGGCTATTCCGGCAGCGCCCTCCGCGGCGCAGACGCTGAGCGACGCCGGCACATCCTTTTCCGGTGCGTGGCAGGGGGATATGACCAAGGCACGGCAGGACAGCGCCCGGTGTGCGGCGATGTCGTCCGCTGCGCGGACGTCGTGTTGGCAGGATGTCTCCGCTTGGGCGGAGAAACGCGCGGCGCATTATCAGGCACTCAGTACCCGGGCCACGGGTGCCCAGTCCCAGCAACTACAATCCGCAGCAAAGTTTTTCGGGGTAACCGGGGAGTGGGCCAGTGCCTGCAGTTCGATTACCTCACAGCAATGCGCCGAATCGCCACTCATCGGCAAGATGCAGCAATGGAAGGCTTCTGTAGGGATACCGGGGGCGGCGGTGACCATACCTACGCCCTGAACATGGGGTTATTCGTCATTGCCGCGATCGTTCGGGATCTCTGCGCCACGCGGGCGGGCGCATTCGCTTGACGCTCTTCCGGTGAGGTTCTAGCATCGCTATCATGCAGATTCTGGTGAATGGTGTGGCCCGCGAGGTGCCTGAGCAGATAACGGTGCGGGCGCTGCTGGCCGAGCTGGGCTGGGCGGAGCGCCGTGTGGCCGTTGAATGCAATGGTGAAATCGTACCGCGCAGTACCCACGCCACGGCGACGCTGTCGGCCGGCGACCGCCTGGAGATCATCCAGGCGGTAGGCGGCGGCTGAGTGCTCCGCACTAATCCCTTATTTTGAGGCGAAAGACAAACACAATGCGTAAAGATCCTTTGGTGATTGCAGGGCGGGAGTACCAGTCCCGTCTGCTGGTGGGTACGGGAAAATATAAGGATTTTGCCGAGACCCGGGCGGCCATCGATGCGGCTGGCGCGGAGATCGTCACCGTGGCGCTGCGCCGGATGAATCTGGGGCAGAGTAAAGACGCACCTAATCTGTTGGAGTTTCTCCCGGCGGACCGCTTTACCATCCTGCCGAACACGGCGGGATGCTACACGGCGGAGGATGCGGTGCGCACCTGCCGTCTGGCTCGGGAGCTGGGTGACTGGAAACTGGTCAAGCTGGAAGTCATCGGTGACCCTCAGACTCTATATCCAGATATGCGACAGACCTACGATGCGGCCAAAACCCTCATCGCCGAGGGCTTCGAGGTGATGGTCTACAGTGTGGATGATCCGGTGGCCTGCAAGACCTTTGCGGAGATGGGCTGTGTAGCGGTGATGCCGCTGGCGGCACCCATCGGCTCCGGTCTGGGTATTCGTAATCCTTACAATCTGCGCATCATTCTGGAGCAGGCGACGGTACCGATTCTCGTGGATGCGGGCGTGGGCACGGCGTCTGACGTGGCGGTGGCGCTGGAGCTGGGTTGTGATGGCGTTTTGTTGAACACCGCCATTGCCGCCGCCAAAGACCCCATTCTCATGGCCGAGGCGATGCGGCAGGGAGTGGAGGCGGGGCGTAAGGCTTTTTTGGCGGGACGCATGCCACGCAAGCTGTATGCCAGCGCCAGCAGCCCTGTGGATGGCCTCTTTTTTGAGTAGCAATGATGCCTTGGAATATGCGCGTACCGCCCCCCTTGACGAGGAATTTGTCGAGGCAGTGGAGCGCCTGGTCATGGGCGCAGTGCCCGGTGGCGCAGTGCCAGACTATGCGGAAGACTGGGACGAGGCGGAGCGACTGATTGCCCGGCTGGGCGATCAGGGGGTGGGGGTACGCTTCGAATTCGTGGTGGATGAGAACGGCCAGCGCTGGCACACCTATCTGGATTGGCAGGAGCCGGTCAGCCATGAATGGCAGTTGACCGAGGCGGAGGAGATGACGGCGGCGCAGGCGGTGACGCGGGCGGCTCTGGTCTGGTACTACCAGCAGGAGATTGCGGCGGCCAGCGCCCAGCCGCCGGACGGCTGGGCCTATTTTGAGGTGGTGGAACGTCTGGGTATGGCCCGGGATATGCTGACGCGCTCCCTGGACGATCATCCGGTGCTGGCGGAAGAGGCGGAGATGATGGCCCGTTATCAGGAGCTTCTGGAAAAATTCAACGCGCTCTATGAACTCGCCAATCAGGCGCTGGATCAACGCCTCGGCGCACCGGCGCGCAGTACCATGCACTAGGTCCGCCTACCATGCATATCCACGTCCTCGGCGTCTGCGGGACTTTCATGGGAGGCATCGCGCTGCTGGCGCGGGCGGCGGGGCATCAGGTAACGGGTTCGGATGCACACACCTATCCTCCCATGAGTGATCTGCTGGCCCGCGAAGGGGTTACGGTCCATGAAGGCTATGATCCCGCTCAACTGAATCCTGTCCCCGACCTGGTACTCATCGGTAACGCCCTGTCGCGGGGCAACCCCTGTGTGGAGGCGGTTCTGGACCGGCAGATGCCCTATGATTCCGGTCCCGCCTGGCTGTCCCGGGAGATACTGCAAAGCCGCTGGGTATTGGCCGTGGCGGGTACCCACGGCAAGACCACGACGACCTCCATCCTGACCTGGATATTGCAGGAGGCAGGACTCGATCCAGGGTTTCTCATCGGTGGGGAGGCGCGCAATTTCGGTGTATCGGCGCGGCTGACGGACAGCCCTTTTTTTGTGATCGAGGCGGATGAGTATGACACCGCCTTTTTCGATAAACGTTCCAAGTTCGTGCACTATCACCCGCGGTCGCTGATACTCAACAATCTGGAATACGATCATGCCGATATATTTCCGGATATGGAGGCGATCATCACCCAGTTTCACCACCTGCTGCGCACCGTACCCGGCGCGGGCGCGATTATCGTGAAGGATGGAGTGCCAGCGCTGAAACGGGTGCTGGAGCGCGGTTGTTGGACACCCCTGCAACGCTTTGCCGGTACGGGCGAGTGGCAGGTGCGGCTGGACGCTGTGGATGGCAGCCGTTTTACCGTGCTGGAGCAGGGCGTCGAGCGCGGGCAAGTCGGTTGGGAGATGGCCGGGTCGTTCAATGCCGAGAATGCATTGGCGGCCTTGCTGGCGGCGCGGCATGCCGGGGTGCCGCTGGCGGTCGGATGTGCAGCATTGCGCAGCTTTCAGGGGGTGCGGCGGCGCCTGGAGCTGCGCGGACGGGCTGGCGGCGTGGCGGTGTATGACGACTTTGCTCACCACCCCACGGCCATCGCCGCCACCATCACGGCCCTGCGCGGGCGGATGGAGGGGACGGAGCGTCTGATTGCCGTGCTGGAACCACGCTCCAACACCATGAAGATGGGGGTGCACCGGCAGACGCTGGGACCAAGTTTGCAAGGCGCGGATCGAGCGTTTGTCTATGCTCCGGCAGATCTGGGTTGGGATGTGGCGGCCGCCCTGGATTCCGCTGCGCAAGTTTATGTCGATATGGACGCGCTCTTGCGGGCGCTGGACGCAGAATTGCGCCCGGGGGATGATGTGCTCATCATGAGCAACGGTGCCTTCGGCGGGATTCACGGACGCCTGCTCGAACGTCTCGCCCGACGGGATGTACCGGCAGGGTCGTAATCCCGGGTTCCATCCGGGTCAAGGAGCGCTAATGGAAGATCGGCGACGGCAGGATCGGGTTTGTGTGGCGATTAGCGGCGCTTCCGGTGCGGCTTATGGGTTGCGGCTGGTGGAGGTGCTACTGACCGCCGGGGTGCGGGTCTATCTGCTGATATCGGACGCAGCGCGGGTGGTTTGCCGTGAGGAGTTGAGTCTGGATCTCCCGGATACGGCTGAGGCGGTGACCCGTTTCCTCAATGAACGGTTCGGCGCCGACCCGGACCTGTTATCGGTTTATGCCCAGGATGACTGGCTATCTCCAGTGGCTTCCGGTTCCAATGCGGCTCAGGCCATGGTGGTCTGTCCCTGTTCCGGGGGGACACTGGCCGCCATTGCCCACGGGCTGTCCGAGAATCTGATCGAGCGCGCCGCCGACGTGATGCTGAAAGAAGGCCTGAAACTCATTCTGGTGCCTCGCGAAAGCCCCGTCTCGACGATTCATCTGGAAAATATGCTGAAGCTGGCACAGATGGGGGTACGCATTCTGCCGGCGAGCCCCGGTTTTTACCACCACCCCCAAAGAATCGAAGATTTGGTGGATTTCATCGTGGCGCGGATTCTGGACCAACTGGGGTTGCCGAACCGGATTGCGCAGCGCTGGGGAGAGTAGGGCATTTTTCTGCGGCGCGGAGGCTGGTCAGCAGGCGCTCGCCCCGTTCCCCATGAAAGAATGCACGGATATAGGGGAAGTCCACCTGTTGAACCTCGATCAGTGAACCGACCGTCAGCACTCTGCCGTCGGCCAGTACCGCGACACGATCAGCGGTGGCGGCGAGGCTGTCCAGGTCGTGACTGACCATGACCACGGTAAAGCCGATGTCGCCGTGGACCTGCCGAAGCAGGGCGTCAAATTCCGCGGCCGCGATAGGGTCGAGTCCGGAAGTGGGTTCGTCGAGAAAGAGAATCTCCGCCTCCATGGCCAGGGCGCGGGCGAGGGCGACCCGTTTGACCATTCCTCCCGACAACTCCGCCGGCAGTTTCCATGCGTCGCTGGGCTTCAGGCCTACCATTTGCAACTTCAGAGCTACCAGATCGCTGATTTCGGAACGGCTGAGATGTCCCCACTCCAGTAGCGGAAAGGCGATATTTTCATAAACCGTCAGGGCGCTGAACAGGGCTCCCTGTTGAAAGAGCACCCCCCAGCGCTGGCGCAGGGCAATCAGTTCGCGCAGATTGAGCGCTTGCGGATTTTCGCCAAGGATGGTCATCCGTCCTTCAGCGATGGGAACGAGGCCCATCATGGCGCGCAGCAGCGTGGTCTTGCCGGTGCCGCTGCCGCCGACGATGGCGAGTATCTCCCCGCACCGAACGGTCAGATCGAGGTGCCGCTGAACCCAGTGGGTTCCGAACCGGGTGGCGATATCGGTCAGGACAATGGCGTCGGAGCGGACCATCAGTTGGAGATTCCCGTATTGGCAAAGACCAGGGCAAGAATGGCATCGATAAGAATCATCACGGTGATGGACATGACTACCGAGTTGGTGGTTTCCCTGCTCAGGCTGGTGGTGTTGGGCTTCACCTTGAGGCCATGAAAGCCAGCGATCCACGCAATGAGGATACCGAAGAGGGCTCCTTTGACAACGCCCAGCCACAAATTGAAACTGGGGACTACCACGGGCATTTGTTGGATAAAGAAGCGGTTGCTGATGCCGAGCTCCAGTTTGGCCACGAGCATGGCTCCGTACAGTCCGACCATATCGGTCCAGAGGACGAGCAGTGGCATCACCAGCGCCAGCCCAATGACCTTGGGCAGAATCAGACGGCGGATCGGGGGAATGCCGAAAGTGCGCAGGGCATCCAGTTCTTCGGTTACGCACATGCCGCCGATTTGCGCGGTAAACGCCGAGCCGGAACGCCCCGAGAGAATGATGGCGGTGATCAGCGGGCCAAACTCACGCAGTATGCTCAGACCCGCAATGTTGATGATGTAAATGTTGGCGCCGTATTGGGCGAGCGTCGAGGCCGACTGAAAGGAAATCACCACGCCGATGAGGAAGCCGATCAGGGTGAGGATGGGCAATGAATTCGGTCCGGTATTGACGATGGTGGCGGAGATTTCGCGCCAGGGAAAGCTTCGCGGGTGGCGGAGGCCACGCCCGAACTCCAGCAGCAGAGCACCCATGAGCAGAAAAAGTCCCCATAGGTCCCGTCCGGTTTCTATCAGGAAGGCGCCGAGCTGGTCGAGAAAATGCCAGGGATGCCGGGGGCGCGCCGCGACGGGTTGGATATCCGCCAGACGGGCGAAGATGCTGTGATGCTGGTCGGCCATCCGGATATTGTTGGGTAGGTGATTGCCCCATGCGCGCCAAAGCAGGAGGGCCCCGGCGCTGTCGAGGACCTCGACTGCCGAGAGATCCCAGCATACTTCCGGGCTGATGTTCCGCAGTGCCGCTTCCTGTGCCGCGAATCTCCCGCCGAGACGCCGCAATGTCCAGCGTCCGCTGAGGCGCAGCGTTCCATCATCGCACTCCCATCGCGGTTGGTGCGCACTGTTTTTGGCGGTGTGCGGGTCTGGGCTTTTCTCGGTCATTCCCTGGGTTATACTCGACGACTGACGTTTGCAGGAGTGCTCGGATGGCCATTGTCGCACGAAGTTCCCGCATCACCCAACGGTTTCGCTGCTGGGTTGCGTTGCTGGTCGCGCTGCCCCTCAGCGCCTGCGGAGCCTTCCCTGCTCACCAGCCGGAAGTGCAGTTGCTGAATATTCAGCCCGAAACGGTAGGACTGGTCGCGCAGACTTTTATGCTGTCGCTCAAGGTCAGCAACCCCAATGACAGCGCGCTCCATGCCAAGGCGGGGGAGGCGCGCCTGTATGTGCGGGATCGGCAGGTGGCCTACGGATTGCTGGACAAGCCGATCGAGGTGCCCGCCTATGGTAGCGCCACGGTGAGCATCCCGGTCACAGGCAATTTTCTGACATTGCTGGGGGATCTCGGCAGTATCAGCGCCGGGGCGGGGCTCCCCTATACCGTCAAAGGTTATCTGGTGACCGGCATGTTCGATATGCGGGTACCTTTTACCGTCACTGGTGCTTTGCATCTGCCGCTGTCGCCGAGTCCCAGCGCAGTTTTGCCTTGAGGGCGAGGTGATCGGAGAGGGGCTCGGTGACGGTTTCAATCATCGTGAATTCCAGGTCAGGGCTACAGAGGATGTGATCGAAGGAAAAGCGCGGTGACCAGCTGGGAAAGGTCGGTGGGCTCCAGGGCGGCGCCTGCAGGCCACTTTCATTGAGGAGCAGGCGCATTTCCGGGGAGCGCGCCGTGCAGTTCAGGTCGCCCATGAGAATGAGATTCGGGCGTCCGCGCAGGCGTTGGGCGAGATCGCGTATCTGACTGAGGCGCGCATGACGGCTAAGGCCGAGGTGGGTGATGATCACTGTCAGGGATCTTCCACCAGCGTTGAGCCGGTTTTCCAGCATGCCGCGCCCATTCATGAAGCTGGGCAGGGAATGCGCTATGGTCTCTTCAATGGGCCAGCGGGAGAGAATGCCATTGCTGTGCTGGGCAAAGTCGCCGAAGTCACGGGTACGTTGTTGCGCCCAGTAAGGGAAATGGGCGCGGTCAGCGAGAAAACCCGCCTGGTTGACATACTGGCTGCGAAAAGAGCCGGCATCGACTTCGTTGAGTCCGGCGACGTCGGTTCCCTCCAAGACCGCGGCGATCCGCTCCAGGTTGCGCAGACTCTGACCATGGGGCATCACGTACTTCCAGCCGTGCAGGAACATGTGCCGGGCGCGGTGGGAGCCGATGCCCACCTGGATGTTGAAGGACGTCACAGAAAACTCTGGGGCCTCAGTCATGGTCGAGTTCGATATCAAGTTCCTGCCAGGCCGCGCCATCCCCCGCGCGGGAGAAGGCGCGCAGGAGGATCACCCCTTTGATATCCGCAGCCAGCAATATCTGGTAGGGCGTGCCGATGGGGACGATATCCGCGATCGGCGCGGCGGCATGGGCGTAATGTGCGAAAGATGTTTCGCCTCGGGACTGGATCAACGCGGACGCTGCGGCAAGGTTCGCCGGTGGGCAGGGATAGATGGAGACCGGCATGTCGGCGGTAGCGCCGATAAGTCCTTCGCCAACACCGGATTGCAGGTCTGCGAGCAGGGCGTTGGCCAGGGTGCGTGGCAGTTTCAGGCGCCTCATGCGCAAACGCCACAGGCCGGGTCGCGGCGCAGGGCGATCTGCCGCCACTGCCAGCTTTGCGCATCCACCAGCAGGAGTTGCCCGGCCAGCGGGGAATGGCCGGTACACAGCAGGCGGATGGCTTCTGCTGCCTGCATGCTGCCGAGTACACCGAGGAGTGGGCCAAGGACGCCGCTGCGAGAGCAGGTATCTTCGGTATCCTCTACGCCGTCCGGGTAGAGACAGGCATAGCAGGCGCTTTCCGATACACGAAAATCAAAGACGGCGAGTTGCCCTTCCCAACGGATGGCCGCGGCACTGACCAGAGGTTTACCAGCATTACGGCAGGCGCGGTTGATGGCGTGCCTGCTGCCGAAGTTGTCGGTGCAGTCCAGTACCACATCGTGGGTGTCCAGTGCCGCGGCAAGAGACTCGGGTTGCGCTGATTCCACCCAGGCGCTGACCCGAATCTGCTGGTTCATGGCGCGCAGTCGATCGCGTGCGGCCAAGGCTTTGGGGCGCCCCAGGTCGGCCTCGCCATAGAGAATCTGGCGTTGCAGATTGCTGAGATCGACCTGATCTCCATCGCAGACGGTCAGGTTGCCGACGCCCGCGGCCGCCAGATACTGGGCGGCCGGGCAGCCCAGGCCGCCCATGCCGATGATCAGCACCCGGCCGGCCGCCAGTGCCTGCTGTCCGGCAATGTCGATTTCCGGCAAGAGAATCTGGCGTGCGTAACGCAGCAGTGCAGCGTCGTCGAGGGTGTCAGTCATGGTTCAGAATGATGGCGCATCCAGTGTGGCGCTCCGGAAACGGTTGTTGCGGCGGCAGGGCGCTTTCATTGAGCATGCATTCAGTGTAGCAACGCGGAGGAATTTGCTCCAGTTACGCGATGCTTCGCTGATGGCCTCATTGACCCAGAGCCAGACGGCCGCCATAGCCGGTGAGTTCCAGATATCCTCTCCCTGCGGTCTGTCGACCCGTCACGGCGCGCACCGCTCCTTCCCAGTAGACGGTGCCGCTGCTGCGGCTGGCGTCGAATTCCTGATTGTCCATGAGCGGGACGATAGCGAAATGCAGGTTTCCCACCTGCATCTGCCAGCGCACGGGGTAGCGTATACCGGTTTGCGGCGACCGCCACCAGCCCGTGGGCTGCATGCGGATGTCTTTGCCCGGAATGTAGTGTACCTGGCCCTGGGCATTGCGCTCTGTAGCTGCCAGCCAGAGGGGCGCACCGTCGGCGCGGCGCATCATGAAGACCATGAGGGCACCGCCATCCTTCAGATTGACCCCCAGCCAATCCCAACCGACGGCCTGTTTGGGCAGGTACGCCGCCGACCATTCGTGATCCAGCCACGCCTCCCCGCTGACGGGCTCACGCCGTCCTTTGATGTCCACCGTCCCGCTGACCTTCAGATGTGGAAGGCTGTAGTAGTAGCTGGCATTCTTCGGGTCTGGGCCTTTCCGGCTGATGCCCTGGAGACCTTCGAGCAGTGCCGGTTGGGTTGTTGTGAATCGTAGTCGATAACGGATGCCTTTGCCATCGATGTGGGCTTCGTAAGCCCGCCCTTGCTGGCGCAGATACCAATGGCGAATCCAGACATCGGTATGGTTTCGATCCGCCCCTGCCAATCCGAGATCTGCCCGTGCGGCCCGTTGCGCGGTGAGCAGATGTCCGATGCGGGGATCGCTCAACGCCGCCTCGGCAAAAAGCAGTTCACCGGGATTGAATGCACTGGGGTTTGCCCAGACCTCAGGGGCCCGGACCCGGAAAAAGGTGACCTGAAATCCCAGCGGTTTTCCCGATGCGTTATGCAGCCAGCCCGTTACGTACCACCATTCAATGGGGAAATCCGGGTGGCTGCCCAATGCGTTGGGGAATTGCATGGGGTGCTGCGGGGTGACCTTCACATCCGGGGTGGGCTGTAAAGGCAGGGGCGTCCCCGGCAGACTGGATTCAGCCTGCGCCGGTCCACAGAGCCCGCAGCACAGTACCAGTAGACCAGAACATATCCCTTTACGCGGTGATCCCGACCATAAATGACTAATCATCGCGCAGCACCGCGGAGGTATGCCGGACCGCCCGCCGTCCGGCCAGCACCATGGTGGCCGTGCTCGCCAGCCAGAGGATGGCACTCAGGGTCAGCAATAGCGGCCAGGACGGATGAAAGCCCATGTGCCAATGGAAAGACTGGGGATTGACCACTTCGATCAGGATGATGCTGATGGCCATCCCCAGTGCACCGCCGATGAGTATTCCGAGTAGCGAAAGGACGCTGCCCTCGGCAAAGAGCAAGGTGAGCAGGTCACGCCGCCGCAGACCCAGATGCCGGAGCATGGCGAATTCGCTGCGGCGCATGAGCGTCTGCGCCCCGAAGCCGCTGCTCACCCCCAGCAGCCCGATCACCATGGCGACAGCCTCCAGTGCATAGGTGGCGATAAAGCTCTGGTTGAATATCTGCAGGCTCTTGCTGCGAATTTCTTTGGGGGTCGCGATCAATAATCGACCACCATCGGGCAGTGTCTGCCGCAACTTGTGGATGGCGGCCGGTATCGCAGTGCCGGGACGCAGCCAAAGGGCGACGCCATTGACCGCATCGTCTCCGGACCATACGCGGTATTGCTGAATGGGTATGGACACTGAACCCTCCTGATAGGCGTAATCCCGATAGATGCCGGCGATGGTCACCGGCCGCTCCTGCCCACCCAGCGGCAGATGGATCACCTGTCCGGTCTGCCAGCCACTGATACCTGCCAGAATCTCCGAAATCCACACGGGCGGTGGCTGTTGTGGCCCGACCCTGACCGCATGGAGTATCTGCAATTCCCGCTCCGGATCGCTGATGTTCATGCCCCGCGCGAGAAGCGTCACCGGTGGGTGTCCCGGTAACAAATTTAGAGTGACCCGCCGCAGAGGCGAGCAGGCGCGGACATCGGGCAGTGCACAAAGCTGGTGCGCTGCGCCATGGGGGAGGAGTGAGTCTCTATTCATCCCAGCCTGCACATAGAGGTCCGCGCGTAAAATGTCGGTCAACCAGTTGGCGACGGAGTCACGGAATGAACCCACCATCACCGCCATGGCCACGACCAGACTGAAGGCCACTACCACTGCAGCCAGGCTTTGCGCCGCCCGCCCCGGCGCACCCCGCAGTTGTTCCAGGGCCAGACGCCAGACGGGGGCATGGGGCAGGGGAAAGAGCCTGGTCAGTGCGCGCAGGAGCGGGGCCAGTAAAAAGAGCAGGGCAAAGAGCAGGCAGGCTACCGCGCCGTAGGCTAGATAGGGGATGCCGTGGATGGCCGGCGCCAACGACCCTGCCAAGGCCAGTCCCAAGAGCAGCAGACCTACCCAGGGATGTTGGTGCTGCTGATGGGCCTGCTCTTCAGAGCCGGCCCGCAACGCCAGGGCGGGGATCGCCCGGCTGGTTTCCCAAGCTGGTAAAAAGGCGCCGGTCAGCGCCGCTCCCAGGCCCGCCACGAAAAAGATCAGCAGGAGTCCCGGATGCCATTGCAAGTGCAAAGCCGTGGCACTGAAATATCCTGCTCCGAGGTCGCCACCCATGTGTGCCAGAGCCAGCCAAGCCGCCAGCACGCCCAGCGGCAGACCCAGCAGCGCGCCCGGCAGACCCAACGTCGCACCCTGCAACAATACGGCCAGTACGACTTCCCGGCGGCGCAGGCCCAGGACCCGCAACAGGGCCAGTTGCTGCCGTTGCCGCACTACCCCCATGGCCAGGGTGGAATAGACGAGAAACGCTCCGGTAAACAACGCTACCAGCGATAGTACCAGCAGGTTCACGCGATAGGCGCGCGAAGCATCCGCAGCCACGTGTCCCTGCTGCGCCGGGCTTTGTAACACCGCGCCGACCGGCAGATGCCCCTGCCATTGCGCGAGAAAATGAGCGATGGGTATTCCCGGATACAGACGCAGGTCGACCTGATTGAGGGTGCCGATCCTTCCCCACAGCCACTGTACTGCGGCAATATCCATGACGCCGAGTGCTTCGCTGTTGCCCACACCCGGCAGTTCGCCGATGATTCGCAGTGTGCGTGGCTGTCCGTCCGCGTCGAGCGTCAGCGTATCCCCTACCCGCAGGCCGAGACGTGTCAGCGCCGCCTGGCTCAGGGCAATGTGGTCGGGGGTCAGCAGGGCAAGCGGGCTATGCAGATTGAAAGGCAGCAGCGGTTGTCCCATGCGCGCCGCCTGGAAGGCGTCAATGCCGAGAATGGGGAGCATGCCCTTCCGGGCAGGATGCAGTACCTGCGCCTGCAAGCGGATTTCCGGGGTGGCCACGGCCACATCTCTGGCCATACTCAGGCGCACATACCATTGTTCGGGAAAGCTCTGCCCCGGCGCCGTCAGGGCCAGGTCGGCCTGCCCCGACAGGCGCCGCAGCCCGGCAGAAAAATCGCTTACGGCCTGGATGTTGATAAGGGCGATGGCCAGTCCGAGCGCGACCCCCAGCGCAATGCCGATGATCGCCAGCACGCTCGCCCCCGGCCTCTGGCGGAGGGGGCGCCATACGGCCGCTTGCCATGGAATCCGGGTGATCACAGGGGATGGAAGCCCTGCGCGTCGAAACGCAGGCGGCGTTGCGCCCAGTCTGCCGCTGTCGCCGAATGGGTCACCAGCACAATAGCCGCCGCCTCGGCTTCTCCCGCCTCACGCAGGAGGCTGAGCACGGTTTCCGCAGATTCGGCATCGAGGCTCCCCGTCGGTTCGTCCGCCAGAATCAGCGACGGGCGATGTACGACCGCCCGCGCTACCGCAACCCGCTGCATCTCGCCGCCGGAAAGCTCCCGCGGCCAGGCATTCAGGTGACTGCCAATGCCGAGCCGTTCCACCAGAGTTTTAACCCGCTGATTCATGTCGCGCCGGGAGAGGCCGTTCAGTCGCCAAGGCAGGGCGATGTTTTCCTCTACGGTCAATTGTGGGATCAGATGAAAGGCCTGAAACACAAAACCCATGTGCCGCCGCCGCAGGAGCGTACGCGCATCGTCATCCAGGGTGTCGAGCGGCTCACCCTTGAATGTCATGTGTCCCGCATCGGGGCGATCCAGCCCGGCAATGATATTGAGCAGGGTGCTTTTGCCAACGCCGCTTTCCCCCATGACGGCCACAAAGTCTGCTGGTGCTATGTGGAGGCTCGCATTGCGGAATAACCAACGCTGAGGGTCTCCGGGAAGCCGTTTTGCCAGATTGTCCAGAACCAGAAGTGCAGTCACGCCATCCTTTCCAAGCTTTGCCAAACGCAGATGGTTTACCATACGCCAAGCCCGCAACGGCGACTATACCGATCTCCAGGACAAGGGCGGAGCATCGGGTTTTGACCTGAGCCCGTGCGACAGGTTAGAATCCCGCTACCGGAGAGATGGCCGAGCGGCTGAAGGCGCTCCCCTGCTAAGGGAGTATGGGGCTAAACACTCCATCGAGGGTTCGAATCCCTCTCTCTCCGCCACCCTTACTGGCTTAAAATCTTAACGAAAGTGACCATCCATCGCTCTTGCATCCCTGTTGTATCGTGCTATCCTTCAATCATCTTATGGACTGAAAGAAGTACTTATCTGCGGGCGCCATCCGGCGCATGTGGTCTCGGGTTAAATCCCTCGAACGATAAAAATCTCATGAATATCCACCGAAGCGTTGTACCCAACTGACTGAGGAGCTCTCTCCAATGAGTGACGCCATTCTTTATGTGTCTGATGACAGTTTTGAAACGGATGTATTGAAGTCCTCCAAACCGGTATTGGTCGATTTCTGGGCCGAATGGTGCGGACCTTGCAAGATGATCGCCCCCATTCTGGAAGAGATCGCTGATGAATATGCCGATCGCCTGCGGGTTGCCAAATTCAACATCGACGAAAATCCCAATACTCCCCCTCAGTACGGCATTCGCGGTATTCCCACACTGCTCCTTTTCAAGGCTGGCAAGCTTGAAGCGACCAAAGTGGGTGCCCTGAGCAAAGCCCAGCTGACCGCATTCCTGGATAGCCAACTTTGAATACGCCACGTCCCCGCCGTAAACCCCCCCGGACGCCCAAGTCCTTTCCCAACGAAGATATTCTGGTAGACGACGAAGACGAGAACGCGCTTTGTCCGTCACCTGGCGCTGCGGCGATGAATCTGACCGACCTCAAACGCAAAACGGCCGCTGATCTGGCGGTGATCTGCCAGGACATGGGGTTGGAGGGTACCGCCCGTCAGAAGAAACAGGAAATCATTTTCAATATCCTCAAGGCGCACGCGCGCAATGGCGACGCCATTTACGGTGAGGGGGTGCTGGAAATTCTGCAGGATGGATTTGGCTTTCTGCGTGCCGCTTCCGGGTCTTACATGGCGGGGCCGGATGACATCTATGTCTCGCCCTCACAGGTGCGGCGCTTTCACCTGCAGACCGGAGACACGGTGTCCGGCCAGATTCGCCCTCCCAAAGAAGGTGAACGCTATTTCGCGCTGCTCAAGGTGGAGAGCATCAATTTCGAAGCGCCGGAAGCAACCCGCAACAAAGTCAATTTTGACGATTTGACGCCTTTGTTCCCGGACGAGCGTTTGCGCCTGGAATACGACGCGGTACCTTATGGCGAAATGGCTCCGCGGATCATCGATCTGGTATCACCCATCGGCAAGGGCCAGCGCGGTCTGATCGTCGCCCCGCCCAAAACCGGCAAGACGGTGTTGTTGCAGCAGATTGCCCACGCCATTACCGCCAACCATCCGGAATGCTATCTGATCGTGCTGCTGATCGACGAGCGTCCTGAAGAAGTGACGGAGATGCAGCGCTCGGTGAAGGGCGAAGTGGTTTCTTCCACCTTTGACGAACCGGCGACGCGCCACACCCAGGTTGCGGAAATCGTCCTGGAAAAGGCCAAGCGCCTGGTGGAGCACAAGCACGATGTGGTCATCCTGCTCGACTCCATCACCCGCCTGGCGCGCGCCTTCAACACCGTAGTGCCGTCTTCCGGCAAGGTGCTGACCGGCGGCGTGGATGCCAATGCGCTGCAGAAGCCCAAGCGCTTCTTTGGCGCCGCACGCAACATCGAAGAGGGCGGCAGCCTCACCATCATCGCCACGGCGCTGGTGGAAACCGGTTCCAAGATGGACGAAGTCATCTTCGAAGAGTTCAAGGGTACGGGCAATATGGAAGTACATCTCGACCGTCGTCTAGCCGAGAAACGTACTTACCCGGCCATCAATCTCAATAAATCCGGCACCCGTCGTGAAGAACTGCTGGTCCCGGCCGAGATGCTCAGCAAGATGTGGGTATTGCGCAAATTGCTCGCGCCCATGGATCCGGTGGAATCCATGGAGTTTCTGCTCGACAAGGTGCGCAGCACCAAAAATAACGCAGAGTTCTTTGACTCCATGAACCGTTAAGCGGGCCTGCTGGACGCCCGCCCCCTCCGTCCCTATAATTCGCCTCTTTGTATCAAGGCCCGAGAGTAGCTAACATGAAAAGCAATATTCACCCCAAGTACGAAGAGATCACCGTCACCTGTAGTTGCGGCAACGTTTTTAAGACGCGCTCGACCGCGAACCGCGACCTGCATATTGATCTCTGCTCCGAATGCCATCCTTTTTACACGGGTAAACAGCGTGCGGTTTCCGCTGCGGGCCAGGTAGAGAAATTCCGCAAGCGTTACGGCGGCGGGCAGTAAATCGGGATGGTGGAGGCCGACCCTCAGGCGGATTTGCGGCGCCGGTCGCTGGACTATCACGCCCGTATGCCGGCAGGCAAGCTTTCCGTCGTGCCAAGCAAGCCCTGCGCCAGCCCCGAGGATCTGTCCCTGGCCTACACGCCAGGAGTGGCGGCCCCGGTGCGGGAGATCGTCGCCGACCCGGATAAGGCTTACGACTATACGGCCAAGGGTAACCTGGTGGCCGTTATCAGCAACGGTACGGCGGTGCTCGGCCTGGGTAACGTCGGGCCGTTGGCGGGTAAGCCCGTCATGGAAGGCAAGGCGCTGCTTTTCAAGCGCTTCGCGGATATTGACGCGTTTGATATCGAAGTGCAGGCGCGCGACGCCGAGCATCTCATCGACGTAGTGGCGGCCATCGCCCCGGGTTTTGGCGGCATCAACCTGGAGGATATCGGTGCGCCCGTATGTTTTCAGGTGGAAGAAGCTTTGCAGGCCATGCTGGATATCCCCGTATTTCACGATGATCAGCATGGTACGGCAGTGATCGTGGCGGCGGCGCTGCAAAATGCACTGGAATTGCAGGGTAAGGAGTTGGGCCGCGCCAAGGTCGCTATTGTTGGTGCCGGTGCCGCCGGAATTGCCATTGCGCGTATGTTGCGGGCACTGGGGGTAGCGGATATCTTCCTGAGCGATTTGCATGGCGTGCTGCACAGCAAGCGTACGGACCTCACCCAATGGCATAAACCTTTTGCCGTGGCACCCCAGAACTGGGATCTGGCGGCGATGTTGCGCGGTGCCGATGTGGTCATCGGCGTCTCTGTGCGCGGCGCCATTCCGGAAGCGGCGCTGTCGACGCTGGCGCCCAAGCCGGTAATTTTTGCGCTCGCTAATCCCGATCCTGAGGTGGACCCCGCCCTGGCGCGGCACCTGCGTCCTGATGCCATTATCGCCACGGGTCGATCGGATATGCCCAATCAGGTCAACAATGTGTTGGGCTTTCCCTTCCTCTTCCGCGGCGCACTGGATTGCCGGGCTCGGCAGATCAACCAGCCCATGCTGCTGGCGGCCGTGGATGCTTTGGCGAAGCTGGCGCGGGAGCCGGTGCCGGACGCTGTGCAGACCGTTTACGGGCTGACTGCCCCGCAAGGTCTGACCTTCGGCCCCGAGTACATTATCCCCAAACCTCTGGACCCCCGCCTACGGCCATGGGTCTCTGGCGCGGTAACCGCTGCCGCCCGGGAAAGCGGCGTCGCGCGGCGCTGAATCGCGATGCGTCTCGCGGATCTGACGGTTCGCGATCTGCGATTCGCCTTCGGCCAACTGCTCGCCGCCGTTCTGTTTTTTGCTCTTGTCTGGAAAATTCTTTCCCCCTTTTTGCCAGCCCTTGGCTGGGCTGCCATTCTCGTTTATGCGACCTGGCCGCTGGCTGGTCCCATGCGCCGACATTGGCCGCCGGTGCCGGCGGCAGCAGGCGCCACGCTCATGTTGGCGCTGATTTTTATTCTTCCCGTAATTTTCCTGAGCATCAGCCTGGGGACGGAGTTGCACCATGTACTGACCGATCTCGGTAGCGTGGATGCACACACGACCCTGGAAGCAAGTCTGAATCGGATACCTTGGCTGCATGAACTGCTCGCGCAGATTCCTGCAGCCTGGAAGACGAAACTGATGCCCGGTGCCCTGACCCCCGACCTGTCCGCCTGGGCGGGGCGGCTGGGTAGTGTTGCGGGTGGAATCGGTCGTTTCGGTACTTTGCTTATACTTGTTCTCATCACCGCCTTTTTCTTCTACCGGCATGGTGAAGTGCTGGTGGACCAGTTGCGCCGTTTTGTCGGCCAGGTGCTGGGACAGCGCGGCGATGCTTATCTGCGGACGGTGGCCAGCACCATCCGTGCGGTGATTTATGGCATTCTGGCGACCGCGGTGGCGCAGGGGGCGCTGGCGGGATTGGGTTACTGGGTGGCGGGACTGCCCGCACCCGTACTGCTGGCCATCGTCACCCTGCTGTTTTCCTTTATCCCCTTCGGTACCCCGCTGGTCTGGGGGGCAGCGAGCATCTGGTTGCTATCTCAGGGCGAGATTTGGGCGGGAGTGGGCCTGGCCCTGTGGGGTACGCTGGTGGTGAGCTGGATCGACAACCTGATCCGCCCGCTGGTGATTTCCAATGCGGTACGGATTCCATTTCTGCTGGTTCTATTCGGGGTGCTGGGCGGTATTCTCGCCTTCGGTTTCCTCGGTTTGTTTCTGGGGCCGGTGCTGCTGGCCGTGCTGTTGGCGATCTGGAGTGAGTGGTTGCGGCCAGCGCCTGCTGCGCCGCAGGGTTGAATGTCCGCTCCATGCAGACAGTCAGTTGTCGGCACAGATAAATGTATATGAGCATGTGCCCCAAAAACCCTTTGATCTGTCACCGGAGGAAAAAACTCGGCGGATTTGCAGCCCGGCGAGCGTCTACTTCTTGGCCTGTCTCACGCTAGGCCCTATACTGCGGATACTAACCAGACGGTCAGTGTGCCTTTACTCGGCACACGGCCACGCTGCCATCGTGGGTGGCATCCACGCGATGCATCCCCTTGCCGAACTTGCCACGAGGACCTCATGCGCTCCGATATGATCAAAAAGGGTTTTGAACGCACTCCTCACCGCGCCCTGCTCAAGGCCTGCGGTGTCACCGACCAGGATATGGATAAGCCCTTCATCGGAGTGGCCAACTCGTTCATCGACATTATTCCCGGCCATGTGCATTTGCAGGAGTTCGGACGCATCGTCAAGGAGAACATCCGTGCGGCAGGGGGTGTGCCCTTCGAGTTCAATACCATCGGTGTGGATGACGGCATCATCATGGGGCACGACGGTATGCGTTACTCGCTCCCGAGCCGTGAGCTGATTGCGGACTCCATCGAGACGGTGGTGCAGGCCCATCATCTGGACGCGCTCATCTGTATCCCCAACTGCGACAAGATCGTGCCCGGTATGATCATGGGCGCGCTGCGCTGTGACGTCCCCACGGTGTTCGTCTCCGGCGGCCCTATGGAGGCCGGTCATCTGTCTGACGGAACGGCGATCGATCTGGTGACGGCCTTTGAGGCGGTCGGCCAGTTCAAGCGCGGGCAGATCACCCAAATCCGTCTCAAAGAGATCGAGGACAAGGCCTGTCCGACTTGCGGCTCCTGCTCCGGCATGTTCACGGCCAACAGTATGAACTGCCTGATGGAGGTCCTCGGTATCGCGCTGCCGGGCAACGGTACCATCCTGGCGACGGCGGCGGCGCGCCGCGACTTGGTGCGGCAGGCTGCGGATCGTGTGGTGGCCCTGGCCATGGCGGGCGGCCCGACCATGCGGCAACTGGTGGATTTCGATGCCATCGATAATGCGTTCATACTGGATATGGCCATGGGCGGTTCCACCAACACGGTGCTGCACACCCTGGCCATCGCCCGGGAGGCCGGTCTGGATTATCCCCTGGCGCGGCTGAACGATCTGGCGCAGAAGGTGGCCTACCTTGCCAAGATATCGCCCGCCCTGTCCACGGTGCATATCGAGGACATCGGCCGTGCCGGTGGTATCCCGGCCATCCTCCATGAGGTCCACAAGCGCAACCCCGATGTGCTGCATCTGGATAAGCCGACAGTGAGTGGTCAGAGCCTGCGCGAGATCGTATCGGCGGCGGCGGTCAAGGATAGCAGGATCATCCATCTGGCCAGCGATCCCATTTCACCCACCGGCGGCCTGCGGGTGGTCTTTGGCAATCTCGCGCCGGAAGGCGGTATCGTCAAAATCGGTGCGGTATTGCCCGCGATGCGCAAGTTCTCCGGGCCAGCGAAGATTTTTGAGAGTATGGAAACGGCGGCAGACGGTATTCTTGCCGGTGAGGTCAAGGGCGGTGATGTGGTGGTGATCCGTTACGAAGGCCCGAAGGGTGGCCCCGGAATGCCGGAGATGCTGACGCCTACCGCCAACATCATGGGTATGGGCCTGGGCGAAAGTGTGGCATTGATTACCGACGGCCGTTTCAGTGGAGCAACTCGCGGGGCCTGTATCGGCCACATCTCCCCGGAGGCGGCGGAGGGCGGCCCCATCGGTCTGTTGAAAGATGGTGACATGATTTCTCTTGACCTCGACAACGGCAAAATTCATGTCGACCTGAGTGACGAGGAATTGGCCGAACGCCGCAAACATTGGGTGCCGATAGAAAAGCCCCTGAAGTCACCGTGGTTGCGCCGTTATCGTAAGCTGGTGACTAACGCCGCCAACGGCGCGATCCTGGAGTCCTGAGCATTCATGAGTAATGGTGAGCTGCATATCGGTGTCTATGTGGATGCCGAAAATATTCGTTACAACGGTGGTTATGCCATGCGTTATGACGTACTGCGACGTTTCGCCGGGCGGGAAGAGGAGGCGCGACTACTACGCCTGAATACCTACATGGCGGTGGATGGCGAGCGCATGAAGCGTGACCGCGAGTACCGGGAACGGATTCGCGGTTATCAGCAGGCGGTGCGCGATCTCGGTTGGAAAATCATCGAAAAGCCGGTGCGCTGGTTCGTGGACGAAGAAGGCAACAGCATGTCCAAAGCCAATGCCGATCTGGATCTGGCGGTGGATGTGATGCTGCAATCCGAGCGCCTGGATCAGGTGCTGCTGGTTACGGGAGACGGGGATTTCCTGCAGGTGGTTCGCGCGTTACAAAATAAGGGATGCCGGGTCGAGGTGCTGGCGTTCAGGAATGTTTCCAGAGAACTGCAGTATGAAGCGGACGCTTTCTACCCCGGTTATCTGGTGCCCGGGCTGATTCCCACCCGCGGCGACATGCGGGTGCCGTGGGGGGAGATGGGATCACGCATCCGCGGTATCTGCATCCGCTGGGAGGCGGACCGCGGCTTCGGCTTCGTCCGCTTTTTGACGGGTATTTCCCCACGGTTGTGGGTGACCGATACCCGGCAGGACGACTCTCCCTACGAGTCGGCCTTTGTCCACATTTCTGACCTGCCGCGCGAACTGGATACGGATGATCTCCCGAGCCGGGATATCATTCTGGAGTTTGATCTCGAGCCCAGCGAGACGGAAAAGGGCGGCTTTATCGCTCGCCGCTGCACAGTGGTCAATCGCTATGATGGCCGCACCGGGGGCTTGTCGAAGCAGCCCGACCGCATCTCCACCACGGAACGGGGGGAGGATGCGGGGTTCATCCGGCAGGACGAAGCCGAGGAGCATGAGGCGGTCGCCGAATCCTCCTGACGCCGCTTCGGTCTCTACAGGTTGCGAAAAAATACCTGACTGCGGCGCTGGAAGTTGTAGAGGTGCTGCCGCGGCACCGGTAAATCCTCCAGGGCGCCGGGGCGAAAGTTGCGCTCCAGAAACCAGTGGGTCGTCTGGGTGCTGAGCACAAAGATCCGCTCCAGTGCCTGCTCCCGCGCACGTTCCTGACAGTAGTCGAGCAGCCGCTCGCCGCGCCCCTGACGACGATAGCGGCTGTCTACGGCGAGACAGGCGACTTCGGCCATTCCCTGATCAGGGAAGGGATACATGGCCGCGCAGCCGATGATCTTGCCGTCCCGTTCCATGACCACGAAGTGGTCCGCTTCGATTTCGAGGCGTTCCCGGCTGCGCCGTACCAGCACCCCGCGTTCTTCCAAGGGGCGAATCAGATCGAGGATGCCGGGAATATCGGCGACCGTGGCCGTCCGCAGATGCTCGAAGGGGTCTCGGGAAATGAGGGTACCGAGGCCATCGCGGGTGAAGAGTTCGCGTAGCAGGGCGCCATCCACATGCCGGGATATCAGATGGACGCGGTCTACGTTTCCCGTGCAGGCAATTGCCGCACTGTGCAGATGCTCGCGCAGCCCGCCCTGGATATCCTCCCGCGCCAGTAATTGCGGTAGTTCGGAGAGGGTGATCTGGCGTATCAGTTGCCCCTGGGCATCGGTCACACCATCCTCATCCATGAAAAATACCAGCTTGGCGGCGTGCAAGGCCAAGGCCGCCGCTACCGCCACTTCCTCTGCACGGATGTTGAACAGGGTACCCGTCGGCGAGACGCCGATGGGGGAGAGCAGGACGATTTCGTCGGCGGCAAGATGGCGTTGGATGGCCTCTGTCGCCACCCTCCGTACCTGCCCGGTATACTGGTAATCCACCCCCTCCAGCACCCCAAGGGGCTGGGCGATGATGAAGTTGCCGCTGACCACCTGCAATCCCGCATGAGCCATGGGCGAGCCCATTTGTCCTTCGGACAATGCCGCCTCCACTACTAGACGGGCACCGCCCACCGCTTCACGGAGTACCTGCATGGCCGCCAGGTCGGTGATGCGCTTGCCGTTGACCCGTTCGGTGCGGAGTTGGTGGGCCAGCAGGGCTGCGTCGATCTGCGGCCCGGCCCCGTGTACCAGGACGACATTGATGCCCAGGCTGTTGAGCAGGGCGATGTCATGGGCGAGGCTGCGGATACTGCCATCCGCCAGAGCGTCGCCACCGAAATTGATGACGAAAGTCTGCCCGCGAAAGCGATGAATGTAGGGCGAAGACTCGCGGAAGCTGCGGACGAAGCTATCGGCTGGCATCTGAGCACACCGCCCCTAAAGGACGTTCAGGGCGATGGCTGGACGCTGTGTTTTGGGCTGGTTTTGGGCGGCAAACTCCTCCGGGCTATAGGCCTTGATCGTCAGTGCGTGTATCTCCTGACGCACCGGGTCGGTAGCCGCATTGACCAGACGGTGACGTGCCAACGGAGGCAAGCCCGCGAACCGACTGCTGACAATGCGTACCTCGTAATGCCCGCCGCCGCCGGACGACGCATGACCACTGTGGGATTTCGTCCGGTCATTGATTTCCAGGAATTCCGGATTCAGGGCGTCACGCAATAAATTACCAAGGATTTCTTTATTCATGGCAAAAATACTCCTTTATAAGGGCGAACGCTGACATCTGCGTAAACACCGGCACTGAGATAAGGTTCGGCGGCAGCCCAGGTATGGGCATCTTCCAACGAGTCAAAACGGGCAATGATCAGGCTGCCGGTAAACCCTGCTTCGCCCGGTTCTTCACTGTCTATGGCGGGAAATGGGCCCGCAGTCAGTAAGCGCCCCTCGGATTGCAACTGATGCAGGCGCGCCAGATGATCGCCTCGCGCCGCCTGGCGTTTGCCCAGAGAGTCGGCATTGTCCGTGCCAATAATGCAGTAATACATGAACCTTTTCCTGTTGGTGAGATGCATGCCCTAAAGCTGCCCCATTTGTGGCAAGTTGGCAACCGTCTCCGCTGATCAGAGGCTATGCCGACGAATCGCCATCTTTAGCCTCTTGCGGCAAAGCACGCGAGATCACCACCGCTTGAAAGAGTACGAAAATGACGGTGATGGCGAGCATGCCGAAAAGCTTGAAATCCACCCAGATACCTGTTGAAAACGCATAGGCCACGATCAGGTTCAGGACCGCGCCGAAGAGAAAGAAGGCAATCCAGTAGCCGTTGAGGCGCCGCCAGAAAGACAGGGGCAGTGCAGCCGGCAGTTGTCCGCCCATCAGGCGTTGCAGGAGCGGCTCCTCGCGCCAGTGGGTAAAGAGCAGTGCCGCCGCGAACAGCACATAGAGAATGCTGGGTTTGATCTTGATGAAGGTGTCGTTATGAAAATACAGGGTCAGGCCGCCAAAGGTCAGGATCAGCAGGGTGGAGACCCAGGTCATGGTCTCGACCCGGCCCCGCCGCCACCACTGCCAGGCCATCAGCAGGATGGCGGCGACGATGAGCACTTCGGTGGCCGTGTAGATCCCGTGAATCCTGTAGGCCACGAAAAAGAGGATGATGGGGAGGAAATCGGTAAGCAGTTTCATGACGCGCCACGGTAAATGGGGTTAAGCTACGCTATCTAATCACAGAAAGGAGTTCGTGGACAGTGGAACGTCAACAGGTGATTCAGGGTTTAGCCGCTCTTTTGGGGGACAGCAGCAGCCATCCTCTGCCCGATTTTGCCGGGGTAAAGGCCGCGCGCTGGCGCCATCTGCCCCTCGGTGGCCGTCTGGAAGGGGTGGCGCGCGTGGATTTGCCGGAGATGGACGAACTGCTCGGCATCGAGGATACCAAGGCCGCACTGGACCTGAACACCCGCCAGTTTGTCGCCGGTTTTCCCGCCAATGACGCCTTGCTCTGGGGCGGGCGGGGCACGGGCAAGTCTTCGCTGGTCAAGGCGCTCCTGCGTCGCTATGCGGATCAGGGACTGCGGGTGATTGAAATCGACCCGGACGGCATCCTCGACCTCCCGGAGATTCTGGCGGCGTTGCAGGCGGCCGATCCGCAGCAGGCCTACTACTTTGTGCTCTTCTGCGATGACCTGTCTTTTGGTGCCGACGACCCCGGCTACAAAGCCCTCAAGTCCCTGCTCGATGGCGGTGTGGAGGCGCGTCCGGATAATGTGCTGCTTTACGCCACCAGCAACCGGCGGCATCTGATGCCGCGCCATTTTGCCGATAACGAGGAATATCACCGCCACGGTGAGGAAATCATCCCCGGCGAGACGGCGGAAGAAAAAATCAGCCTCTCCGAGCGCTTCGGCTTATGGCTGGGCTTTTATCCCTTCGATCAGGCCATGTATCTGGATATTTGCATTATCCATCTGCAGCGTCTGGGGGTGCGGACGCCGCAGGCGGAATGGCGGGAGGAGGCCCTGCGCTGGGCCTTGCAGCGCGGCTCGCGCAGTGGCCGCGTGGCGCGGCAGTTCGCCCGCCACTGGGCAGGATCCAGGGCGCTGGCGGCACGATAGCCGCTTATCCGTCCGATCGTGGGCCTGGTTCACATTGAGCCAAGCCATCAGTGAGGTGGCCTGGTCATAGCGGAAATCGACGTTTCAACGGGCTGATTGCGGCTGGTTGATTTCCTGGCTGATGATATGCAGCATCTGGGCATGGATGCGCAGATTGCCGGCGACGATGTTGCCGTTTTGCAGGTAACCCTGATCACCCTTGAAGTCGGTGGCGACACCGCCCGCCTCCTGCACCAGTAGCGCGCCGGCAGCGAGATCCCAGGGCTTGAGGTTGAACTCCCAGAAGCCGTCATAGCGGCCTGCAGCGACATAGGCCAGGTCCAGCGCCGCAGAGCCGGGCCGGCGGACGCCCGCAGTCTTCAGCATGAAAGCCTTGAGGGTGGCGAGGTAGGTGTCCAGGTGGAAAAAGTCGCGGAAGGGGAAGCCGGTGCCGAGCAGGGCACCATCCAGGTCCTTGCGCTGGGCAATGCGCAGGCGGCGATCGTTGAGGTGTGCTCCACTGCCGCGACTGGCGGTAAACAGCTCGTTATGCACCGGATCATAGACTACCGCGTGCTCCAGGCGGTCGAAATGGCGGACGGCAATGGAGACGCCGACCTGCGGCATGCCGTGGATGAAGTTGGTAGTGCCATCGAGGGGGTCAATGATCCATTCGAAGTCTTTATCGGAGATGCGGCTGCCTTCTTCGGCGAGAATGCCGTGCTCGGGGTAAGCGCGACGGATAATCTCCACGATGGCGGCCTCGGCGCGCTGATCGACGTCCGTGACAAAGTCATTGTGCGCCTTGCTGGTGATGCTGATTTCATTGACCCGGTCGAAGCTGCGGTTGATGATATCGCCAGCTTTGCGGGCCGCACGAATGGCGGTAACGAGAATAGGATGCTGCATGGGAACCTTGTGCGAGGATGAGTCGGAATTGGGAGAGTATAAAGGAGAATGGCGGTGGCCGCACGGGCGAGCGCTGCGGGCATGATCGGGACGTCTTTGCAGGGCTTGCGTATTGTCCTTGTTGAACCCAGTCACCCCGGCAATATCGGGGCGGCGGCACGGGCCATGAAGGTGATGGGGTTGCGCCATCTGGTGCTGGTCAGTCCGCGCTTTTTCCCCGACCCGGAGGCCACGGCTCTCGCCTCCGGTGCCGAAGATATTCTGGAATCGGCGCAGGTCTGTACCAATCTGGATACGGCCCTGCAGGGTTGCCACAAGGTCTATGGCACCAGCGCCCGCGGTCGTCGTATCCAGTGGCCCGCCAGCAATGCGCGGGAGGCGGCGGGGGAGATCCTCGCGGATCTGGACACGGGAGATTGTGCCCTGCTCTTCGGCCGGGAGCGGACGGGGCTGACCAATGCGGAGATGGATCGTTGTCAGGTGCTGGTGCATATCCCTACGGCGGATGAATACCACTCCCTGAATCTGGGGCAGGCGGTGCAGGTGCTTGCCTATGAGCTCCACATGGCCGCCCTGACGGCCCAGCCAGCGCAGGATGTGCCCGCAGAGGATGTGCCGGAGCAACCCGCCCCCATCGAGGATATGGAAGGCTTTTATGGGCACTTGCAGCATGTGCTGCGCCGCAGTGGTTTTCTGCAGGAGATTCGCGCTACGCGCATGATGCGTCGCTTGCGCCGTCTTTTCGACCGCGCCAGGCCGAGCCAGAACGAGGTGAACATCCTGCGCGGTATCCTTACCGAAATCGAGCGCTGGGCGTCTAAAGTAGACAGAAAGGATCAGGATAGTCTTTAATGCGGGGCTTGGTAGTGGCCGGGGCAAATACGGGGGGTGTGGCTATGGGTGGACGCTGGCGGAGTGACCTCGACGCAGTTTTTGCGCGCGATCCCGCAGCGCGTACCCGTCTGGAAGTGTTGCTCACCTATCCCGGTGTTCACGCCCTGTTCCTGCATCGGATCGCTCATGCCCTGTGGCGTCACCGCTGGCGTCTGTTGGCGCGCAGTCTGGCAGCCGTTTCGCGGTTCTGGACTGGTATCGAGATTCATCCGGGGGCGCAGATCGGTAAGGGTTTCTTCATCGATCATGGAATGGGGGTGGTGATCGGTGAGACGGCGGAGATCGGCGACGATTGTACCCTCTATCACGGCGTGACCCTGGGCGGAACTTCCTGGAAGCCGGGTAAACGCCATCCGACTCTGGGGCGTGGTGTCATCGTCGGCGCTGGTGCCAAGGTGCTGGGACCGGTCGTTATCGGAGATGGCGCGCGGATCGGCTCCAATGCGGTGGTGGTCAAGTCGGTGCCGGAGGGTGCCACCGTGGTGGGCATCCCTGGGCGGGTCGTCAATAAGGGTGAGCATACGGACAACTTCGAGGCCTATGGCCTGACCGGACAGATGCCCGATCCGGTGGCGCGGGCCGTGGAATGCATGCTGGAGCACATGCATCGCCAGGATGCGGAGATTGCGCAACTGCGGGATGGGGTGCAGCGCTTGCAGCCCCTGGAGACCATGATGCCTGTGGAGGAGATCGTCTGTGTGCTGGATGATGATGCACCGGAAGGCGAGGGAACTCGTGCGGGTAATACTTGACTAATTTGGTACGGATAGTAGGATGTCGTGCAGAGGGCACCAGATATGAAACTGACGACAAAAGGACGCTACGCGGTGACCGCCATGCTGGATCTGGCACTCAATCAGCGTGGCGGTGTGGTGACCGTGGCCGATATCTCGCAGCGTCAGCAGATTTCTGTGGCTTACCTGGAGCAGCTCTTTGGGCGGCTGCGCCGTTTTGGTCTGGTGGAAAGTGTACGCGGGCCGGGCGGCGGTTACCGACTGGCCATGCCGGACTCGGAGATTCCGTTGACGCGGATTGTGGAGGCCGTCAATGAGTCCATCAGTACGACCCAGTGTGGTGGTGACCCGCATCTGTGTTGTAAGGGGGATGGGCAGCAGTGCCTTACTCACGACCTGTGGGAAGAATTGGGAAATCGTATCGCCGAGTTTCTCGGGGGGATTACCCTTGGTCAACTGGTACAGAAGCAGTTGCACAAGGAGTTGATGCAGGCAGCTCCGATCGCGATGACGGATAAAACACCACTGCGCGAGACGCATGACACCGCTTAAAACCGAGAGGTACGGAAAAATGGATCAACCCAAAATCATTGAACTGAATGTCGAGCAGCCTTTGCGGATCGATCCGGATCGTCCCATTTATCTGGACTACCAGGCGACGACCCCCGTCGACCCGATCGTCCTGGAACAGATGCTGCCCTTTCTGACCCATGACTTTGGTAATGCGGCCAGCCGTTCCCATCCCTACGGCTGGACGGCGGAAAAGGCGGTGGAGAAGGCGCGTCAGCAGGTTGCGGATACCATCCACGCCGACCCCCGTGAAATCGTCTGGACGTCGGGCGCGACGGAAGCGACCAATCTGGCCCTCAAGGGCGCGGCGCATTTTTATTCCGGCAAAGGCAGGCATCTCGTCACCCTGCGTACCGAACACAAGGCGACTCTGGACACTTGTCGCCAACTGGAGCGCGAAGGCTTTGAAGTTACCTATCTGGAAGTACAGGAAGACGGTCTGGTCGACCTCCAGGTCTTTGAAGCGGCCCTCCGTCCAGATACCATCATGGCTTCCGTGCTGTATGTGAACAACGAAATCGGCGTCATCCAGCCCATGGAAGAAATCGGCAGGATACTGCGCGCCCACAAGATATTGTTCCATGTGGATGCGGTGCAGGCCCTGGGCAAGATCCCGGTAGATGTGGAAGCCATCCAGGCGGACATGATGAGTCTATCCGGACATAAGATCTACGGACCCAAGGGCATTGGTGCCCTCTACGTGCGGCGTAAGCCCCGGGTGCGGGTTGAGGCGCAGATACATGGTGGAGGCCACGAGCGCGGCATGCGTTCCGGGACTTTGCCTACGCACCAGATCGTCGGCATGGGTGCGGCAGCCGAACTGGCCGTGCAGTCGATGGAGAGCGATGGCAAACGTATCCGCCAGTTACGTGACCGTCTGCTCGAGGGCATTCGGGAACGGGTGGAAGAAACCTATATCAATGGCAACATGGAACACCGGGTGCCGCACAACCTCAATATCAGCTTTGCCTTTGTGGAAGGCGAGTCGCTGATCATGGCGCTGAAGGAAATTGCCGTATCCAGCGGATCGGCCTGTACCTCGGCCAGCCTGGAGCCTTCTTATGTGCTCCGCGCCTTGGGTAAGTCCGATGAGCTGGCGCACAGTTCCATCCGCTTTGGCATCGGTCGCTACACGACGGAAGAGGAAATTGACGCTACTATCGGACTGATTGCTGCGAAGGTGGACAAGTTACGGGAGTTGTCTCCCCTCTGGGAGATGCATCAGGAAGGCATTGATATCCACAGCATTCAGTGGGCCGCGCACTAAGGTCCTTACAAGAGGAGAACCATCATGGCATACAGTGAAAAGGTGATCGATCATTATGAACATCCCCGCAACGTGGGGGCACTGGACAAGGATGACAGCGGCGTCGGCACCGGTATGGTGGGTGCACCGGCCTGCGGCGATGTGATGCGTTTGCAGATCAGGGTGAACGGGCAGGGCATTATCGAAGATGCCAAGTTCAAGACCTATGGCTGCGGTTCGGCCATTGCGTCCAGTTCGCTGGTGACGGAGTGGGTCAAGGGCAAAACCCTCGATGAAGCGATGGCCATCAAGAACAGCCAGATCGCCGAAGAGCTGGAACTGCCTCCGGTCAAGATTCACTGCTCCGTGCTGGCCGAAGACGCCATCAAGGCGGCGGTGGAGGATTACCGCAAAAAGCAGGGTGGCGCGTCGACGGCGGCGCAACCGGAAATGGCCGGTGCCCAGGCGGCACACTAGGATACCGTCATGGCTTTGACCTTATCGGAAAGTGCGGCGCGGCAGGTGCGCAAGAGTATTGCCAAACGTGGCAAGGGTCTGGGTATCCGCATCGGCGTGAAAACCAGCGGTTGCTCGGGGCTGTCGTATGTCATGGAGTTTGTGGATGTCCCCAACCCGGAAGATCTGGTGTTTCCCCATGATGACGTGAATCTTTTCGTGGACCCCAAAAGTCTCATTTATCTGGATGGCACCGAACTGGACTTCACCCGGGAAGGCTTGAACGAGGGATTCCGTTTTAATAATCCCAACGTGAAGGATGCCTGCGGTTGCGGTGAGAGCTTTACGACCTGATGGTGGACTCCTGTTGCCGCTGCGGGGCGGAGTTGGGTGCTCCGCCCGCGCTTTGCGCTTCTTGCGGGGCGGTGCAGCCCTTCCGCGCGGACCTGTCCCTGTATGCGGTGGCGGGCCTGCCCGAAACTTATGATCTGGACGTGCAGGCGCTGCGCACCCAAGTATTGGCGCTGCAAAAAGGCCTGCATCCGGACCGCTTCGCCAATGCAGAACCGGCGGCAAGACGCTATTCCCTGGAGTGGAGTACCCGCCTCAATGAGGCCTTAGCCATATTGCGGGACCCCCTGCGGCGTGCCGATTATCTCCTGCAGCGGCAAGGCGTGGACGCGCTGGGTGAGCAGGTGAAGGTCGCTGACCCGGAACTGCTGATGACCCAGATGATCTATCGCGAACGTCTGGAAGATCTGGTGGCGGCACACGACCTGTCGGGCATGGAGGCTTTGCGTCAGGAAGTGGATACGGCAGTGAGCGGCGTGGTGCAACGTCTCAGGGGATTGTTGGGCATTTTACCCTGTGTTGAGCCGGAAGCAGCGGGTGCTGCGCTGCGCGAGTTGCAGTTTCTCGATAAGCTTCTCGGCGAGATCGATCGCTGCGAAGAGTCTTTGCAGAATGCCTGAGCGGCGGAACCTTTACAATCAGGGCGATATATCATGGCGTTAATGCAAATTGCAGAACCGGGCACGGCCGCTGATCCCCATCAGCGGCGGCTGGCTATCGGTATCGACCTGGGAACCACCCATTCGCTGGTGGCCTCCGTATTGTCGGCGGTGCCCACCGTCATGCGCGATCATGACGGTAAATATCTCCTGCCTTCGGTGGTGCGCTACCTCGGCGGCGGCGGTATTCATGTAGGCTATCCCGCGGTCGCTGCCGCCGGGCAGGACCCGCACAATACCATCGCCTCGGCGAAACGCCTGATGGGGCGCGGCCACGGCGATGTGCAAACCCTCGCCGGGCACCTACCTTACGACCTTGTTCCTGGAGAGGGTATGGTGCGCCTGCGTACAGTGGCGGGTGAAAAATCCCCCGTAGAGGTGTCTGCCGAAATATTGCGGGTGCTCAAAGAGCGGGCGGTGGAAACCCTGGGTGGCGAACCGGAGGGCGCGGTGATCACGGTGCCCGCTTATTTCGACGAGGCCCAGCGTCAGGCCACCAAAGATGCGGCCCGTCTGGCGGGACTGAACGTGTTGCGTCTACTGGCCGAGCCGACCGCGGCGGCGGTGGCCTATGGCTTGGACAAGGGCAGTGAAGGCATTTTTGCCATCTACGATCTGGGCGGCGGAACCTTCGATATTTCCATATTGCGCCTGCAGGCCGGAGTCTTTGAGGTGCTGGCGACCGCCGGTGATTCCGCCCTGGGCGGTGACGATATGGATCATGCGCTGGCCGAATGGCTGATGCAGGAGGAGGGCGGCGATGCGTCCGATCCCCTCTGGCGGCGGCAGGTGCTGCAGCAGGCGCGTACCGCCAAGGAGGCGCTCAGTGCCGTTGCTGAAACGATGATAGTGCTGACGCCTTCCGGTCGCGCGGCCCGCGAGATAAAACTGTCGCGTGGCCGGTTGGAGTCACTGATTCAGCCGGTGATCCAGCGGTCCCTCCCGGCTTGTCGGCGGGCGCTGCGGGATGCCGGTTTAAAGCTGGATGAGATTGAAGGCGTGGTGCTGGTGGGCGGCGCCACCCGTGTCCCCGCCGTGCGCGCGATGGTGGAGGAATTCTTTCGGCAGAAGCCGCTGACGGACATCGACCCCGATCAGGTGGTGGCCATAGGGGCCGCCATTCAGGCCGATGCCCTGGTAGGCAATCAGCGTGAAGATTTGCTGCTCATGGACGTGCTGCCGCTGTCCCTTGGTCTGGAGACCATGGGCGGACTGGTGGAGAAAATCATTCCCCGCAATACCCCTATTCCGGTGGCACGGGCGCAGGAGTTCACCACCTTCAAGGATGGTCAGACGGCCATGAGTATTCACGTCGTGCAGGGGGAGCGCGATCTGGTGCAGGACTGTCGTTCTCTGGCGCGTTTCAGTCTGCGCGGCATTCCCCCCATGGTGGCCGGTGCCGCAAGGATTCGCGTGACTTTTCAGGTGGACGCCGATGGCCTGCTGGCGGTGCGTGCAGAGGAAACCAGTACGGGGGTGCGTTCGGAAGTCGTCGTCAAACCGTCTTACGGTCTGAATGATGAAGAAATCGCCAGGATGTTGCAGGACTCGTTCATCCATGGCGCCGAAGACGTGGTCAGAAGACGCCTGTCAGAAGCCAAAGTGGAGGGTGAGCGCGTACGCGAAGCCTTGCGTACGGCTTTGGCCGCCGATGCCGACCTGCTGGATCCGGCGGAGCGGGAAGCCCTGGACAAGGCCGGTACCGCGTTGACCAACGCCTTGTCGGGTGACGACGCCGGCGTGATCACGGCCGCCGCGGAGGCGGTGGAAACCGCCGCAGAACCGCTGGTGCAACGGCGTATGGACAGTGCCCTACGCCGCGCCATCACTGGCCGTTCCATTGACGAACTGGGAGACTGAATGACAAAAATACGCGTCCTGCCGAACCCGGAAGTCTGTCCCGAGGGGGCGGAGTTCGACGCTGAGCCGGGGGAGACCATCATCGCCGCGGCACTGCGCAATGATATTCACATCGAGCATGCCTGCGAGATGTCCTGCGCCTGCACTACCTGTCATGTGATTCTGCGCGCGGGTTTTGACAGTCTCGTCCCTGCGGAAGAAAAAGAAGAGGATTTGCTCGATAAGGCCTGGGGCCTGGAGCCGACCTCCCGCCTCAGTTGCCAGGCGAAAGTGACGAATACCCAACTGGTCATCGAAATCCCCAAATACACCATCAATCTGGAAAAGGAGCGGCACTGATGCGCTGGACCGACACCTCGGAGCTTGCCATTGCCCTGGATGAAGCCCACCCGGACGCCGATGTGGCCCATCTGCGTTTCACCGACCTGCACCGCTGGATATTAGAGCTGCCTGATTTTGAAGGCGAACCAGAAAAGTCCAGCGAAGGCATCCTCGAAGCCATCCAGATGGCCTGGTTGGCGGAGAAGGACTGAGTCGGACCGCGCCATGGCCGATAAAAAAGCCCTCATCGCCCTCTCGGGAGGAGTGGATTCCGCCGTGGCGGCCCTGCTCATGCAGGGGCAGGGCTACGAACTCACCGGCGTGACCATGCGCCTGTGGCCCAGGAGCCGCTGCTGCGATGAAAAAGATATCGAAGACGCCGCCGAGATCTGCGCCCGTCTGGGGATTCCCTACACGGTGCTGGATTATCGCGAGGCGTTCCGACGTCAGGTGGTCGACGTATTTGTCGCCGAATATCAGGCGGGGCGTACGCCCAATCCTTGTGCGCGCTGCAATCAGTTCCTCAAGTTCGATGCTTTGCTGGCGGAAGGCGAAAAGTTGGGCGCCACGATGCTGGCGACGGGCCATTATGCGCGGCTGGCGGAAACCTCCTCGGGTACTGCTCTGCTGCGTGGCCGTGACCATGCCAAAGATCAATCCTATTTTCTTTTCGCCATTGGCGCGGGGATACTGTCCCGCCTGCGCTTTCCCGTGGGTGGCATGAACAAGGACGAGGTGCGCGCCATGGCCCGTAAGCATGGCCTGCCCGTGGCCGCCAAGCAGGACTCACAGGATATCTGCTTTGTCCCGGACGGCGACTACCGCCGCTTTCTGGAGGATTACGCCGGGCTGGACATGGCGCAGGAAGGAGAGATGGTTGACAGCAGCGGGCAGGTGCTGGGCCATCATCCGGGTACGCTCCACTTCACCGTAGGGCAGCGCAAAGGTCTGGGTGGCGGCAGTGACCAGCCGCGCTATGTCCTTGCGCTGGACCCGGCGCAGAACCGGGTGATTGTCGGAGGTGAGGATGAGCTCTACCGCGGTGTGGTCAGCCTGGCCGAGTGCAACTGGCTGACGGATTTGTCCCCCGGCGAAACCCACGCCGTGACCGTAAAACTGCGTTACCGCTCCCGCGCCGAGTCGGCCATGCTGCATCTGCTCTCCGATGCCCGGGCCGAACTCCGCTTTCGCGAGCCGCAACGCGCCGTTACCCCCGGTCAGGCCGCCGTCTGCTATCAGGGTGAGCGCCTGCTGGGCGGAGGGTGGATTCAGGGCACGGAATAGTCCACGGGCGCGCCTGGGTCAGGATATACCCAACACACGCTGTATTTCCGGTAACATGCTCTTTACGCATTCTTTCCCCTCCGTGATGGCTTCACCGGCGCGATAAAACTCCAGTAAGCCAATGTGGGACAGCCTTGGAGAAAGCAGGATATCCGGAGGATCTCCGGCCATGCGACTCCTGGTGATCCTGTCCTGCATGATATTCACCGAGCCGGCGATGGCATCAAAGAGGCTGGGTGGTTGCTCCTCATCGCCTGTCGCCGGAAATATCGAGGCGGTATATGCCGTGATCAGGTCTGATATTTTTCCGGTAACGCCGGCATCCTGTGTTTTCAGGATTTTGTTATTTTGAAGATGTTTTCCAACGATATCATCGTTCAACGTTACGGCAATAACCACATCGGCGCCAAGAGCCCGACAGACCGAAACGGGGACGGGATTCACCAATCCGCCATCTATGAGCCACCTGCCGTTGTTCTTGACCGCCGGAAAGAGGCCGGGCATGGATATGGACGAAAAGACGGCATCCAGAATTGAACCGTCCGTCAACCAGATCTCGCTGCCGGTTTGCAAGTCGGTTGCTACCGATGCATATTTTTTGTTAACTATATCCTCTATTTTTGAGTCATCATCTGCCACATATTTATTGAGAAAATAATGTAGCCGCTCTTTATTGACAAAACCATTCAATGACATGTTGATGGCAAAAAATTTGGCTGTTTCAAACTTTGTCAGTGAACAAACCCATTTCTCCAGCTTCTCAAGATTGTTGGAAACATAGGATGCGCCGACCAGCGCGCCTATGGACGTGCCACAAACGATATCCGGTACGATTCCTTGATCATTCAGCGCGTTTATTACCCCTATATGCGCCCACCCGCGGGCCGCGCCACTGCCAAGAGCCAGGCCAATAGTCATGCTGATCTTCACCTCCCATGCGTTTTTGATGCCGCAACGTCCAGACTGCACTGTAGCGCGCCCGCGAAGTGCGCGATAGGGAAGAGATGCGGATGAGGCCGCCCCTTTCGCGACCGCGGAGTCCTTTCCGCTTCCCAGCCGGCGGTTTTTGTCCTAATCTGGCGAACATTCTATAAAAGCAGCCGCCCCGGAGTCGCTAACCATGTCCAATCCCGAGCAGGAAGCCCGCCAGACCATTGATCAGCTTCTGGGTGCTGCGGGCTGGCATATTTGTGATGCGGATGCGGTCAATATCCGTGCCGCGCGCTAGGAAGCGTTCGTGATGGATAGCAAAGAGAAGAAAAAACTAAGCGAGTCTGACATCTGCGACCTATTCATCACGCCCGCGATCAATAAAGCTGGCTGGGAACCAATGACGCAGATTCGTCGCGAGGTGACGCTCACGCCCGGCCCGGTCGTCGTGCGCGGCAACATGTCCTCGCGCAACAAGAAGAAAAAGAAATTCGCCGACTACGTTCTGTCCTGGGAGCCGGGCGTACCCGTCGCCGTGGTTGAGGCCAAAGACAATAATCACATCGTCAGCCACGGCATCCAGCAGGCGCTCGGCTATGCGGAAATCCTCGATGTGCCGAGCGCCCTCAGTTCAAACGGCGATGCCTTTGCTTCCCATAACAAAGCTCCCGCCGCTGGCGAAAACATCGAGACAGAGTTTCCGCTCGAATCCTTCCCTACACCTCAGGACTTGTGGAAGCGCTACAAATCCTATCGCGGCATCGAAGATGAAGCAGAAAAACTGGTCGTGCAGCCTTACCACCTGGATGTGTCGGGCAAGGAGCCGCGCTACTACCAGGTGGAGGCGATCAACCGTGCCGTCGAAGCCGTGGCCGGCGGCAAGAAACGCGTGCTGCTCGTCATGGCAACGGGCACCGGCAAGACCTACACGACATTTCAAATTATCTGGCGCTTGTGGAAAGCGGGCGAGGTCAAACGCATCCTGTTTCTGGCTGACCGGAACATCCTCATCGACCAGACCCTCGTCAACGACTTCAAGCCCTTCGGCTCGGTCATGACGAAGATCAAGAACCGCAAGATCGACCCGTCCTACGAAATCTATCTCGGCCTGTATCAGGCCATTACCGGCCCGGACGAAGAAGACAAGATATTCAAGTATGTCTCGCGCGATTTTTTCGACATGATCGTCATCGACGAATGCCATCGCGGCAGCGCGGCGGACGATTCCGCCTGGCGCGAAATCCTCGAATACTTCAACAACGCAGTTCAGCTCGGTCTCACCGCCACGCCCAAGGAAACCAAATACGTTTCGAGCAGCACCTACTTTGGCGAGCCGGTTTACACCTACAGTCTCAAGCAGGGGATCGAAGATGGCTTTCTCGCGCCCTACAAGGTCGTGCGCATCGACATAGACAAAGACATCGAAGGCTGGACGCCGCCGCCAGGCATGACGGACGATCTGGGCCAGGAAATCGAGCACCGCGAGTACAACCAGAAGGACATGGATCGCATTCTGGTGCTCAACCAGCGCACCAAGCTGGTTGCCAGGCGCATTATGAAATATCTCAATGCGACCGACCCGTTTTCCAAGACCATCGTTTTTTGCGAAGACATCGACCACGCCGAACGCATGCGTGTGGCACTGGTGAATGCGGCAGGCCAGCTCGCGCTGGACAATCCGAAATACATCATGCGCATCACCGGCGACAGCGTCGAGGGCAAGGCCGAGTTGGACAACTTCATCGACCCGGAGATCAAGTTCCCGGTTATCGCGACCACCTCGGAATTGCTGACCACGGGCGTCGATGCCAAAACCTGCAAGCTCATCGTGCTGGACAAGACCATCACCTCGATGACCAGCTTCAAGCAGATCATCGGGCGCGGCACCCGCATCGACGAGGAAAACAACAAGTGGTTCTTCACCATCATGGATTTCAAGAAGGCCACCGAGTTGTTCCGCGACCCGGACTTCGATGGCGAAGCCGTGGTCATCTACGAGCCCGGCGATGACGACGACCCCGTGCCGCCCGATCCGGAGCCCGGCGAAGGGGATGACGAGGGCGATGGCGGTGTCGACGAAACACCCGGCGTCTACAAAGTCCGCGTCAGCGGGGTGGACGTGAATATCATCTCCGAGCGCGTCGAATACATCGGGCCGGACGGCAACCTGATCACCGAGTCCTACAAGGACTTCAGCCGCAAGCAGATTCGGAAAGAATTCACCTCGCTGGATGACTTCCTCAAGCGCTGGAACAACGCCGCGAAAAAGCAGGCCCTCATCGACGAGCTGGAAGAACACGGCATCGTTCTGGACAACCTCGCCACGGAAATTGGCAAGGACTACAGCGACTTCGACCTGATCTGCCATATCGCCTGGGGCCAGCCCCCGCTCACCCGCAAAGAGCGCGCCAATAAGGTCAAGAAGCGCAACTACTTCACCAAATACGGCGAACAGGCCCGCGCCGTACTCACCGCGCTGCTCGACAAATATGCCGACGAAGGTATCGCCACACTGGAAAGCGCCAAGGTGCTGCGCCTCGATCCTTTCAAGACCATAGGCACGCCCGTGGAAATCATCAACACCATCTTCGGCGGCAAAGAAAAGTACGAATCCGCCATCCAGGAACTGGAACAAGAGCTGTTTAAGAAGGAAGAATCTGCATGAGTAATGTTTCCGGCGTCATCAAGTCCATACAGGACATCATGCGCAAGGATGTCGGCGTCGATGGCGACGCCCAGCGCATCAGCCAACTGGTCTGGATGTTTTTCCTGAAAATTTTCGATGACCGCGAAGCCGAACTGATGCTGCTGGAAGACGACTACAAATCCCCGCTGCCCAATCACCTGCGCTGGCGCGCATGGGCCACCAACCCCGAAGGCATGACCGGAGATGCGCTGGCCGACTTCGTCAACGTGCAACTGTTCCCCTACCTGAAGGAAAGGCTGCCCACGGCAGGCGCCCAGGGCAAGCGCGCCCAGGTGGTGCGCAGCGTGTTCGAAGACGCCTACAACTACATGAAGTCCGGCACGCTGATGCGCCAGGTCATCAACAAGATTTGCGAAATCGACTTCAACAACAGCGGCGACCGCCACACCTTCGGCAGCATCTACGAACAAATCCTGCGCGACCTGCAAAGCGCCGGCAACGCGGGCGAGTTCTACACCCCGCGCGCCGTCACCCGTTTCATCGTCAACCGCGTCAATCCCAGGCTGGAAGAAACCGTGCTCGACCCCGCCTGCGGCACCGGCGGCTTTCTCACCTGCGCTATCGACCACAAGCGCGAGCACTACGTCAAAACCCGCGAAGATGAAGAGACGCTGGTCAACACCATCCGGGGCTTTGAAAAGAAGGCGCTGCCGCACATGCTGGCCGTCACCAACATGATCCTGCATGGCATTGACACCCCCACCCATATCAGGCACGACAACACACTGAGCCGCCCCTACAAGGACTACGGCAACGCCGACCGCGTCAACGTCATCATCACCAACCCGCCCTTCGGCGGCATGGAAGAAGACGGCATCGAAAACAACTTCCCCGCCCACCTACGTACCCGCGAAACGGCGGACCTGTTCATGGCCCTCGTCATCAAGCTGCTCAAGGATCAAGGCCGTGCCGCCATCGTCCTGCCCGATGGTTTCCTGTTTGGCGAAGGCATGAAGACCCGCCTCAAACAAATCCTTCTGGAAGAATGCAACCTACACACCATCGTGCGCCTGCCCAACGGCGTGTTCGCGCCCTACACCGGCATCAAGACCAACCTGCTGTTCTTCACCAAGGGCAAACCCACCGAGCACGTCTGGTACTACGAGCACCCCTACCCGGAAGGCGTGAAGAACTACAACAAGACCAAGCCCATGCGCTTCGAGGAATTCGAAACCGAGATCGCCTGGTGGGGCGACGAGGCGGACGGCTTCAAGGCGCGCGTGCAGACCGAGCAGGCCTGGAAAGTCCCAGTCGCCGACATCGTCGCCCGCAACTACAACCTCGACATCAAGAACCCCCACGTCGGTGAACAGATCAGCCACGACCCGGACGAACTGCTGGCCCAATACCAGCAGCTCATGAACGAGGTCGCCGACATCCGCGGCGCGCTCAAGCGTGAACTGGCGGCAGCCCTGGGCAGGTGACCACCATGAGCGACGTTGTCATCTACGAGGCCGAGGGCGGCCAATCCCAGCTGCGGGTGCGGCTGGACCACGAAACCGTGTGGTTGACCCAAGAGCAGATGGCAAGCCTGTTCGGACGCGAACGGTCGGTGGTGACCAAACACATCCGCAATATCTTCCAGGAAGGCGAACTGGCCGAGGATTCAGTGTGTGCAAAATTTGCACTTACTGCCGCCGACGGCAAAACCTACGATACCGCCCACTACAACCTCGACGTCATCATCTCCGTCGGCTACCGGGTCAAGTCCCGCCAGGGCACCCGCTTCCGCCAGTGGGCCACGGGCGTGCTGCGCCAGCACATCGTCTCCGGCTACACGGTCAACGAACAACGGCTGCGCGAGGAGGGCGTCAAGCTGCGGGAGATGCAGCGCACCGTGGCCCTGCTGGCCCGTACCCTCACCCACCAGGAACTGGTGACCGAAGCGGGCCGGGATGTCCTGGCGGTCATCACCGACTACGCCTATGCGCTCACCCTGCTCGATCGCTACGACCACGGCACCCTGGCCATCGAAGGCACCACCGGCGGACTGCGCCAGGCCATCGGCTACGAAGAAGGCATCGCCATCGTCGCCGGCATGAAAGGCCAATTCGACGGCCTGTTCGGTCTGGAAAAGGACCAGGGCTTCAAAAGCGCCCTGGCCACCATCCACCAGACCTTCGACGGCCGCGAGCTCTATCCCAGCGTCGAGGAAAAGGCCGCCCACCTGCTCTACTTCATCGTCAAGAACCACGCCTTCAGCGATGGCAACAAACGCATCGCCGCCGCCCTGTTCATCACCTTCCTGGCCCGCAACGACATCCTCTACCGCCCCGACGGCGGCAAACGCCTGGCCGACAACGCCCTGGTGGCCCTCACCCTGCTCATCGCCGAAAGCCGCCCGGACGAGCGCGACACCATCGTCAAGGTGATTGTCAACCTGATCAACCGGAGCAACGACTGATGGCGATGGATCACCCGCAGGCGCTGCCCAGCCTCGATGTCTGGACCTCGGCGCTGCTCAGCAAATCCACCGCCGGGCGCGGCAGCAACGGCAAGCTGGAGGCCTATGGCATCAAGAAATTGCGCGAGCTGATTCTGGAATTGGCGGTGCGGGGGAAGTTGGTGCCGCAAGACCCGAAGGACGAACCGGCGAGTGCGTTACTCAAACGCATACAGGCTGAAAAAGCTAGATTGATTGCGGAGGGCAAGATTAAGAAAGACAAGCCGCTACCGCAGATTAGCGAGGAAGAGAAACCTTATGCTTTGCCTCTGTGTTGGGAATGGGTGCGGCTTCCAGAAATTTATTTATCGATTTCACCAAGCGGAAGCAAGTTGCTCTCCTCTGCGATAAAGGATGCTGGAACTTTTCCGGTTGTCGATCAAGGTCAGCGTTATATCGCAGGTTATACCGATGACGCTGCATTATTGATTAACCTGCCAGGCCCAGTAATTGTGTTTGGAGATCACACAACAGAGAGAAAATACATTGATTTCGACTTCGTCGCGGGAGCTGATGGAGTAAAAATTCTCAGGCCGATTTTGCAAGATGAGCATTTTTTCTTTCGCCAGCTACAAGGTTACCGCCTTGAAGAACGAGGCTACGCAAGACACTTCAAAGTATTAAACGACAATCTGTATGCATTGCCTCCAATCGAAGAACAACACCGCATCGTCGCCAAAGTCGATGAACTCATGGCCTTGGGCGACCAACTGGAGCAACAGCAAACCGACAGCCTCGCAGCACACCAAACCCTGGTCGAAACTCTGCTCGGCACGCTCACCCGCGTCGGGTCACAACAGGAATTCAGCGCAGCCTGGACGCGCATCGCCAGCCACTTCGACACCCTGTTCACCACCGAAGCCAGCATCGACCAACTCAAACAAACCATCCTCCAACTCGCCGTCATGGGCAAACTCGTCCCCCAAGACCCCAACGACGAACCGGCGAGTGTGTTGTTGGGAAAAATCGCGAAAGAAAAAACGCGGTTGTTCAGCGCCGGTGAAATACGGAAGCAAAAATCGCTGTTTGAGATTGGTGAAGGGGAAAAACCGCATCCGTTGCCCAGATCGTGGGAATGGGCAAGATTTGGGGATATTTCATATCAAATAACTGATGGTGCTCACCATACGCCGACATATGTAAACGAAGGCATACCATTTCTGTCAGTGAAAGACATGAGCGCCGGCAGGCTCGACTTTTCTGATACTCGCTTCATATCAAGAGAACAGCACGAGGAGCTGATCAAGCGCTGTTTCCCGCAAAGGGGTGATCTGCTTCTTACCAAGGTGGGTACGACCGGCATACCCATCCTTGTTGATACAGATGAGGAATTTAGTATTTTTGTGAGCGTCGCATTAATTAAGTTTCCGCTGAACCATATACATGGACGCTACTTGTCATTGTTAGTTAGTTCGCCATTGGTCAAACGGCAGTCGGAAGAAGGTACAGAGGGAATCGGTAACAAGAATTTGGTGTTGAGGAAGATCGCAGCGTTCGTCTTGGCAATTCCGCCGCTCGCCGAGCAACACCGCATCGTCGCCAAAGTTGATGAACTCATGGCCCTGTGCGATGCCCTCAAGGTGCGCCTCGCCGATGCCCAAACTACCCAACTCCACCTCGCCGACGCCATCGTCGAGCGGGCCGTCTGCTGAGTGGCAAGACATGACGCCGGCGCTGCATAAAATCTGGTGTGACGAAGACGAGCATTACCGCTACGAGCACTTTGCCGATTTCAACGAGTGGCTGCATAGCGAGGACGGGCAGGCTGCCCGGGTTGAATATGGCGTCGATGTCTTGCCCCAGCCCAGCAAGGCGCTTTTCGCGGGTGACAGAAGCAGTTATGACGAAGCGTTTCAGGCGTTTCGCAAAGAACGCCGCCACGAAGCGCTGGGCGAATCCTGGTTTCAAGAGCAGCTTGGTGATGATCACTGGTTCCAGCGCAATGTGGATCACTTCATTCAGCTTGTCGATCTCATGGATGCCGGGGCGGTGGTGCCGTTTGTCGGGGCGGGCATCTCGGCATCAGCCGGTTTCTCAAGCTGGAAAGATCATCTGCGGCACCAGGGTAAAACAGCGCATATCCCTTCGAACCGTATTGAAGCGCTATTAGCCGGCGGCGACTACGAAACCGTTCTGGAAGAGATTGAGGCCATCCGTGGCCGCGAGGTGTTCATCAACGAAATTCGCGATGAGTTCTCCCGTAACCTCACCATCCCCGATGTGGTCTGGCGCATCGCCGAAATGTTCACCGATACGGTCATTACGACCAATTACGATCGTCTGCTGGAGCAGTCTTTTGAAACCGGCGAGGCAGGCGGGGTTCAGGTGATCAATGGCCTGAATGCACTGGAGCAGCCCGATCCGAAGAAGATCACAGTCATCAAGCTGCACGGCGATATTCGCGAGCCGAAGCGTTGCATCCTCAGCAAGAACCAATACGACGAAGCCTACGGCAACGGCAGCCTGAATATGCACAAGTCCATACCCAAGCTGCTCGCCTACCACTACAAGAACAGCAGCCTGCTCTTTCTGGGCTGTAGCCTGAGCAATGACAGGACGGTTCAGGTGTTCAGGAAGATCAGGGAAGGCATGGGCGAAGAGGAGGCCAAACAGCACTTCTCCATCGAGCAAGCCCCCGAAAGTCTGGAAGAGATTGCGCAGCGCAACGCGGAACTGGCCAAGCTGGGCATCACCCCGATCTGGTTTGAAAAAGGGCGTTATGAGTTAGTCGAAAGCATACTCAGCCTCGCCAAGAACGAGCTGCGACACCGGGGCATCGCGCCTCAGCGGCTTCCCGTTGAAGAGCCGCCAATCAAACTGGATATGGACCTGAGCCATTTCCTCGGCGACTTCATCGACCTGATGCCATTACTGCACTGGTTGCACCGGGCTGTTCCTCAGACCGCAACGCGCCAATATCTTTCTGCCATGCAGCGCGTGTTTCATGGGCATTCTTTCGCCACCCGGCAAGCGGACGAGAATCTGCGGATGGCGCTGGATAATCTGCTTCGTGTTTTGTCGAATTCGGTAGAGTTTGACGGCTATGCCCATGGAAAACTTTCAGTGGCCTTCAGGTGCCTGCAGCAATACCTGAAGTCCATAGGCGAAGATAATCATCTGGACGATGATTTTGAGTGGAACATTTACGAACTGTTGACCATTCCCGAGTTGCAGCTTGAAACGATCGTGGCGAATAAAGTCGATGGGAGCTTTGATTATCATGCGATACGTTTGATTTCTGCCCTGTTGCAACACGGGCAGAAGCAGCGCATGTCGCCAAAATCATTTTGTGAATTGCCGAGTGCGGTAAACCATGAGTTTGGCGACTACATATCACTGGCGCTCTCCGCAAGTCTGGGCGTCAGCGTCCCTGATCGCCTTGATCAAATCTATACGGGTGATATTCAAAGCTTATGCGAAGACGCCTGGAATAACTTGGGTAAGCCAATTGATCTCAGGTTTTTTGATCGAGTGAAATGGCTGTTTGCACAAATTCTTCAGTAGGCATGGGAATGGCCGCTGACGCGATCCGGCCGGCCAAGCCGCCGCCGCTGGCTTTTAGGCTTCAATCAGCCGTATGCCTACCCAGCCCCTGATTACCCGTTTTATTGAGTGTGGTCACCCAAATCGATGGTTCACTGGTCAACATATTTGAGGGGCAGACGGCGGCATAAAAAAGCCACGCAGCCCGATTTTGTGGGTGGGCGACGTGGTTTTGGATTTAGCGGTTTTTCAGAGCGGCGGGTCGTCGGCGGATGGCGGATCGGCAGCTTTCCTATGGGCCTGTGATCGTTCTTCGTAATACCGATGAATCTCCCCTTAGTACTGGCTTTCGAAGCATTCCGTGAAGCGCTGCAGAAACTCCAGGACCGTGACGGCGGCCTCGTCGGAGAGCGGCGGCATGGGCGTCTGGTCGTTGCAGGGGTAAGAGATCATGACGGGCTCCTCAGCGGCGACAGCCACTGGTCTTGCACTCCGACAATGGCGCCCCGATGAAATCATCCACCCTGCCGGCCAAGCTCTACGATCTGGGGATCACCCCGTCCCGGGGCCGACCACGGGTCAGCAATGACAACCCGTATTCAGAGCCCTTGTTCCGAACGCTGAAATACTGTCCGCAGTGGCCGGAGAGTGGCTTTGCGGACCTCGACACCGCACGAATCTGGGTGCGTGATTTCATCGCCTGGTATAACCATGAGCATCGTCACAGCCGCATTCGCTTCGTGACGCCGGCCCAGCGTCACCGGGGCGAGGGTCACGCGCTGCTGGCGAAACGTCATGGGCTCTATGAGGCGGCCAAGGCGAGAAATCCTGCGGTACTGGGGGCTTTCATCTGGCGGCCCACGATCGACTACGAAGATCTGGTCAGCCGCGACAAGGCGAGCCTGGACATTTTCTGGCTCAGGGACGAATCCCTGGAGGATGCAGAGAATCTACCTGCCCTCGCACTGATCCTGCAGGAGATCATGGAGGATCTGGAAGGGGCCTTGGCGCAGTTGCGGGAAATGGCGGGAGATTTGGGGGGCTGATTCAGGCACTACCCGTTTTCACAGAGCAGGTCGTGGATTGTTGCAGCATTCCCGCGAAAGCGTTCGCCGTGGGCGTAGATGGTCAGGCGCTGATCCCGCGCGTAACCGACAAGGGTAAGATTGTGGGTCTGTGCAATCCGGATCGCCAGACTGCTGACTCCGGAGATCGCCGCTACGATGGGAACCTGAAAGCTCAAGGCCTTGAGGGCAATCTCAAAAGTCAGCCGCGAAGACACGCCCAGCAGGATATTTCCGGAAGGCGGCCATCCCTGCCGGAGCGCCGCGCCGATGGTCTTGTCAACGGCATTGTGGCGGCCGATGTCTTCCCGCACCAGGGTCATGCCGTTGGTGGCGGCCAGGACGGCGGCGTGTGCGGTTCCGGTATGCCGGTTCAATCGCTGATGAGCGCGCATCTCATGAAGCAGATCATGCACCAGTGCGGGTTCCGCACAGACATCGTGGTCTATGGGTATGGGTGCGAAAGGGACGAGGTGCTCGAAGTTCGGGGTGCCGCAGAGACCGCAGGCGCTGCCGCCGATTACCAGACGCCTTTTTCGGGCGGCTCTGGCTTCGGCCTCCGCCGAAACCTGCAGGTAGAGGGTCGACCCTTCCGGAATACAGACAGACTCCCAGGTGATGATATCGGCGACCGACCGGATCACCCCCTCACCGTAAAGGAACCCCATAAAGAAATCTTCCAGATGATCGGGGGTGATCATCATCACCGCATAGGGCTTGCCATTGAGGATCAACGAAACCGCCATTTCCTCCAGGATGGCTTCTTCGCATTTCACTGAACCGTGCGCGCCGTCCATGCGCCTGGCCGGAGACCAAACTATTCCGTTGCCGCCTGCATCTGTGCGCATAGGGCCCTCCCTTCCGATGTCAGCGTGATGACGGTTCTGCCCCGTTGTTCTTCCGGGCGAACATAATGAAGCCCACCCCATTGTTCCGAGCTTCCCAAGAGCAGAAGCAGGCGCTCCATCTGGCTGCGGGGAAGGCCGAGAGACTTGCAGGCTCTGGCCACCGACACTGGCCCTTCCGTGCAAAGCATCCGGAGTAGGGCAATGATCAAGTCCTCCGGAGCGGCATCGGGTGTATTCCGGTCGTTCTCCGCCTTACGGTCAGGCGACATGGTGTTCGCCTCCCTTTGTCCGCGCCAGGGTCACCGGGATCGATTTGGACGTCGGCGTGCGGGCGCGATCAGCGTAGCTGGACAAGGGCACCAATACGTTCAATTCCGGGTAATAACCCGCGAGCATCCCTTTGGGAATATCGAACGCAACCAGCAGGAAGTCTCGAGCCACACGTTCACCGTCTGTCCAGTGCGAGGTGATGTCCACCCAGTCATTGGCCTGAAAACCCATGTCCCGAATATCCTCCGGATGCATGAAACACACGTTGCGCAGGCCGGATACGCCGCGATAACGGTCCTCGTAACCATAAATCGTGGTGTTGTACTGATCGTGGCTGCGAATCGTCATCAGGGTGAAGAGCTTTTCGGAGGTCTGCGGCACAAAATGGTCGTCGGCGATGGTGGACAGCGCCTTGGCCAGAAAATTGGCCTTGCCGCTGGCAGTGGGCCATACCCGTGAACGGGGTGGCAGATCCAGATGAAAACCCCGTGGTTTATGGACCCGTTCGTTGAAATGCTCGAAACCCGGCACCACGCGCGCAATGCGGTCGCGAATGAGGTCATAGTCCCCCATGAGTTGCAGCCACGGGGTGGGGCTGAGCGGCAGGGTCGCCCGCGCCAGACGCGCCACGATGGCACATTCCGACAGCAGGGAAGGGGAGGCCGGCTCGTTCATCCCCTGGGAGATGTGCACCATGCAGAAGGTGTCCTCCACCGTCACGCCTTGGGGGCCAGTTTTTTGGATGTCGATCTCCGTGCGTCCCAGGCAGGGTAAAATCAAGGACTGTTCGCCGTGGACGATGTGGGACCGGTTGAGTTTGGTGGTCACATGTACCGTCATCGCGCAGCGCCGGAGCGCTGCGTGGGCGCGCGCCGTGTCGGGTGTGGCGTTGGCAAAATTGCCACCCAGCCCGAAAAAGAACTTGGCTCGCCCATCCTCCATCGCTTCGATGCTGGCTACCGTATCGTAGCCATGCTGCCGCGGCGGCGCAAAATGGAACTCCGCCCCGAGGCGTTGCAGAAACTCCGGGGAAGGTTTCTCATATATCCCCATGGTCCGGTCACCCTGCACATTGCTGTGACCGCGAATCGGCGAGGGCCCGGCGCCAGGTTTGCCGATATTACCCTTGAGCAGCAGCACGTTCAGGAACATCTGGATGGTGGCCACCGCGTGCTTTTGCTGGGTAATGCCCATTCCCCACGTAAATATGGCGGCCTGTCCCTGATCATAGATGCGCCCGATCTCCTCCAGATCGTGGCGGCTGAGGCCGCTCTGTTCCTCGATCTGTGTCCAAGGCGTGTTCATGACCAGATCGCGGAAACCGTCAAACCCCTGGGTATGCTCCTCGATAAACGCCTGATCGGGGTTCCCGGACTCCAGGATGGTGCGGGCAATCCCCATGGCAATGGCGTAATCGCCACCGCTCCGGGGCTGGTAGTAGTGGCTGGCGATGGGGGTGGCGTGATTGGTGAGCATCTCCACCGGATGTTGGGGATGCAGGAATCGCTCCAGTCCGCGTTCATGCAAGGGGTTGAAGACCAGGATACGCGCACCCCTTTTGGATGCCTCGCTCAGCGTCGCCAACATACGTGGGGCACAGGTCCCAGGATTATGACCGAACATCAGGATGGTATCGGTCAGTTCAAAATCATCCAGGGTTACCATGGCCTTACCTACCCCGATGGATTCGGGCATGGCCAGGCTGGTTGGCTCATGACACATGTTGGAACAGTCGGGGAGATTATTGGTACCGAATTCCCGCACAAAGAGCTGATATAAAAATGCGGCTTCATTGGAGGTACGCCCAGACGTGTAAAATATGGCCTCGTCGGGGGATGCCAGGGCATTGAGTTGCGCGGCGATCCGCGCAAAGGCGGTATCCCAGCTGACGGGTACGTAGCGGTCACTCTGCGGATCGTAAGCCATGGGCTCGGTCAGACGCCCCTGCTCTTCCAGAAAATAGTCCGTTTGCTCCGCCAGCCAGGACAGGGTGTGCGCTGCAAAAAAATCCGCGGTCACCCGTTTGCCGGTAGCTTCGGCGGCGACGGCCTTGACCCCATTCTCACAGAACTCGAAACTGGAATGCGCCTCGGGATCTCCCCAGGCGCAACCCGGACAATCAAAACCTTCCGCCTGATTCATTTTGAGGAGCAGGGCGGCACCGTCCGTCAGCGCGTGTTCCTGACGCAAGCTGCGCAGCGAGGCACGCAGGGATCCCCAACCTCCCGCCGGTTGTTGGTAATGGGTGATCTTGAACGAAGACATAATCCCTCCGGGAATGATCGAAATGTACGGGGCAGCATCACCAACCAGTTGCGACTCATGATACAATGACAACACCATTAGCAGTTTTCGCGCCAGGGGTGCATGATCGTGTCGATTATTATATCTCCAAACGCTTATTTGACTCGGTATTCCCCCAGAACCAGACTATTGGCAAACCGGATGAAGGTGGACATACGATAATGTCTCATTATGATACGGATCCATCAATGGATAATGACTATATAACCCATGCCTGGGATCGTTGCACCGGACAATATCGGTTGGACGTGAATGGTGCCCCGGAACTGCAAAGACTGGATGCGGGCAACCTCGGGCGACTGCTCGAGGAACAGCATCTTTTTGTAGAGATCGGATCTGCGGAAATGACGCGTCTGATTAAACAGACGTTGCGATTTTCCGAGGATGCCATGCTGCCGTCACCAGATTGTACATTGCTGTTGCTGGATGCCGGCGGTGTTGCTCTGCACGCTGTCGGAACGGAACTCGAGAGCGGACGTGATGCCCGCTATTCGGGTATGGACGCCGGATTCATATGGCGGGAAGAGTATGTCGGGGTGACCGGACCGAGCCTTTGTCTGCATGACATGAAGCCCCGCATGGTCCACCGGGAGGAGCATTTATTTAGGAACTTTGTGGAGATGGCGTGCTGCGCGATGCCTATTTGGGCGCCATCTGGCGCACTGCTGGGGGTGATCGATTCAACCTATTCCCGCAGCGGTTATGCGAAGTCGGCATATGTCTCGGTCATGCCGCTGCTGGCGCAACTGGCACGGCGGATCGAAATGAAATATTTCGCCCGGAATTATCAGGACCATGTCATTCTGTCGGTGAACAGGCTGAACGACTATACCGACCATGATGATGAAGCATTGTTTGCAATTAACGAGAATGGCGTCATTGTTGCGGCGGAATTCGCGCTGACGAAAGGCACTATCGGTGATGCCAAGGGCGGTCTTGTTGGTGCGAACTTGCGGGATGTGTTCGACGTTTCGCTGGACAAGATGCTGGACGATCACCATCGTGCCGAAAAGTCGCACTCCAGAACCCTGCTCCGGAATACCGGAAGGCATGATGGTCTGCGGGTATTTTCGCTGCCGGACAAAGTGTCGTTCACGGCTGTCGTGAACGGTATTCTCCGGAATACACCGCATTCCAGGGACGAAGCTTCGGTTCAGGTGCATGATTCCCTGTTGGCGTTGTCGGGCGATGACGCGGTGGTATCGGAGAATATTCGTCGTATCCATAAAGTATTGAACAAAAACATCAGTATTCTGCTACTGGGCGAAACCGGCACTGGCAAAGATACCCTTGCGCGCGCCATACACCGCGCCAGCGATAGAAGAGATAAACCTTTTGTTGCGATCAATTGTGCAGCCATACCCGAATCGCTCATCGAGAGCGAGCTATTCGGGTATGAGCCCGGCTCCTTTACCGGGGCGAGTCGCGTGGGCAAGCAGGGTAAGGTGATGGCCGCCAATGGTGGCACGCTGTTCCTCGATGAAATCGGAGACATGCCCGCCGCGCTTCAGGGGCGTCTGCTGCGAGTTCTCGAAGAACGGGAGGTTACCCCCCTTGGTACCACCAAAGCCAGCCCCGTAGATATTCGGGTGATCAGTGCAACCAATAAGTCGATCAATGATCTGGTGCAGCAGGGAGGCTTTCGGACTGACCTGCTTTATCGGATTAATGATGTCGTGCTAAGCCTGCCGCCACTGCGGGAACGGAGCGATAAAATCCGGCTCGTGGAAACCATTTGTCAACAGGAATGTGGCGTATCTGAAATGGAGATATCAGCGGAAGTATGGAATATTTTTCTGGGTTATTCCTGGCCTGGTAATATCCGCGAACTTCGTAGTGTGATTCGTACTGCCCTGGCGCTGAGTGATGGTAATGCCATCCGCTGCGAAGACCTGCCGGAACGGCTGGTGACCGGCGAAAGGGCCGGTGGCCGCGTAACAACGGCACCGGCGACCACACCACCATGGAGCGATAGCGACGCGCTGGAGCGGAACAGAATCCTCGCGGAGTTGGAGCGTCACCACTGGCGGGTGATCGATACCGCGAAATTCCTCAAGGTCAGTCGTAATACTTTGTACCGTAAAATGCGCCTGTATGGCATTATGGACGCTGACGCATAAATTGGTGTCTATTGCATCAATGCAGTCTTATGATTGGCAGGAAAAGCATGATATCCTGCTTTTCCGTACATCATTTCACCGGAACATTCTTGCATCGTTTTTCTCTGGTGCCGGTTCTGCTGCAATCGCAGCAGAGCCGGGCGGGATGCATCGCCCGTGTGACATTATGTCATCTTCAGATGAACATTATGTGCAGCGTCGGGCCGGATAATACGATCATTGCGGCGTGATGGCCCATGCCCCCTTTCCCCAAGAACACGTGGAAATCCGTCGGCGCACAATGGCACAATAATTGCTAATCATTTGTGGATCCGGATTTCATGTCTCGAAAAGTTTTTTGCCGCACCATTGTCCTTGGGCGTCAGATGGTGCTCAAGCATATACCGTTGAATTCTGCTTAGGAGGTATTGGATATGCCAAGCTCGGTTACCATTCATCCGTCCGTGGATCATGGGGTCACAGCGGGATCGTCCCATTTTCATGGGGGTACCTTACATTGCCATTGCACCCATAACCCGGTGCTGGTGGAGGTGAAGTCGCAACTGGCCCACAATCATGCGTGTGGTTGCACCAAATGCTGGAAGCCCAAAGGCGCCAAGTTTTCGGTGGTTGGGGTCGTGCCCAGGGATTCGGTCACGGTGCTCGAGAACGGCGATAAACTCCATGTGGTCGATCCGAGTGCGGTGATTCAGCGCCACGCGTGCAAGGGGTGCGGCGTTCACCTGTTTGGCCGCATTGAAAATAAAGACCACGCGTTTTATGGTCTGGACTTCGTTCACTCCGAACTGTCGCCGGAGAAGGGTTGGGCGGCCCCCGAATTCGCGGCCTTCGTCTCGTCGATCATTGAAGGCGGTTTGGCTGCCCCGTCGGAAATGGCGGGAATCCGCGCGCGGCTGACGGAACTGGGGCTGGCGCCCTATGACTGCCTCTCGCCACCGCTGATGGATGCGTTGGCGACCCACGCCGCAAGGCAAAAAGGCGTTCTCAAGGAAGCCTGATGATATCGCAGATCCGCCCCATGGTGCACCCGACCGAAAATGCGGTGGCGCCGAAGGCGGGGTTTTAGCAAAAATGATTCTTACAGGAGTCCACAGTCATGGATGTTCGCGCAGCAGTCGCCTTTGAGGCGGGTAAACCACTGGTCATCGAAACCGTGCAACTGGACGGTCCCAAGGAGGGGGAGGTACTGGTGGAGCTCAAGGCCACCGGCATCTGCCACACCGACCATTTTACCCTTTCCGGTGCAGATCCCGAGGGCCTGTTCCCGTGTATTCTCGGCCATGAAGGCGCCGGGATCGTCGTTGACGTTGGCCCGGGTGTGAAGAGTGTCAAAAAGGGCGACCACGTCATTCCCTTGTATACTCCGGAATGTCGCGAATGCGAGTATTGTCTTTCGCGCAAGACCAATCTCTGTCAGAAGATTCGGACGACCCAGGGGAAGGGACTGATGCCCGACGGGACGACGCGCTTTTCGTTCAAAGGCAAGCCGTTGTTCCATTACATGGGTTGTTCGACCTTCGCCAATTATACCGTGATGCCCGAAATCGCCTTGGCCAAAATTCGGGAGGACGCCCCCTTTGACACCACCTGCTATATCGGCTGCGGGGTAACCACGGGCATTGGTGCCGTGGTGTTTACGGCGAAGGTGGAACCGGGTGCCAATGTGGTGGTTTTTGGACTGGGCGGCATCGGCCTGAATGTGATTCAGGGCGCCAAACTGGTGGGCGCCAACATGATCATCGGGGTGGACATCAACCCGGCCCGGGAGGCCATAGCCCGGAAGTTCGGCATGACGCATTTCGTCAATCCGAAGGAGGTGGAAGGCGACCTCGTATCCCATCTGGTCGAACTGACTCATGGTGGTGCGGATTACAGCTTCGAGTGCATCGGTAATGTAAAAGTCATGCGTCAGGCCCTGGAGTGCTGTCATAAAGGCTGGGGTGTTTCCTGCATCATCGGTGTTGCCGGCGCCGGCCAAGAGATATCGACCCGCCCCTTCCAGTTGGTTACCGGACGGCGGTGGATCGGCAGTGCGTTCGGCGGCGCCCGCGGGCGTACCGACGTTCCGAAAATAGTCGACTGGTACATGGAGAAGAAGATCAATATCGACGACCTGATCACTCACCGCCTCAAGCTGGAAGATATCAACGAAGGGTTCCATCTTCTGGAAACGGGGCAATCCATTCGCAGTGTGGTGGTGTATTGATGGCTCCGCTAGAAACACGGGAAGAGCATCGCTGCTTTGGTGGACGCATGGGTTATTATGCCCATGCGTCCAGTGCCACGGGGGTGTCCATGAATTTCGCGGTGTACCAGCCGCCCCAGGCATTGGGTGGTGCCCTGGTCCCAGCCCTGTATTACCTGGCGGGGTTAACCTGCACTGAAGAAACGTTCATGATTAAGGCTGGCGCCCAGCGTCTGGCCGCCGAACTGGGGCTGATGCTGGTCGCCTGCGATACCAGTCCCCGCGGACTGAACATCCCCGGTGATTCTGATAGCTGGGACTTCGGCGTAGGGGCAGGGTTTTATCTCAACGCAAGAATGCTGCCCTGGACCCGGAATTACCGGATGGGCAGTTATGTTGATCATGAGTTGCCTACCTTCATCGAAGAACATTTCCCGGCCTCTCCGGAACGCCGGGGTATTTTTGGGCACTCCATGGGCGGTCACGGGGCACTGGTGCTCGCTTTGCGCAATCCGCAACACTGGCACTCGGTATCGGCATTTTCGCCCGTCTGTAGCCCCAGTACGGTGCCCTGGGGAGAAAAAGCCTTTGGGAATTATCTGGGGCCTGACCGTGAGCAATGGCGGGAATGGGATGCCAGCGTGCTGATGCGCCAGCGTCCCCACCCCAGCGAGATACTGGTGGATCAGGGGGAAGCGGATCCTTTTCTTGCGGCGCAATTGATACCGGAGGCTCTGGAGGCCGCCGCGGAGGCTTCCGGACAACAACTCCGTCTGCGACGGCATCCGGGCTATGATCATTCCTACTGGTTCGTCCAGACCTTTGTGGAGGATCACCTCCGTCACCACGCCCTGCAACTGGGCTGCGCCGCCTGAGATTTTCTGTCTTGCGGATTTGAATCACGAACCGGAGGGTAACGGCAATAACGCCCTGGAAGCAACTGTGGAATCCAGGGCCCGATCCACCGTGTTGCGATCGAGGTGTGGCGCGTATAACGCTATGAAGGTGTATAGATACCCGCGTAAATAGGTTCCCTGCCTCAAGGCCAGGTAGGTGGTGCTGGGATCGAACAGGTGACTCGCATCGATCACCTCCAGCTTGATGTCCCGTACAGGGTCATAAGCCATTTTGGCGACGATGCCTATCCCTAACCCCAGTTCCACATACGCCTTGATGACGTCGGAGTCTATGGCGGAAAGCACGATGTTGGGGGACAGGCCGCGATTGGCGAAAGTCTTGTCGATCAGGGAGCGCCCAGCAAAGGCCTGGTCGTAGGTTACTATGGGATAGGCGGCGACTGCTTCCAGTGTCAGTGGCTGGCTTTGCAGCAGCGGATGGCCGGTAGGGGTGATCACGACGCGATTCCACTGATAACAGGGCAGGGCGACAAGGCCCGCGTAGGAATTCAACGACTCCGTTGCGATCGCCACGTCTGCCTCCCCCGCCGCAAGCATCTCCGCGATCTGGGTAGGGTTGCCCTGGCGCAGGCGCAACTGAACCCCTGGGTAGCGTTCCGTAAAGGTCTTTATCGCCTTGGGCAAGCTGTATCGCGCTTGGGTATGGGTGGTGGCGATCACAAATTCCCCACGATCGCCCTGAGAAAACTCCTGACCTACTTTTCGGATATTCTCGATATCGCCGACTACCCGCTGTGCAAAAGTGAATATCTGCTCGCCCGCCGGGGTCATTCCGATGATGCGCTTCCCTTTGCGCACGAAAAGCGCCACATTGATCTCCTCTTCCAGGAGTTGGATCTGTTTGCTCACCCCCGGTTGTGAGGTATACAGACTGTCGGCGGCGGCCGACGCATTGAAGTTCTGGCGTACCACCGCGCAGATGAAACGAAGCTGTTGCAGGTTCATGGTCTGCTGCTCACCCAGGCCGGTTGGCCTGCGCTGCGATAGGTCAGCAGTCGCATCAGGCGATCTCTATATCAATGGCGTAACGCTTGATTTTGTTGGCCAGGCCCACCCGGGAAAGGCCGAGCGCCTCGGCGGCACGACTTTGATTGCCGTGGAAACGTTTCAGCGCGGAGATGACCATGCCACGTTCCAGACTTTCCGTATGTTCCTTTAATGTGCCGCCTTCCGTTGCCGGCGTGGGCTGTTCCGGCTCTTTCCTCCGGTAGTTGATGATCGTGTCGGAAAGGCGATCCGCGGTGATGGGTTGCCCGGATGGGGCGAGGGCTACGGTCCGGCGAATTTCATTTTCCAGTTCCCGCACGTTTCCCGGGAATGGATACTGGCGCAACAGGTTCAATGCCTCATGATCGATACCGGCATAGGATTTACCCAGACTCATGGAGAATTGTCTGGCAAAATGTTCCGCAAGCAATCGAATGTCTTCCGGTCGTTCACGCAGTGGCGGAATGCGGATTTCGAGGCCCTTCAAACGATAATACAAATCCTGCCGAAAGCTGCCCTGCTCCACCAGTTGGTCGAGCGGCACATTGGTGACGGCGATGATCCGTACATCGGAATAATGCGTTTTATCGCTGCCGAGCGGTTTTACTTCGCCGGATTGCAGAAAGCGGAGCAAATTGGCCTGCAAGGAGACGGACATATCTTCTATTTCGTCCAACAGGACCGTGCCACCATCCGCGGCGGAGAACAGACCGAGACGATCACTCAGCGCCCCGGTATAAGCGCCGCGGCGATGTCCAAACAATTCCGACTGGAGCAATTCTGCAGGCACGCCGCCGCAGTTTTGCGCGAGAAATATCTGTTCGCGGCGATGACTGTGGTAATGAATGCCGCGCGCGAGCAATTCTTTCCCGGTGCCCGTCTCACCATAGATCAGTATGGGTAAATCCGTGGTTGCGGCATGCTTCGCCAGATTGCATATTTTGTTCATGGCCTGACTGCAGAAGAATAATTCGTCGAACTGGTGCGGCGATTGATCTGGATTCGAGTCGGCTGCTGCTGCCTTGGATTTCAGCTGTCTGGATAAATCATGGGTGAGTTGGCGATGTTCGCGGGAGATTTCACGGTATTCCAGCGCCCGCTTCAGGCTCAGGGCTACCAGCTCGGGGAACAGGGGCTTGCGCAGGTATTCGTAAACGGCGGCCACATGCAGGGCGTCGGCAAACTCGCCGGAGTCCGTACCCAGGCCACACAGAAATCTTATCGCCGTCGGTTGCCGGGTGCGGAAGTCGAAGAGGCACTGGGTGCCCGACATATCCTCCAGTTGTGCGTCGCAGATGATGGCATCCACATGATGTGTGCTGGCGAGGCCCAGCGCCTCGGCTCCGCTGGAGACGATGATGCATTCATAGTGTATGGACAGTGCCCAGCTCAGGTTGCGGGCTTCCTGCTCGTCCATCAGGGCCAACAAAATGGCGGGAACCGCACGCTGGCTTGCTTCCATCTGTACCTCGGCGTGAAAAGGAAGTATGCATATAGTATATTAACTTTCTTTGCAGCGACGCAAGCCGTTCCAGGCATGTTTTATATATCTAGTTGTTCAATAACAATATTATTGTTTGGCATCCTTTCTGCTTAATGGCTCATGTGGTACCCATATGACCATTTTAGAGGAGGTCACGACGATGGCGAACGTGCTTTGGCTCCAGGGAGGAGCCTGTTCTGGAAATACCATGTCTTTTCTCAATGCGGAGGAGCCGAGCGCCTGCGATCTGGTGACGGATTTTGGTATCAACGTGCTCTGGCAGCCCTCTCTCGGGATGGACATGGGGGACAATGTTCAGAAGTTGCTTCGGGATTGTGTGTCTGGGGCAATTCCCCTGGATATATTCGTTTTCGAGGGTACCGTGGTCAACGCCCCCAATGGTACGGGTACCTGGAATCGCTTTGCCGGTCGTCCGATGAAAGACTGGGTGAAGGAGTTATCAGGTGCAGCCCAGTTCGTGGTGGCGTTGGGAGATTGCGCGACATGGGGAGGCATCCCGGCGACCGCCCCGAACCCCAGTGATTCCAAGGGACTTCAGTTCCTCAAAAAGCAGCATGGCGGTTTCCTGGGGGCGGGCTTCAAGAGCAAGGCCGGGCTTCCTGTCATCAATATCCCCGGTTGTCCCGCCCATCCGGACTGGGTCACCCAAGTACTGGTGGCGGTGGCGACAGGCCGCGCCGGAGAACTGGAACTGGATGATCTGCAGCGTCCAAAGACGTTTTTCAAGAGCTTCACCCAGACGGGATGTACCCGCAACATGCACTTTGCCTACAAGGTTTCCGCCACGGAATTCGGGCAGCGAAAGGGCTGTCTCTTTTATGACCTGGGCTGCCGTGGCCCGATGACCCATTCGCCCTGTAACCGCATCCTGTGGAACCGGCAGTCGTCCAAAACCCGGGCGGGGATGCCCTGTCTGGGTTGTACCGAACCGGAGTTCCCCTTCTTCGATCTGGCGCCGGGCAGTGTGTTCAAAACCCAGACCATGATGGGGGTGCCGAAAGACCTGCCAGAGGGTGTGGACAAATCCGCTTATATCAAACTTACGGCAGCCGCCAAGAGTGCTTCGCCGGCCTGGGCCGAAAAAGACATCTTCGTGGTCTGAGGCGCTGAGCGACCCATTTCTGTTTATTGCATATTCGAGGAGATATTGACATGGCAACAGCCGTACAGACACTGGATATCAGCCCGGTTGGTCGGGTTGAGGGGGATCTGGATGTACGCGTGGACATTCGGGACGGCGTGGTGGTCGAAGCCTACACGCAAGCTGAATTGTTCCGTGGCTTCGAGGTCATTTTAAGAGACAAGGATCCGCAGGCGGGGCTGGTGGTAACGCCGCGTGCCTGTGGTATTTGCGGCGCTTCGCACCTGACCTGTGCCGCCTGGGCGCTGGACACGGCTTGGCAGACGGAAGTCCCGCGCAACGCCATCCTGGCCAGAAACATCGGTCAGCTTGTGGAAAGCCTGCAAAGCATGCCGCGTCATCATTATGGATTGTTCATGATCGATATGGTGAATGAGAACTATCGGCACGGTAAGTTCTACGATGAGGCGGTCAGGCGTTACGCCCCATTTACGGGCACCAATTACGAAATCGGCGTGACGATTTCCGGCAAGCCTGTAGAAATCTATGCCCTCTTCGGCGGGCAGTGGCCGCATTCCAGCTACATGGTTCCCGGCGGCGTCATGTGCGCGCCCACCCTGTCCGACGTTACACGTTCCTGGTCCATATTGGAGTATTTCCGTACCAACTGGCTGGAACCGGTATGGCTGGGGTGTTCGATGGAGCGTTATGAGCAGATCAAGTCCTATGATGATTTCATGGCGTGGCTGAACGAGCGTCCGGAACACGCCGATTCCGACCTGGGGATGTATTATCGGATCAGCGAGGATGTCGGGCTGATGAAGTTTGGCGGGGGGTTGGGCAAGTACGTCTCGTGGGGCTATATTCCCCATGAGGATCGTTACCAGCATCCGACCATCGACACGCGGCAGCAGTCCGTCGTCATGAAGGGGGGCGTCTACGATGCGAAGGCCGACAAGTTTCATCCCATGAACCAGTCCTTCACCCGTGAATCGACGACCCACGGCTGGTACGATGAGGGAAGCAATCCCGTCCATCCCTTCAACCGGACCACGAGGCCGATGCAGTCCAACGATCGGGACTTCAGTGGGGCCTACACCTGGTGTACCGAAGTCGCCCACGAGCAGTTGGGGCGCATGGAAGCCGGTCCCCTATCCCGGCAACTGATCGCCGGCGGCGACCACGGCGAATCCTGGCAACATTCCGACCCCTTCATTCTGGACGTCTACAAGAAAATGGGGCCCAGTCTGTGGTTGCGGCATTTCGCGCGGATGCACGAGGTGGTGAAGGTTTATCGCCAGATCGAACATTGTCTGCGTGAGTTCCGCCTGAATGAGCCATTCTATATCAAGCCCCGCGAGCGGGATGGACAGGGGTGGGGTGCCACGGAGGCCATGCGCGGCGCCCTGGCGCACTGGATCGAGGTGAAGGGTGGCAAGATCAGCAATTACCAGATCATCGCTCCCACCACCTGGAATGTGGGCCCCCATGATGCGCAGGGCGGCCGTGGTCCCATCGAAGAGGCTTTGGTTGGCACGCCTATCACGAATCCGGCGGATCCGGTGGAGGTCGGGCATGTGGCCCGTTCGTTCGATTCCTGTCTGGTCTGCACGGTGCATGCCCATGATGCCAAGTCCGGAAAGGAGCTCGCACGTTTCCGCACTGCCTGAGCCGTATGGTCTAAAAAGGGTCGGATACCGGACTGCGGTGTCCGGCCCCCAAAAATTCAGCCGCTTGAATCGGGAAAGGCAGGGTCATCATGAATCACATGGCACAGGAAGAGGACGCATTACGGGCACAAATCGCCAGCATGCTCAAAGCGGGACTGAAGACAGAGATCACCCCATTTCCCGAAGACAGTAATGCTTTCGCGCAACTATTGCAGCGTATCCGCGAAGAGGCGGGGTCGGATCTGGAGAAAAAACTGGTGATTGGCGGTTTTACGGATTATCCCATGGGAGAAGATCAGCAGCGTTGCCAGGAGTGCATGTATTATCTCAACCACCGCCGCTGGTGTGACCTGCCGGAACTGGACGTTCCGGTAGAGCCGGACTGGTGGTGCCGCCTGTGGCGCATCTAGGCAAGGGGGTATCTGGATATGCAAACCATGGAAGAATTCCCGGAGGACGCGCTGATACGTGCGCAACTGGAAAAATTGCTGCTCGCTGGCCTGCGTACCGAAGCGGAACCGCGTGCGTACGATCTGGAGATGCAACAATCGGTGCTGACGCGTTTGCAGAATGTACCGGCGGAAGAGATCGCCAAACGTGTCGGGATAGCCGGATTCACGCTGCATCCTTATGCAGCCGAGGGTATTGAGCAAGCGTGCGAAACGTGTATGTATTTCCTTTCGCACCGGCAGTTCTGCGCGCTTCCTGAATTGATGTTACCGGTCAGGCCCGACTGGTCCTGTCGGTTGTGGCGAATTTAGTCATGCGCGTGGTGGTGGGATGCGGCAACTTGTACCGACGCGATGACGGGGTCGGTATCACGGTTATTCAGCGGTTGCGGGGCGCGCTGGATCCCCTGTCCGCAGATATCGCCCTCCATGATGCGGGCACATCCGGCATGGACGTGATTTTCAAGGCCCGCGATTGTCGGCAGCTCATCATTGTGGATGCATGCCGGACGGGTAGCGATCCGGGATCGGTGTTCAGGTTGCCTGGCAGTGAGCTGGAATTGCCCCATACCCCTACCCTCACATTGCACGACTTTCGCTGGGAACATGCGCTTTATGCCGGAAAACGCCTGTTTGGAGAGCGATTCCCCGAGCGGGTGACCGTCTTTCTGGTGGAAGGCACCGATTTCGGTTTCGGCGACGGGCTCACTCCACCGGTGGAGGGGGCGATCCCCGCAGTATTGGCCCAGGTGAAAGCGGCGTTGGCCGAGGCGGAAGCGACCCCATGACTGACAGGGTCGTAAATCTCCTGTTGAAAGACGGGTACCTATTTATTCCCGCGCCCGCCTATCGCGGTACCATGGCCGGTCTCCTGGCGGTTGCCGTGCTCTGGCGATCGCCATGTTTGCATTTGATCCCATTGCATCCTGGTACCGTCGGCGGCTTTTTGCTGAAGCAGCGCAACCTTGCCGGTGACCGCGTGGTCGATCTCCGCCTCTTCCTGCGGGATCATGAACTGGCGGAGAACTTCGAGGGGGTTCTTTCCTTTCTGTGGATGCCGGAACAGGGAGCGTGGCAGACGAGACAGCTATGCCCGGAATCGCTTGATAAGTAACTTATCATATATGTAATTATTCTTGACAGATCCATTTCCTGCGCTACACTGAGATTGCAAATAAACATTACATTTCGTGTTTCATTCGGGGGTCTTTCATGTCCGGGACTTTGGCAGAAACGGAATACCAGGTCGCCTTGAGAACCGCCCGGGATGACACCATTCCGGCCGGCGAACGTGCGGAAATGCTCATGGAGATCGCCCTGGGTCTGCAACGGCGCCCGCGCCGACCGGAGGACCTCGAACAGGTCAACCACCTATACAAAGAAGGTTTACAGGTCTGCCCGGATGAGGACACCCTGCTACGTGCGCGGCTCCTGGCCGGACAGGCGACCGCCTTGCTGGCGACGCCCGGCGATACCGGGGTGCTCGAAGAGGCTGTCGCTTGCCTGCGCGGTGCGTTGCCAGTGCTGCAGACCCTGGGAAACGCCGAAGAGGCTGCCGAAGCCGAGATGAACGAGGGACTGGCCTTACAGGGGCTCGCCGTGGCGGGGAAGGCGCCGTTCCCGGATGCCGTACGGAAGTACCACAGCGCCTTGCGGGTTTTTACCGCGGATAAATTCCCGCGTGAATACGCGATCCTCCACAACAATCTGGCCACCGCCTATCTGTCCATGACCATGGGTGATGAGACTTCCAGAATGCGTGAGGCCCTGGCCGTGCAATCCTACGAGTCCGCGTTGCGTGCCATCACCCTCGATGCACATCCGGCGGAGTACGCCATGCTGCAAAACAACCTCGGTAATGCTCTGCAGTACAGCAGCAGCGCGCATCCGGTCGAAAATAATCTGCGTGCTCTGGAAGCCTATCGGGAGGCGTTGCGGGTGCGGACTCCCAAAGAGCGGCCGGGCGAATATGCAAACACCATCAGCAATATGGCCAATGCGCTGCGGAACCTGCCCGACGACCCGGAAAACCCGGAACTGGGCAACGTCCGGAATCTGGGTGAGGCGGTCAGACTGTATGAAACCGCGGAAAAGATCTTCACGGAAACGGGAGAACTGGATAAATCAGCACTGGTCCGCGTGGCCCTGGACGAAACCCTGGCACTGGTACGCGAACAGGGATCTGTACATTAACTGGAAAAATATCGGAGAGCACCTATGTCGGCACTGGACGCATTCGACGGTCAGCATATACAGGCGATCGCCATTTTATGGATTTTGCTGGGTGGATTGGTCGGGGTGTTGGCGGGAGCCGTGTCGGGGGCGCTGATCTGTGGCAAAAAGCTGGGCGATAACAAGCTGGCGGCGATGATGGGGGGCATGTACGGAGCGATGCCTGTCATTCCCGGGCTGGTCCTGGGCACGATCATCCTTGTACTGATCTGAAGCCAGGGTATACCAACAGGAGGATGTTATGTGGGACATGATATGGAACTCGGCGGGATTGTTCCTGCGCGGAAAGCTTTTCAGGGATACCCGATTGGTCCTGATGCTGCTGACGGCCAACAGTCTCCTGGCTGCCGTGGTCGTCGTTGCCGGACATTTCGCCGGCATTCCGTATCTGGTGGATTGTCTGGTTGCCGGCGCCCTGTGTGGCGCCCTGCAGCCCTTCCTTTTCGTGAATTTGAAGTACGCATGACATGGCTACGTCACCCGTGCCGGATGACATTGGACGCAGGGAAGCAGATACCCTGACGGAAGATATCGCCAGATTGGGCAGCCTCGAAAAAATCGTGCAGGGATGGGATGAAACGCAGCAAAGAACGGTGCTGGCACTGCGCGATGGCTGGGAGGCGATGTATAGAGAATGCCTGCGGCGTCTTATCCGTACCGTACAGAGTGCTCCGCAGGGTGCCACCGGCTTGCGGGAAGCCGCCGCGGATCCGTACGTCTACGCGGTGTTGCGGACGCTGGGTCTGGTTCGGCCCTCCCTACAGGAACGTATCGAAGCCGCGCTGGACAGCGTGCGGCCGGGGCTGGAAGGACATGGCGGCAATGTCGAGCTGGTCGAGCTGCGTCTACCCGATACCGTGATTTTGCGCCTGCTGGGGTCTTGTCACGGTTGCCCGTCTTCCTCGCTGACCTTGTCGGATGGGGTGGAGAAAGCGATTCGCGATGCCTGCCCGGAAATACGCCATATTGAAACGGCGGGTCGGCAGTACGCCGCCACCGCGCTGACCGGGGAAGGGTCTGAACAGCGTATCAGCCCCTTCGCCATTGGCGGGCGTCATCCCTGGCTGCCGGCCATGCGGCTGGAGGATCTGCCGCGAAATAGCCTGCTCGCCCGGGAAGTGCTTTCCGATGCCCTGCTGTTCTGGCGCGATCCGGATGGAGATGTGCACTGTTACCGCAATGCCTGCGCCCATCTGGGTATGCCCCTCGAAGAGGGGAAAGTGGATCCGGCCGGGGTTCTGACCTGTCCGCATCACGGATTCCAGTTTGCGTTGGAGAGCGGGGAATGTCTGACGATACCCGAGGTCCAGTTGGAGCCCTGGGCGGTGCGGGTGGTCGACGGCGAGATCCAGGTGAGGAAGGATCATGACTGAATATACCCATCCCCTGAGTGCCGCTATCCGGAACCGGCCAGCCGCCATCCCTTCGGAGCAGTTGCTGGTTGGGGCGGGGGCAAGGGTCATCCTGGGGGAGCAGGTACGGCCCAGGGGGGTCGTCGTACCTGTCGTTCCTTCCGCGCAGACGCTTTTCGGCCCGCGTGGTGCCAGCCTCATGGCTGACGGATCCCTTTGGGTGGCTGATACCGGCCATCATCGCTTGCTGGGGTGGCCCACGCTACCCGAAGCCGATGGCCAACCTGCCACCTGGCTCATTGGTCAGCCAGATTTTGAACGGGACGGGGGGCGCAACGCCCACGGCCCTGTCGGCGCGGCATCACTGAATGTTCCCACCGGGATCTGTCCGGTTGGCAATGGGATGGCGGTGGCGGACGTCTGGAACCATCGGGTGCTGATCTGGTATGAAGTACCTCATGAAAGCCATGTTCCGGCGGATCTGGTTCTCGGCCAAACCGATTTTGTGTCGGCGGAAATCAATCGCGGTGCGCCCCAACCATCCGCGTCCACCTTATACTGGCCTTATGGGGTCTTTTGGGATGGTGCCCGGCTCTATGTCGCGGATTCGGGTAACCGCCGCGTCCTCTGGTGGGAGGGCATTCCCACGGAAAAAGGACAACCCGCGGACGGGGTCCTGGGCCAGGCGGATTTTCATTGCCGGGACGAGAACGGAGGTCACGAAGCCGACGCCATGAGCATGCGCTGGCCCCATGCGGTAACCCATTTCTGGGATTGGCTGGTCGTGGGGGATGCGGGGAACAACCGGGTGCTGCTCTGGCGTGGGGCGCCACAGCGCAATGGTCAGGCGGCCGATATGGTTCTCGGACAGCCTGATTTTGCTCAGAACGCCCACAATCGCGGTAATTATTTCCCCAATGCGGCCTGCTTCAATATGCCCTATGGGGTGACCGCCACGGGAAACTGGCTGATCGTGGCGGATACGGCCAACAGCCGGCTGCTGGGCTGGCAGGCGGACGATCTATTGACGGGCGCTTCGGCACGCACCCTCGCCGGTCAGGATGGTTTCCAGCACAAGGGGGACAACCGCTGGGGCGTGGTGGGGCGCAATACGCTGTGCTGGCCTTATGGGATTTCTGCTGCGGGAAGGAGCGTGATCATCGCCGACTCGGGTAACAACCGCGTGCTGCTTTGGGACAGGCGGCCATGAATTCCCCCGCGGACCGGGTCGCAACCCTGGGCGAGGAAGTCCGGGTGCGCGGACTGGTTCAGGGCGTTGGGTTCCGTCCTGCGGTTTGGCGCATTGCCCGCGACTGCGGGTTGTCGGGCGATGTGTGCAACGATGGAGAAGGGGTGCTGATCCGGATCTGGGGGCCTGCAACGGAGCGGGATCGATTTTTGACCCGCCTGCGCGACGAACACCCCCCCCTCGCGCGCATTGACGAGGTGGTCCGCGGATCTTTGCGCGAAGACCCTCCTGAGGGACCTTTCGGGATCAGTACCAGCCGCTCCGGGCACGTACATACGGGAGCGGTGCCGGACGCCGCTACCTGTCCCGCCTGCCTGGGGGAGATTTTCGACCCCTTCCATCGGCGTTATCGTTACCCTTTCACCAATTGCACGCACTGTGGTCCGCGTTTTTCGATCCTCGAAGACATCCCCTATGACCGCGCCCATACCTCCATGGGCGTCTTTCCGCTCTGCAGGGATTGCCGTGCCGAATACGAAAATCCGGAAGACCGGCGCTTCCACGCGCAACCGGTGGCCTGCCATGCCTGCGGCCCGAAGGCCCGGCTCGTCCGGCTCGATGGCCACGCGGTCAGTGCCGACCGGTATACCCAACTGGACGCGGTGGACGCGGCGACCAACCTCCTCAAGTGTGGGGAAATCGTGCTCATCAAAGGGCTCGGCGGTTTTCATCTCGCCTGCGATGCCACGAATGACCGTGCGGTGTCCGGCTTGCGCCTGCGCAAACACCGTCCCCATAAGCCCCTGGCGTTGATGGCCAGGGATCTGGAGGTCGTGCGTCGCTATGCGCACGTGAGCCGCGCAGAGGAGAAGTTGCTGCAGTCTCATCAGGCGCCCATCGTGCTGCTGAACCGTCTGGACAACGACTCCCTGGCGCCCGGCATTGCGCCGGGGATGCGGCGGCTCGGGTTTATGCTGCCTTATACCCCCCTGCACCATCTCCTGATGCGCCGGATGGACCGACCGATCGTCCTGACGAGCGGCAATCTCTCGGATGCTCCACAGGTCACTGACGACGCGGCCGCCGTCCGGGCGCTGCGGGGAGTGACCGACTGGATGCTGACCCATGACCGGGCGATCATCAACCGCGTCGATGATTCTGTGGTGCAGATGGCGGGAGACGACACCATGATTCTGCGCCGGGGGCGTGGCTACGCGCCGGAGTCGTTGCCGCTGCCCGCGGGTTTCGGAGCGTCGCCGGACCTGCTGGCGCTGGGTGGGGAGCTCAAGAACACCTTCTGTCTGATCAAGGACGGACAAGCCATCCTTTCCCAGCACATGGGCGATCTCGAACAGGCCGCGGTCTGGGACGACACTGTCCGGAATCTCGCCCTCTACGCCCGGCTCTTCCAGCATGTGCCCAAGGCCGTCGTGGTGGACCGCCATCCCGAATATCTGTCGCGCAAGTGGGGGGTGGAGATGGCGGAGGAGGGCGATCTCCCCCTGATTTCCGTGCAACACCATCACGCCCATATTGCCGCGGTCATGGCGGAACATGGCCTGCCGCTGGAACATCCGCCGGTCATCGCCCTGGCTCTGGACGGTATGGGTCTGGGCGATGGGGGCGCTTGGTGGGGTTGTGAGTGCTTGCAGGTGAGTTACCGCGAAGTTCGCCACCTGGGTGGGTTGCGCCCTTCCGCCCTGCCGGGGGGTGGTCTCGCGATGCGTGAACCGTGGCGCAACGCCTTTGTACAGCTTGCGGACGCCTTCGGCTGGTCCGTGGCACGCCAACGATTCGCCGATCTGGCCATCGTGGAATACCTTGTCGAAAAGCCGGTCGCACAGTTGTTGCACATGCGGGACAGGAATATCTGCACGCCGCTCTGCAGTTCTGCCGGGCGGCTGTTTGACGCCGTCAGCGCGGTCTGTGGCCTGTGCATGGACCGGGTGAGTCATGAAGGGCAGGCGGCCATGCTGCTGGAGGCATGCGTCGATCCGTCTATCATGGGGGACGCCTCGGAGCCGGGCTATCCTTTCGGCATCGCCGAAAGCGAAAAGGGCTTCATTCAAATGGATCCGCGAACCCTGTGGCAGCCTCTGCTGGGCGATCTCCAGGGCGGGGTTCCGGTGGCGACCGTTGCCGCGCGCTTCCACAAAGGCTTCGCCGCCGGCTTGGCGCAGTTGCTCAGGGAGGCCCTGGGTGCTACGCCCTGGACGTCCACCGTCGCTTTATCCGGGGGTGTTTTTCAGAATCTGACCCTGCTGCGGGCAACCCGGGAGGCTCTGGAATCCCAGGGGCTGGAGGTTCTCATTCCGCATCTGATCCCCGCCAATGACGGCGGCCTGGCTTTTGGGCAGGCTGTGGTGGCGGCCGCTCAAATCGTCGCTGGTCAACATCCTATTGCAGGAGGGCATGAGCCATGTGTCTAGGTATTCCGGGTCAGATCACGAGAATCATCAGTGCGCGTGAACGAAGAGCGGAGGTGGCAATCAACGGGGTACGGCGGGAGGTCAATATCGCCTGCATTACCGATGCGGGGCACCCCGCGGAGTCCTGTGTCGGTGACTGGGTGCTGGTGCATGTGGGTTTTGCCATGAGCCGCATCAGCGCGGAGGAGGCAGCCCTGACGCTGGATGTGCTGACGCAACTGGGTGAAGCTCAACTGGAAATGGATCGTATGCGGGAGTCCGCGCCAACAGGTCCCATGGCGTAATCGCCAGGAGGTGCAATGATGGATCCTCTGCAGGAGCTCTATCCTTTTCTGCACGGTCAAGCCAAAAATCCGCAGCGGGAAAAGATGGCGCTGCTGGAGTCTGTGCGGCAGAAATCCGCCGAAAGCCGGAACGTCAAGGCGCAGTTTTTTGCCGCGCATGCGGAGGCGCTGGTTTCCATGGCGGCGGCCCTGGCTGCGGTTTATCAGAGAGGCGGCATGCTCTACACCATGGGTAACGGCGGCTCCTCCTGTGATGCGGACCACTTGGCGGTGGAGTTCATGCATCCCGTTACCACGGGCCGCCCGGCCCTGGCGGCGCACAGTCTGGTGAGTGACCGGGCCATGCTGACCGCTGTCGGTAATGACGTGGGTTTTCAGCATGTGTTTTTACGGCAACTGACGGCCCTGGCAAGATCGGGGGATGCGCTGTTCGGCTTTTCGACCAGTGGCAACTCCGCCAATCTCATGGCCGCCTACCGGAAGGCCCGGGAAACCGGCATGGTGACCTTCGGCCTTGCCGGCATGCAGGGGGGTGAGATGCAGGCAAGCGGCTTGGTGGACCACCTCTTGGTGGTGGCGACGGACAGCATCCACCGTATCCAGGAATGCCACGTCACGACCTTTCACATACTCTGGGACCTGGTGCATACCATCCTGGCAGACCGGCGCGGAGACTTGCGGGCGGAGGTAACCGAAGATGCGTTACGTGGATGAGTTCCGGGATCCCGAAAAGGCCCGCTATCTGGTCAAGGATATTCAAAGGCTGGCGGCGCTGATCCCGGCCACCGCGAACCGGCCGTTACAACTCATGGAGTTTTGCGGTGGCCACACCCATACCATTTTCAAATACGGTATCGAGCAGATGCTGCCGCCCTCCGTGGAGCTGGTGCATGGGCCGGGTTGTCCGGTCTGCGTGCTGCCCATGGGCCGGGTGGATGATTGCGTGACCATTGCCGAGTATCCGGAGGTGATATTCACCACCTTCGGCGACGCCATGCGGGTTCCCGGCTCGCGCAAGAGCCTGCTGCAGGCCAAGGCCACGGGCGCTGATGTGCGGATGGTCTATTCGCCGCTGGATGCGCTGGCCATCGCCAGAGATAACCCGGACCGGGAAGTGGTGTTTTTCGGTCTCGGTTTTGAAACGACCATGCCGGCGACGGCGCTGACCATTCTCGCCGCAGAACGCCAGCGGGTGGCCAATTTTTCCGTATTCTGCAATCACATCACGACGCTGCCCACCATCAAGGCCATTCTCGACTCCTCCGATATGGAGCTGGACGGTTTCCTGGGCCCCGGCCATGTCAGCATGGTGATCGGTACCCATCCCTATCACTTTATCGCCGGGCATTACCACAAACCCGTGGTGATCGCAGGGTTCGAGCCTCTGGACATCCTGCAGTCCCTGTGGATGCTGCTGAAACAACTGGCCGAGCGGCGCTGCGCGGTGGAAAACCAGTACGCGCGGATCGTTCCCGAAGCCGGCAACACCCAGGCACTCGACGCCGTCCAGCAAGTGTTCGAGATCCGCGAGTACTTCGAGTGGCGGGGGCTCGGCTCCATCGACCACTCCGGCGTGAGGATCCGCAATCGCTTTGCCGCCTTCGACGCCGAGCGCCGCTTTACCGTACCCAATCTGTCCATTGCCGACCCCAAGGCGTGTCAGTGCGGAGAGGTGCTCAAAGGGGTCATAAGGCCTTGGGAATGCAAGGTCTTTGGCGTCGCATGCACCCCGGAAACCCCGCTGGGCTCCTTGATGGTTTCTTCGGAAGGGGCATGTGCCGCCTACTTCAATTATGGAAAGATGCCGGGAGAGGTTCCCGCTACGGCAGAGGAGGTGTCCTGATGGCTGCAAATCCGCAACCGCGCGTCAAAAGACCCCATGGTGATGTGGTCAATCTTTCCCATGGCAGTGGTGGCAAGGCCATGCGGGATCTGATCGAAGGATTGATTCTGCCCGCCCTGGGTGCCTCCAGTGCCACGCCGCTGGAGGATCAGGCCCGCATCGATGTACCGGAAGTCCTTGGGAACGGTGGCCGGATCGCCTTCACCACGGATTCCTACGTCGTCGATCCCCTCAGCTTTCCGGGCGGCGACATCGGCACGCTGGCCATCAATGGTACCGTAAACGATCTGGCGGTGGGCGGCGCACGGCCCATCGTGCTGAGTTGCTCCCTGATCCTGGAAGAGGGTCTGCCCTTCACCATTCTGGAGAAGATGATGTGCAGCATGGCGCGGGCGGCACAGGCGGCGCGGGTCAGGATCGTCACGGGGGACACCAAAGTGGTGCCCCGGGGCAGCGCGGACAAGCTGTTCATCAACACCGCCGGCATCGGAATCATCCCGAAGGGCGTCCATCTGGAGATCGCCCGGATCCGACCGGGTGACCAACTGCTGTTGAATGGCCACTTGGGGGATCATGGCGCCGCCATTTTGAAGGCGCGCGGCGATCTGGCCCTGGACGCGGATGTGGAGAGCGATTGCCAGCCCCTGCACGGGATTATCGCCGCACTGCTGGCGGCGGCGCCGGGCACCCGATGCATCCGCGACGTGACCCGCGGCGGGCTGGCCACGGTGCTCAA